>CAYZSN010000332.1:0-2914 GCA_964481095.1 uncultured Oleiharenicola sp. | reverse complement strand
TCCGTCCGGCCTTCCATCGAACAACTCCACGTCTCCCACCGCCCCAGCCGCAAGCTCAATGGCGCCCTGCATGAAGAGACCAACTACAGCAGGCCCAGGAAATATGGCAAAAAAGATGTTGTCCACATTCGAAAGCTCGTGCATGAGCTTTCGGAAAAACAGATCCTCGATGAGACCGTAATCGTTGATCGTAGAGTGCGGGAAGCCGTACAGACAAAATTGCAAGAGGTTGACGGGAACCCCAAAAAGCTCGAGACCGAATACCCGGTGCTCAAAACGCGCAAGGGAGCCAGTGTTCCCATCCGCAAGGTGAGAATACGGGTCCCTGGCACAGTCGAGACTGTAGGCGAAGGCTCCCGTGAAAGATACATCTCCACGGGCAACAATCATCACATCGCGATCTTTTCCACGAAAGACAAGAAAGGGCGGCCCATCTGGGAAAGCCCCGGAGTCGTCAGCCGCCTCGACGCCATGCGCCGTAGGCGGAGGGGGGAACCCATCGTTGAAAACAAATTGCCGGGATCGGAAGACGCGGAATTTGTGTTCTCCCTCATGGGTGGCGACATGGTGGAGATGGACGATTTGACAAGCAAAACCCGCAATTTATTTGTAATTCGAACCATGAGTGAGTTCGCAGGCGGGAGAATTCAACTTTCGTTTGTCAGACATACTGACGCACGTCTGAAAGCAGAGATAATCAAAGCAGAAGACTGGCTAAGAATCGGCGTGGACGGACTTCGCGAACGCAACTGCCGCAAGGTTGTCGTCGATGTGCTTGGCCGTTTGCGGGAGGCGCGTGACTGAGCATGACTGAGCGCATCCTCGACATCTCCGAATCCGCCGCCTCGCTTCACGTCCGCTATTCGCAGCTTGTGATCGAGCCGCAGGAGGGCGGCGTCGAAACCACCACTCCGCTCTCCGAGCTTGCCGTGCTGGTCATCTCGCATCCGCGCGTGCTCATGACGCAGGCGGTCATATCGGAAATGGCCGGCAACGGAGGCAGCGTCGTCATCTGCGACCGCAACCACATGCCCGCGGCCATTATGCTGCCCCTGAAGGCGCACACCACGCAGACGGAACGCTTCGCCCGCCAGACCCAGGTCTCCGAGCCCCTGCGCAAGCGGCTCTGGAGGCAGATCGTACGGGCCAAAATACGGGCCCAGGGCCGCCTGCTTCAGGAGCTCCATGGCAACGATGGCGGCCTCGGAGCCATGTCCGCCCGCGTGCTCTCGGGCGACACCGGCAATCTGGAGGCGCAGGCCTCCCGCCGCTACTGGCCCCTGCTCTTTCGGGACTCCGGATTCCGCCGTGGGCGCGAGGGTCCCGACCAGAACAACCATCTCAATTACGGTTACGCCGTGCTGCGCGCCGTGGTGGCGCGGGGAATATGCGCGGCAGGGCTGCATCCTTCCCTGGGCTTGCAGCACCATAACCGCTATAACCCCTTCTGTCTCGCCGACGATCTCATGGAGCCCTTCCGCCCTCTGATCGACCGCGCCGTCTACCATTGGACCCGCGAAAACGATCCTGGCCAGCCACTGGACAAGGCGGCAAAATCCTGGATACTGCGGCCAATGCTGGATCGATATGAGTTCGAGGGCGAGTCCCGCACCCTGTTCGACTGGATGGCGCGCGCCTCCTCCAGCCTGGCTCAGGCCATCATGGGCGGGAACACCCAGTTGCGCCTGCCGGAGCTGTAACCGTGCTACGGCAGCCTCTTTCCGCCTTTCGACCCATGTGGCTAATGGCAATGTTCGACTTACCGGTGGAGGACAAAATAGACAGGCGGAACTATGCCCGCTTCCGCAAGGTTCTGCTGAAGGACGGCTTCATGATGCTGCAATACTCTGTCTATGCCCGTTACATCGCCAGCGAAGAGGCGGCGGACGCCCATCGCCGCATCGTGCGCCACGCGGTTCCGCCTCTGGGACAGGTTCGCATCATCGCTGTAACCGACCACCAGTTTGGAAAAATGGAAGTATTCTTTGGAAGAAGGCCGCAAAAACCCGAAGGCCCGCAGCCTCAGATGCTGCTTTTTTGAGTGCGCAAAAGGTTATGTCCCGCGCAAATCAGCGATTTACACGGGACATAGTGTACTTGAGCGGAAATCCTCGGCCAACCCTAGCTGAATAGGCTTCGTATATCCCAAGTTGCCAAGTGTACTTGAGCGGAAATCCTCGGCCAACCCTAGCCGAACCGGGTCGGCAAATGCTGCACTATTAAGTGTACTTGAGCGGAAATCCTCGGCCAACCCTAGCGCGAGTGCGGCAGCGATTACTTCGGAGGCAAGTGTACTTGAGCGGAAATCCTCGGCCAACCCTAGCGGCGGCCCGACGATATGGTGAAACTGCTTCAGTGTACTTGAGCGGAAATCCTCGGCCAACCCTAGCTAATGATAGGTATCGGTTTCCGGTACTACCTAGTGTACTTGAGCGGAAATCCTCGGCCAACCCTAGCACCATGCGATTGAGTATGCGTGGCAGAACAGTGTACTTGAGCGGAAATCCTCGGCCAACCCTAGCCGCCAGTACAGTCGATGGACTGCGAAGCAAAGTGTACTTGAGCGGAAATCCTCGGCCAACCCTAGCGGTCCAGACATAGGCATAATGGCCGCAAACAGTGTACTTGAGCGGAAATCCTCGGCCAACCCTAGCCGATGGGCTCGCGTCGAATCACGCCCGGCAAGTGTACTTGAGCGGAAATCCTCGGCCAACCCTAGCTCCCAGTATTGGTAACCGCTGACCCATCAAAGTGTACTTGAGCGGAAATCCTCGGCCAACCCTAGCCCAGAATCGCCAGTTGCATGATGGGTTTCAAGTGTACTTGAGCGGAAATCCTCGGCCAACCCTAGCCGCTGAGTGGCGCAACCAAGGCGAAGCTGAAGTGTACTTGAGCGGAAATCCTCGGCCAACCC
>CAYZSN010000331.1:0-4523 GCA_964481095.1 uncultured Oleiharenicola sp. | reverse complement strand
GGGCCCCGCCGGAACCCTTTCTTTCGACCCTTCCAACCCATTTAAAGCCATGCAAGAAACCGTCACCCTGGAATGCACCGAAGCCCGCAAAGAGGGCAAACCCGCCTCGCGTTATCTCACGAAGCGGAACAAGAAGACCGTCACCGAGCGCATCGAGAAGAAGAAGTACAATCCCTTCCTCAAGCGCCACACGCTCCACAAGGAGATCAAGTAAGGTCGGTCCGCCTCCATAAAAACTTTCAAGGCCGGTTCCTCGCGGGACCGGCCTTTTGCTGGGCGGCTTACTTCTTGATCGGCTCGATCGGCGTCGGCCCGCCGCTTCCCGAAGCGAGCTGGGCCCCGCGGGCGGCCCGCCAGCAGTCGCGGTGCTTGCGGATCCAGTCCAGCAGCGCCCGCTCGAAACCAATGTCGTAACCCAGGCGCTCCGACTCGATCCACTTGTGCTTCAGGATCTCCTCCCGCTCCGCGAGAAACTCCTGGTACAGGCTCGATTGCTTGACGAAATCGCGGTTGCCACCGTGCTCGCTGGAACTGGAGGGAAGGGCGGACATGGGGTGGGTCAGCGACAATAAGAACGATGACCGACCTGACTGGTCGGCGAAGTTTGGCCCGGCTGAAACGTCATGCGCCCGAACGGTAGAGGTGTCGTCTCACGCCTGTCAATCCATGCGCTACACTTTCAGGCGCGCCAGCAAGGTCGCGGCAATCTCGCGGAAAACCTGCGCGGGTCGGCTCTCCGGCGCGTGCACGGTGATCGGCCGGCCCGCGTCGCCCCCGGCGCGGATTTCGGGGAAGAGCGGCACCTGCCCGAGCAGCCCGGTGCCGAGAACCTCGGCAGTGGCCGCGCCGCCGCCCTCGCCGAAGAGGTGCTGGCGCTGGCCGGCGGCGTCCTCGAACCAGCTCATGTTCTCGGCCACGCCGAGCAGCGGCACGTTCACCTTCTGGAACATCAGGCCGCCCTTGCGGGCGATGTTCGTGGCGGCGGCCTGCGGCGTGGTGACGAGGATTGCGCCGTCGAGCGGCAGCGTCTGGACCAGCGAAAGCTGCGCGTCGCCGGTCCCGGGCGGGAGGTCGACCAGCAAAACGTCAAGTTCGCCCCATTTCACGTTCTGGACGAACTGCTGGATGGTTTTCATGATCATCGGGCCGCGCCAGACGACCGGCGTGTTATCGTCCACCAGGAAACCCATCGAGATGACCTTCACGCCGTGGCGTTCGAGCGGGACGAGGTTGTCCCCGTCCACGTCGGGCCGCGCGCCTGCCAGGCCCATCATCAGCGGCACCGACGGGCCGTAGATGTCGCAATCCATCAGGCCCACCCGGCCGGGCCGGCCGCGGGACTCGAGGAGCTGGGCGAGGGCGCAGGCGAGGTTGACCGCGAAGGTGGATTTGCCGACGCCGCCCTTGCCGGAGGCGATGGCGACCGAATGCTTGAGGCCGGCGGGCGCCGTGCCGCCGCCGAGGTTGGCCTCGCCGGGCTTGGGCGGGGCCTTGGCGGCGGAGACGGCGAGCTCGATGATGACGTCCTTCACGCCCGGCTGGGCGCGCAGGCATTTCTCGATCTCGGCCTTGAGCATCGTCGGCACCTTGGGGTCGGAGGTCGTGAGGGCGACCGACACCTTGGCCGTGCCGTCGGCGAAGGCCGCCGAGCGCACCAGCCCGAAGGAGACGATGTCCCGGCTGAATCCGGGGTACTTCACCTGCTTCAGGGCTTCCTTGATGGTGTCGGCGGTCACGCGGCGTGGGAAAATGGCTTGGAAAACAAGGCGCTTTGACCTTGTGAGTAGGTTGCCGGGAGTAAAACAAAAAGCCGGCCCGAACTTTCTTCATTACTTACCGTCTCACCCTCCATGCGTAACGCTTTCCGCCTCCTGCTCTGCCTCGCCCTCGCCCTTCCCGCCCTGGCCGACACCGACATCGGCACCATCGACGTCAAGTCGAGCACCGACACCATCCCGGTCACGGTCACGTCGGGTTCGCCCGAGCTGCAGAATCTCGCGCTGACGGCGTTCAACGCGCACGGCCGCTACCGGCTCGTTGCGAGCGGCGGCGCGTACGCGATCAATTTCGCGGCGGTCGGCGGCAACTCGGTCAGCGTCGCCATCACCAAGGGCAGCGCCGGCACGCCGGTGCACACCGAGACGGTTTCCGGCACGAACCTGCGCAACGCGCTCCTGCGCGCGGCGGACGTCGCGGTGGCGAAGACCAGCGGGCTGCGCGGCTGGTTCGCCGGCAAGCTCGCGTTCATCGGCGACCGCACCGGCCAGAACGAGGTCTACACCTCCGACCTTTTCTTCGGCGACCTGTTCAAGTGGACGAGCGACGGCAAGCAGGTGCTCAGCCCGCGCTGGTCGCCCGACGGACGCCAGGTCGTGTACACCAGCTACCGCACGAGTTTCCCCGACATCTACGTCATCGATTTCGTCAGCCGCCGCGTGTCGCTGCTCGCCAGCTTCAAGGGCACGAACAGCGGCGGGCGCTTCAGTCCCGACGGCACGCGCCTTGCCATGGTGCTGTCGGGCGAGGGCAATCCGGAGGTTTACGTCGGCAATTCGCAGGGCCGCCAGCTCCGGCGCCTGACGACCAACCAGTCGGTCGAGGCGTCGCCGACGTTCTCGCCCGACGGTTCGCGCCTGCTCTTCACCTCGGACGCCGCCGGCGGGCCGCAGCTCTACACCATGCCGGTGGGCGGCGGCGCGATGTCGCGCCTGCCGACGAACATCTCGAAGTATTGCGCCGAGCCCGACTGGAGCGCGGCGGACCCGGGCAAGATCGCGTTCACCGCCGGCGTGGGCCGCGGCTACCAGATCGCGGTGTTCGATATGAAGGCCGGCGCCAGCAAGGTCGTCTCCAAGGCCCCGACCGATGCCATCGAGCCGGTGTGGCTCGCCGACGGCCGGCACGTGCTCTGCACCTTCCGCGCGGCCAACACCCGCGGCCTCTACATCGTCGACACCGAGTCGGGCAAGGCGACGCGTCTCAGCCCGACGGGCTTCGGCAATGCCGGCAGCGCGAGCTACCTCGCGCCGTAACCATGTACCGTCATTGCGAGGAGCCCGCCTTGGCGGGAAGCGAGGCAATCCATCTGGATCGCCACGGCCCGCGTTTGCGGGCCTTGCGATGACCAAGGGAAATTCATGAGGTTCCTCTTCATCGGCGACGTCGTCGGCAAGCCCGGGCGCGAAGCCGTCGCCAAGCTGGTGCCGAAGCTGCGCGCCGAACGGAGCCTCGATTTTGTCGTCGCCAACGGCGAGAACGCCGCCGCCGGCGCGGGCATCACCGCGAGCATCGCCGACACGCTGGTCGAGAACGGGGTCGATGCCGTGACGCTCGGCGACCACGTGTGGGACCAGAAGGGCTTCGAGCAGGACATCGTGAACCTGAAGCAGGTGTGCCGCCCGGCGAATTTGCCCGACGGCAATCCCGGCCGCGACCATCTCATCCTCGAGAAGAACGGTTTCCGGCTCCTGGTGTTCACCGTGCTCGGCCGGTCGTTCATGGGCCTCAAGGGCGAGTGTCCTTTCCAGTGTTCCGACCGGGTGCTGCAGCGGCATCGCGGGCATTTCGACGGCGCGCTGGTCGAGATGCACGCGGAGGCGACCTCCGAGAAGCAGGCGCTGGGCTGGCACCTCGCCGGCCGCGCCACGGCCGTGCTCGGCACGCACACCCACGTGGCCACGGCGGACGCGGCGATTTTGCGCGGGTACACGGCGTTCCAGTGCGATGTCGGCATGACCGGGCCGCACGAGTCGGTGCTCGGGCGCGAGATCGAGCCGGTGGTGGGGCGGTTTCTCGACGGGCTGCCCCGCCGCTTCGAGGTTGCGACCGGCGACGTTCGCCTTTCGGCTACGGTGGTCGAGTTTGATGGGGCGGGGAAGGCCGCTTCAATCGAGTGGCTGCAGGTGAAGACGTGAAAGCCCGCCAGCTTTCAGCGATCAGCCTTCAGCTGTCAGCCGGACAATGGCCACGGAACGATGGACAGGATGCTGAAAGCTGATAGCTGACTGCTGAACGTTTATCCCATGAAATTCTTCCAACTCGCCGCCGATGCGTACGTCCCGGATGGCAGTCCGCTGGCGAGGGCGCTGAAGCGGACGACGCACCTCTGCCTCGCGGCGCACCAGGACGACATCGAGATCATGGCCTACCACGGGATCGCCGCGGGCCGCGGGCAGCGGCGGTTCACCGGCGTGGTGGTCACGGACGGGGCCGGCAGCCCGCGCACGGGCCGGTTCGCCCGCTACACCGACGAGCAGATGCGGAAGGTGCGGCGGCTCGAGCAGCGCCGCGCCGCGGAGCTCGGCCAATACTCGGCCGTGATCCAGCTGGCGCACCCGAGCAAGGTGGTGAAGGACGCGCGCACGGAGGTCGTTCGCGCGGATTTGCTCGCCATCCTGCAGGCCTGCCGGGCGGACGTCGTCTACCTGCACAATCCCGCCGACAAGCACGACACGCACGTGGCCGTTTTCCTGCGCGGCCTGGAGGCGTTGCGCGCGCTGCCCCGAAGCCGCCGGCCGAAGCAG
>CAYZSN010000330.1:0-13490 GCA_964481095.1 uncultured Oleiharenicola sp. | reverse complement strand
ATGATCCGGTGATCCTGTCCCACCAGTTCCTCCCGCGAGTACTGGGAGATCGCGCAGAACTTGTCGTTGACGAAGGTGATCTTCCCGCGCGCATCGGTGATGGCCACGATGGCGTGCTCATCCAGCGCGGCCTTCAGGTCCTCGATTTCCTTGGCGGAAGTCTTCAGTTCCTCCTCGGCGCGCTTGCGTTCGGTGATGTCGGCCCGGATCGCCACGTACTGCCGCGGCTTCCCGTCGTCGTTCAGGAAGGGCACGATGGTCGTGTCCACCCAGTAGAAGGAGCCGTCCTTCGCCCGGTTCTTGATCTCGCCCTTCCAGACCCGGCCGCGGGCGATGGTGGCCCACAGTCCGCGGATGAACTCCTTGGGGTGGTGCCCGGAGTTGATGATCCGGTGGTCCTGCCCGAGCAACTCTTCGCGGGCGTACTTCGAGATCGCGCAAAACTTGTCGTTCACGTAGGTGATCCGCCCCTGCGGGTCGGTGATCGCCACAATGGCATGCTCGTCGAGCGCGGCCTTGAGGTCGCCCAGTTCCTTCATCGATTCCTTGAGCTGTTCTTCTGGCCGCATGGCTGACGCGGGTTCATATCAACCGCCGGCACGGCGTGGATTCCGGCCGGGCGGGACAGTGAAACCGCTGGGGTGGTAAGATTGGTCGCGGCTGGCCCTGCCGCTTTTGATGGGTCTGGTACTACACAGGTGGACGGGCGGTGGCGATGCGTACTTTCATCAGCGCCCAGCGAAAATTGAGCCGGGAGGTGATCTTGCTGAAACTCGCGAACTCGACCGGTTTGATGATGTAGTTTTCCGCCCCCAAGCGGCTGCATTCCATGATGTTCCGGTCATCACGGGACACCGTCAGCACCACCACGGGGATTTGGCGTGTTTCCTTGCGGGCCTTGAGCGCGCGCAGCACGTCGAGTCCGGACATGTCCGGCAAATTGAGATCGAGCAGGACGATCTGCGGGGTCGTCGCATGGCGCCGGGCGTACCGGCGGCGGCAGTTGATGTAGTCCAATGCCTCCTTGCCGGTCCGGACGACCTTCACTGGGTTTGAGAGCCTGGCCTGTTTGAAGGCCCGCAGGGTCAATGCCGCGTCCTCGGCGTTGTCCTCAACCAGGAGGATTTCGCCCAATCTTGCCGGCACCTGCCTCGTGGTATTTTCCTGGCTAACGAGGCTCTCAATCGAGATCTGCAGCGCCTGCGCAAGGCTCACGATACTTCGCAATGTGATGTTGCGGCCGCCCCGCTCAATGTCCGCCAAATAGGTCCGATGCATGTCGGCCCGCCAGGCCAACTCTTCCTGGGTTACGCCAAGCCGCAGCCGCTGCGATTTGATCACGGATCCAATGCGGGTCTGGAGCTCAACGGAGCTATCTTCGCGAACCTTTTGTCCTTTCGGTACTTTCAACGACACATGGTAGCAGGATTGGCAATAGACTATAAGTGACATTAGACCTAAAAACAGGACGCCTGAAAAAAAATTACGAGTGCGACGGCTGGCAGCAGAAGGGCGCTCAAGGGGGCGGCGTGGGCCGGCGTGGCGGCCAATTTCTTCCGACTTGCCAGCGTATTGGCGTAACCGTGTGCTGTTCCGTCCCAGCCGCAATGACCTCCGCCGAAATCCGCCAGTCGTTCCTCGACTTCTTCAAGTCGAAACAGCACGCCATCGTCCCGTCGTCCTCGCTGATGCCGACGGCGCCCAACCTGCTGTTCACGAACGCCGGCATGAACCAGTTCGTGCCCTATTTCCTCGGCGACCAGGCCGCCCCGTGGAAGCGCGTGGCCGACACCCAGAAGTGCATCCGCGCCGGCGGCAAGCACAACGACCTCGAGGACGTGGGCTTCGACACCTACCACCACACGATGTTCGAGATGCTGGGGAACTGGTCCTTCGGCGACTACTTCAAGAAGGAATCTCTCACCTGGGGCTGGGAACTGCTCACCAAAGTGTGGGGCATCCCGCCGAAGCGCCTGTTCGCGACTATCTACAACCCCGACAAATCCAAGGGCGATCCGGCTGATCGCGACGAGGAGGCCTACGCGATCTGGGCGAAGATCTTCACCGACGCCGGCCTCGATCCGGCGGTCCACATCGTCAACGGCAACAAGAAGGACAATTTCTGGATGATGGGCGACACCGGCCCCTGCGGCCCCTGCTCCGAGATCCATTTCAACCTGCTGCCCTCGGACGACGAAGCCGCCGGCCGCAAGCTGGTCAACTCGAGTTCGCCGCGCTGCATCGAGATCTGGAATCACGTCTTCATCCAGTTCAACGCGAACGCCGACGGCACGGTCGCCCCGCTCGCCGCCAAGCACATTGACACCGGCATGGGTTTCGAGCGCGTCGCCGGCATCCACGCCACAACGAAGGGCTTCAAGGATTTCTCGGCCGAGCCGTCGAACTACAACGCCGATGTCTTCAAGCCGACGTTCGACAAGGTCGCGGCGCTGTCCGGGAAAAAATACACCGGCACGGTCCCCACCGAGCGCACCGGCCTGAGCCAGCAGCAGACGATCGACGTCACCTTCCGCGTCCTTGCCGACCATGCACGCTGTGTGTCGTGCGCCATCGCCGACGGCATCCTGCCGGGCAACGAGGGCCGCAACTACGTCATCCGCCGCATCCTCCGCCGCGGCATCATGTACGGGCAGAAGAACCTCGGCCTCAAGACCGGCGATTTCTCGGCGCTGGTCGCTCCCGTCATCGAATCGCTCGGCGATGTCTTCCCCGAACTCAAGACCCAGCGCGTCATGGTCGAGAAGGCCATCCGCGCCGAGGAGGAGTCGTTCGGGCGAACGCTCGACAAGGGTCTGCAGATCTTCAACAAGGCAGCCGTCGAAGGCGAAATCTCGGGCGAAGCCGCCTTTGAGCTCTACGACACCTACGGTTTCCCGCTCGACATGACGCAGGTGCTGGCCGCTGAGCGCGGATTGTCGACCGACCTCGACGGCTTCGAGGAACTCATGGAAGCCCAGCGCAACCGCGGCCGCGCGGCGCGCAAGACGGACGTCATCGTTGCCGCCACCGAGGGGGAAGTCACTACCGAGGCCACCAAGTTCACCGGCTACACGATCGATGCGACCCATGCGACGCACGCGAAACTCGTGGACGTGGTGAAGACCGACAAGGACACCTACCTCGTGTTCGACCAGACGCCTTTCTACGCCGAGATGGGCGGCCAGGTCGGCGACGTCGGGCACGCGCTCATCAACGGCGCCAAGTTCGACATCGTCGACACGGTGAAGGACAAATCAGGGCGTCATCTGCACAAGCTAGCTCTCAGCTCTCAGCTTTCAGCTCTCAGCTTCGCGGCCGGCACGGCCGCGACGCTGCACGTCGATTTCAACCGCCGCCGCGCGATCTCGCGGCACCACTCCGCCGCGCACCTGATCCACTGGGCGCTGCGCAAGATCCTCGGCACGCACGTCCGCCAGTTCGGCACGCACAAGACGCCCGACCGCCTGCGCTTCGACTTCACCCATTTCGAACAGCTCACGCAGGCCCAGCTCAGGGAGGTCGAGCAGCTCGTCAACGAGAAGGTGATCGACAACGCCCCCGTGCAGACGCTCGACATCGAGTACGCGAAGAAGCCGGACGACGTCCTGGCCTTCTTCGGCGACAAGTACGGGAAATTTGTCCGCCTCGGCGACATCGGCGGGTATTCGAAGGAACACTGCGGCGGCACGCACGTGACCACCACCGGCGAGATCGGCCTGATCAAGATCACGGCCGAGATGGCCATCGCCGCCGGCACCCGCCGCATCGAGGCTGCCGCCGGCCAGGCCGCGCTCGACTTCGTCGTCCACGAGGAGACCGCCCTCAAAGCCGTCAACGCCCGCCTCAACGCGGGACCGCATGACGTCGCCGCCAAGCTCGAATCCGTCCTAAACCACCAGAAGGAACTCGAAAAGAAGCTGAAGGCCTACGAGGCCAAGGCTTCCGCCGGCCTCGCCGGGGAACTCGCCGCGACGGCCATTGAGAAGGACGGCCTTAAGTGGGTTTCCGCGATTGTCACGGCCGACAATCCCGACGCGCTCCGCTCGCTCGGCAGCCAGGTGCTGCACAAAGTCGGCATGGGAGCGGTCGTCCAGCTGGGCGCCATCCTCGACGGCAAGGTCAGCCTCGTCGCCTATTGCTCGCCCGAGGCGATCAAGGCCGGCCAGGCCGCCGGCAAGATCATCGGCGCGCTGACCGCCAAGCTCGGCGGCAAGGGGGGCGGCAAGCCTGACTACGCGCAGGGCGGCGGCGGCGACGCCACCAAGCTCGCCGAAGTTCTAAAGCTTTAAGCGGCCGCGCCGGCAGTTGACGCTCCGGCGCGTTGTGCTTCCGTCTTGGTTGTGTCCGCTCCCGCCCAAGTCGTCATCCTGGCCTTCAATGCCAGCAACCAGCTCGCCGTCCGCCGGGCCGGCACGCGGCTGGGCCTGGCGTTTGTTGGCGCGGACGAGGCGATGGCCGAGGCCCGCCTGGGCGCGTGCTTCCTGCAACACCTGCCGCCGGGCGAATATTTCACCTGCCCCGCCGCGCCGTCCACCTACCGCGTGTTTTTCACGCAGGTCCAGGGAGCGCCGGCCGACACCGAGGTCTTCTTCCAATCGCTGGAGCAACTGGAAGGCCAGCGCGCGGCGCTGGCCCCCGCCCTCGGCGCCGTGCTGGACGGGCTGGATCCCCATCTCATCGAGATCCCGTACCTGCACCTCGGCGAGAACGACTACATCTACAAGTTCCGCGTCGAACGCGACCGCAACCGCGGGATTTACCAGCAGGACGAGGCCACCCGCGTGCTTTACCAGAGCCAGCTCTGCGATGCGATCAAGTCGCTCTCGCGCACCAATGAGCGCTCGGCCAGCAGGCCGGCCGTCCTGGATTTCGGCGCGGTGCGGTACATCATCCCCAGCCATTTCGGCTTCTGCCTCGGCGTGAAAAACGCCATCGAACGCGCCTACGAATCGCTGGCGGAAAATCCCGGCAAACGCGTGTTCATGCTGAGCGAGCTCATCCACAATCCCTTTGTGAACGAGGATCTGCTGCAGCGCGGCCTGCGCTACCTGCAGACCGACAAGGGCGCGCCGTTCACGATCGAGGGGGTGCCCGCCCAGCCGGGCACGCATGCCCCGTTGCTCTGGGACACGCTGACGGGGGACGACGTGGTGATCATCCCGGCCTTCGGGGCGACCGACGAGGACAAGAAGAGACTCATCCGCAAGGGCATCCGCGTCGCGCAATACGACGCCACCTGCATGCTGGTGGAAAAAGTCTGGAAGGCCGCGCGCACCTTCGGCCGCGAGGGCTACACCGTCATCATCCACGGCAAGGCCGAGCACGAGGAAACCAAGGCCACGTTCTCCAACACGCGCCGCTACGCACCGTCGCTGATCATCCGGAGCCTCGACGAGGCGAAATTACTGGGCGACTACATCACCGCCCCCACTGCGGCCAAGCGCGCCGCCCTCCTTGCCAAGTTCTCCGGGCTGCACACGCCGGATTTCGACCCGGCGCGCCACCTCGACCGCGTGGCCGTGGTCAACCAGACGACCCTGCTGATGAACGAGACCGCCGCGATCATCGACTACTTCAAAGGCGTCTTCACCGCCAAGTACGGCGAGGCGGCCGGCGCGGAGCACGTCGGGGGTGCGGGCCGCAAGGACACGCTCTGCTACGCCACGCAGGTGAACCAGGATGCCCTCCAGCGCGCGCTGGCCGAGCCCCTCGACGCCGCGTTCATCGTCGGCGGCAAAAACAGCTCAAACACCTACCAGCTCTACCGGCTGTGCGAGCAGCAGCTCGGGCGCCGGGCGTTCTTCATCCAGTCGGAAAAGAGCATCCGCGCACCGGACGAGATCGAGCACTACGTTTTCCCGAGCGCGAGCCACGGCGTCCCCGGCCACACCGAGATCCGACCGCTCTGGTCCGACTGTCGCATGCCCAAGACGGTGCTGATCACGGGCGGGGCGTCGTGTCCCGACGGCCTCGTCCAGCAGGTCATCACCCGCATCAACTCATTCTTCCCGGCCCCGAACCTGCGGACCGCCGGCGAGGTGCTGGCGGGGTTCAAAACTTGATCGAGATGCCACCGCGCACGCCGACCGCGCTGCCGAGATCGATGTGCGCGGTCCGCTCGGCGACCTTCTGGTCGTAGTCGCCGAGTTGCTGGGCCGTGAGGCCGCCGAACAAGCCGGTGGTTTCGTTGGGCGCCCACTCGAGGGTCAGGTCCGCATAATAGCCGGAAAGAAATTTGGTCATGGTGCTGACCTCGGGATCAGCCACGCCCAGGTCGACGTTGGGCAGCGCGTCGAGGGTGAACTTTTCCGCCGCGGTATAGGTCGTGCCGGTATAGGCTCCGGCATAGCCGGCGCTGCCCGAGAGTTCCCAGCGGTCGTTGAACTGGGTCCGGAACGACGGCCCGACCTTGACCATGAAATAGGCACCCTTGATCTGCCAGCGACCGGTCACCGTGGCGCCGCCGGCCAGCGAGGAGTTTTTGGTCAGCGACTCGTCCGGCGTCTGGCTCAGCGGAATCGTGGTCTCGGTGCCCGTGAGATAGACGTTATGGCTGACGGGGTTCTCATAGACGTTTTCCCCGGGGGCGCTGGTCGGGATCGGTCCCACGTCGGTGGCGCCGATGATCTGGTAGAAGTCGGTGCGGGAGTTCAGCGTGGAAATAACCGAGCCGACGCTCTTGCTGCTGATGCCGTTGAGGACGACGCCGGTCGTGAAGCCCCATTGGATCCGGCGGGAAAGGCGGCCCAGATCGCGGGAGAAACTGAGTTCAACACCCGCCGAGGGACCCGGCTTGTCGGTGAAATGTCCGCCTTCGCTGGTGGTGCTGTAATTGGTGAATCCCAAGTAGCCCGGCTCTTTCGCCGTACTTTCGAACAGGGCCTGCCAGGTGCGGGTGCGGCCGGGGGTATAGGACAGCGAGTCGCCGCTCTGTTCCGTCGTCCCGTCACCCAAGACGGTGAAAGTGGGATAGCGACCGCCTTGGGGAGAGGTCTGGTTGCCGCTTGGATCGACTTCATCGGTGCGCAACCCATCGGCTGACACGCTGCCGGTGTCGTAAACCCGATCGATTGCACCGAAGGATGCCGGGGCGATGAACTTGGCCTGGACCGCGCCCAGGTTGCCGAAGTCGACCCGCCCGCCGGAGGAAAGCAGGCGGAACGCCACGAGCACCTTGTTGCGCGGGCCGAACCATTGCTCGGCCTGGGCGTTGCGCGCCTCCAGCGCCTTCATCCGTTCCTCTTCCATGCCGGAAATTTCCTGGGCCGGCAAAAGGGCCGGCAGCGAGGCGAGGAGCAGGGCGATGGCAACCTGAAGCGAGCGCGGGGTCATGGAAAGGTCCGACATAAGGGGTGGGAAGACGCTTTGGAAAGGGGAAATGCGCGGAAGTTCCGTCAGGCCTTTTCGATCGGCTGCTTGGGGTCCGGCCCGGCCAGGCCCGCCTTCTGCATGGCCCGCTTGATATCCTCGGCCTTCTGCTCGAGTTCGGTTTCCTTTTCCTGCTGGGCCTGCATTTTCTCGAAGAGGGCGGCCTCGCTCTGGTTGAGGAATTCCTCGCGTTCGGCCAGGGCTTGCCTCGCCTCCTTGAGGCTGGCCTCCTGGCGGTCCAGTTCCTCCTTGGGCAAGCTCAAGGCCTCCATTTCGGCGGGATTCACCGCGCCCCCGGCCTCCGGCGCCGGCTGTTTGCGCATGGCGTCGATCACCTTCTCGCGCGCCTGCAGCAGGGCCTCGGTCTCGGCCAGCATGCGGTCGCGTTCCGCCAGCTTGTTCTCCGCCTCGGCCAGCGCCATCTCGCGCTCGCTCGCCTTGGCCTCGAGCGCCCGCAGCGCCTTCTCCAATTCCTCCACCTGCGAACCGCTCAATGCGGCCTTCCCGCCCCACGGGGCGCGGGAACTGGACATGATCGCGTCAATGGATTTGCGCGCGGCGGCGGTGGCCTGCGAGGCCTCCTGGGCCCGCTGCAGTGGGCTGGCCCGGCGCGGCAGCACGAGCGGCTTGGCCCCGCCCCCCGCCGATTTCACGGGAAACTTGATCCCGCCGGGCGGCGGGAACGCCGGACCGGGCGCAGGGCCGGCGGCCGCCGGTTTGACCGAAGGCGGAAAATTGGGCGCGGGCGGAAACGGCGCCCCGGGAATTGGAGGCTGGTTATCCAAGCTGGAGACTGAACAAGCTTACCGCTTACCGAATAACTTCGAGAAAAATCCGCCCTTCTTGTCGTCCGCCTCGGAAGCGGCCACCGGGCCGGCCTTCGCCACGCCCTTGAGCGCGGCGCTGGTCAGCTTCACGGCGATGGCCTCGCGGGCCGGGTCGTTGATCACGACAAAGTAGCGCTCGTAGGTCCCGCCGTCCGCGATGAGCTTGATCAGGGCCTCCTTGTCGGCCTTGAACCACTCGAAGGCGGCGTTGAGGGTGACTCGCATCATGCCCTCGAGTTTCTCGACCTGCTCCTTGGGCAGCGTCTTGGCGGCCGCGGCATCGGCGTTGGAGAGCTTGGCGCCGTAGGCTTTCGCGAGCCCGAGCTGGTCGGCCCGCGGCAAGCCGGCCGGGATGAGGCCGATGGCCTCGGCGAGGTGCAGGCCGGTGGAACCCTTGCGGTAAGGCAGGAACTGGCCGATGCCCTCCTCGTCGCCATGGGTCAGCGCATTCAGGGCGTTGCGAAAATCGCCACCCAGCACCACGCGCGTGGCCATCTGTTGGCCGAGATTCGCAAACTCACCGATGGTCTTGATGCCTTCGGAAGCGCACACGATGCGCGTGCCCTCGCTGAAATTGGCCAGCACCAGCGGATAGGCCTCGGGAATGTTGAGCCGGCTGAGCGTCTTGAGGATCGGGTTTTCCTTGGAGGCGGTCTGCTCGACCTGCGCGACCATGTCCCCGAAGGGGTCGTCGAAGGCGAGCGTCTCCTTGAGGATGCCGATGAGGTGATCGGCCTTTTCCGCGCTACCCGCGATCTCGGGCATCATCATCAGCTCGTCGTAGCTGAAATCGATGTACTTCGAGGGCTTCTCCTCCTCGCCGGCATGCGGCCATTCCTTGGTGTCAAGGTTCTGGGCAAGGCTGACGAGCGAGGTGTCCGCCATGATGGAATGGCGGAACTTTTTGCGGATTTCGTCCCATTCGGAGCTGGTGAACTTGGCCATGGTGTCGGTGGATTCGGAAGGTTACTTGTTCTCGGGCGGGGCGTTCTCGATGATCTCGTTGGCGAGCTTCATGTAGTCGTTCGCGACGCTGTCCTCTTCGGAGCCCTCGGTGCCGACCAGGAACACCGGCAGGCCGAGGGTCACGGCGCGGCGCACGATCATCGCGTCGCGGATCTGGGTCGTGCATATCTTGGCCGCCGGGGCGCAGCCGCGCTTCTGGGTCTTGAATTGGTTCAGGCGAAGCTGCATGCGCATCTTCGGGACCTCGATGTCGGTGTTGGCCTTGATCGAGTTGAACACGATGCCGTAGACCTGCGCGGCCGGGCCCATCGCGGTGGTGCGGAAACTGGCCGACTGCTGCTGGAAACGGAGGAGTTTCTCGACGAGCAGCGTGAAGCCGATCAGGCTCAGGGCGTCGGGATTCGACGGCACGTAGATTTCGCCGGCGCAGTAGACGCCGTTCTGCGAGGCCCGCAACACGTTCGGCGGGCAGTCAAAGAGGATGAAATCGTAGTTGCCCTCGATCTCCGCGAGTTGCTCCTGAAAGATGACGTACGAGGGACGCTTGGGGTCGGGCTTGTATTCGCCCTCGAGGTCCACGAGGTTGAACGTCGTCGGCACGAGATCGAGGCCGGGCAGAAGCTTCTCGCCATCCTTGCCCTCGACCACATCCTTGATCACACAATCCTTGAGCCGGGCCGTGCCCGGATCGAAAATTGAGTAGACCGAACCCACCCCGGTGGCGTTGATCTTGTTCCAACGTTCCAGCTTCATCAGCCAGATACTCGCGTTGGATTGCGTGTCGAAATCCATCAGCAGCACCCTCATTCCGCGTCGGGCCAGACTGGCCGCTGTGTTAACGATGAGTGAGGTCTTGCCTACACCACCTTTGTAATTGAGGAAGGCTATCTTGCGTGCCATTGGTATGTTATATATCTGCAGCCACTGTGGCACATGGGCGACGGTGTGCCAGTTAAAAATCTTACTAAGTTGATGGTTTTGGAAACCCTCTCCCGGCCCGGTCATAAAACATGAGTGAAGCTTGCCTGCAGCTCCGCTATTCGCCGCACGGGCGTTGCTTTGGCTGCGGCCCGGCCAATCCCGCGGGACTCCAACTCCGGAGTTTTCCCCGGGGTACCGAAGTGGTTGCGCAGTGGCAACCGATGGAACAGCACCAAGCATTTCCCGGCATGCTTAATGGCGGGATCATCGGCGCGTTGCTGGACTGCCACAGCAATTGG
This sequence comes from uncultured Oleiharenicola sp., assembly GCA_964481095.1. GTDB lineage: Bacteria > Verrucomicrobiota > Verrucomicrobiia > Opitutales > Opitutaceae > Lacunisphaera. The sequence continues at coordinate 3,109 of CAYZSN010000330.1, read as the reverse complement.
ACGGCGGCCTGGCATTTGATGTCGCACGGGCAGCTCCCCCAGCCGCCTTGCACCGTCACCGCTGATTACGCCGTGAAGCTGTTGCGCCCCACCCCGCTCGACGCCCCGGTGGACCTGGTTGCCCGCGTGGCCGAATCCGGCGCGGACCGCGCGGTGATCGAGGCGGTGCTGAGTTCGGCCGGCAAAACGCGCGCCACCTGCCGGGGCACCTTTGTCGCGGTCCGTCCCGGCCATCCCGCTTACCACCGGTGGTAGTCTTCTTCGTCACCCAATCGTCACACTAATCGCACACGGGCGTCACGTGGATAAGTCAGTCTGCACCGATGCCTTATCGTGCCAAAATCCTTGCCGTCGATGACGAGCCTGAACTCACGGACCTGATGCAGTACCACTTGGTACGCGCGGGTCATGACGTCACGGTCGCGGCCAATGGCTGGGAAGCCATCCACGCGGTGCGCGCGAACCGGCCCGATATCATCCTGCTCGACCTGATGCTGCCGGATCTCGACGGCTTCGGGGTTTGCGAGATTCTCCGCCGCGATCCCCAGACCGCCACGATCCCGATCGTGATCGTATCGGCCTGGTCCTCCCCCGACTCGCGCAACCTCGGTCTCGAGCTGGGTGCACTCGATTACCTGACCACGCCATTCAGCCCGCACGAGCTGGTCGAGCGCGTCAACCGCCTCGTCCACGCCCGCGCGGGCTGACCCCTCCGGGCAACGTGGCTAGGACGCCACGTTGAATTCGATCGGCACCGCCATCCGGAACCGCACCTTGCGGCCATCAATGGTGCCGGGCTCGAATTTCCAGCGCAGCACCGCGCGCACGGCGGGATCGGCAAACTCCCGGTGCGACCACCGCACGGCCTCGGCGCTGATGACATGGCCGTCCGTCCCCACGACGAATTCCACCGTCACGGAGCCACTGATGCCTTGTTGCTTGAGGGTATACGGATAGTCGGGCGCCGCTTGGGTCATCGCCCGCGGCGTGCGGTCCAGGCTGCCCACACTGGGCAGACGGGGTGGGCCGAACCCGGGACCGATGCCCTCCCCCGGACCATTCCCAATGGTTCCGGGATCGGGCAGTTTCACGACGTCCTTCATGGGCTTGCCCGCGTCAATCACCGGCACCGTGAACGGCTTGAGCAGGTTCGAAGGCGGCGGGATGTCGTCGAGCCCCGGCAGCGGATCCACCGCACCCGACGCTCCGCCGGACGCAGGTTCTACGGGATCGCGCATCTCGATCTGTTCGACCGGCAGCTTGGGGCCCGGGTCCGGCCGCAGGGGCGGAGAGCGGACAACCGCGGTGGTGTCGGGGGTAACAAGGAAAAGCGCGCCGTGCAGGCCCGCTGCGACGATCACCGGCCATTTGTAGCGTTCGATGTTCATGGGTGCCTCCTGCAAATACCACGCACGGGCCCGGAACTCCTTAGACGGAATCTGCCGTTGCCTTCCGAAACCGCCCGCAAATCGTGGCGCCTGTGAAAGCCACCGACCTCGCCTTCAACCAGGTGCTGGGCATTCGCGACGCCCCGCCCGGCGCGGAGCACCTGCTGGAACTGCCCTTCGGGCCGCTGGTACACAACCACCTCAAGACGGTCCATGCCGCGGCGCAATTTTCCCTCGCCGAGGCCGCCAGTGCCGAATGCCTGCAGCGGCGCTACGGCGCCGCACTGGGCGAAGTGTTCGCCGTGGTCCGCGGCGTCGAGGTGAAGTACCGCAAGCCGGCCCTGGCCGACCTGCTGGCCTATGGCGCACCCGATGATTTCACCCGAGGGCACCTGCTGCCGGAGATGGCCGGGCGCGGCCGCAGCAAGGCCGTGATCCTGGTTGATCTGAAGGATCGCGCCGGCACGCTGACCTTTCATGGCCAATTCGAGTGGTTCATCTCCCGCGTTCCCCCGCCGCAACTCTAAGGCGCGGCGGACGGTGATTGCCTTGTTCGCGGCCGGACTGCTGGCCGTGAACGGCCGGGCGCAGATGCCCGATTACCTGCGCAGCGCGCTCAACCGATTCTCGCCTTCCGTCCCCGCCGGCTGGGCCTACACGCTGACCACCACGCGCAATGGCGAACAGCTCGTCGAGCAGTTTGACCCCTCGCGACCGCCAGGCGGACAATGGAGCCTGCTGTCGCATCGGGGACAGAATCCCTCGGCGGCGGAATTGCAGAAATATGCGCAGTCGCGGCCGACGTCCGATTCCGGCGGACCGCAGTCGAACTTCCAGAAAGCGGACATCGAACCCGGCAGCCTCCAGCTGGTCGGCGAAGATTCCACGCGCGCCGAATTCCTCGGGGGGTTTCGCGAGGAATCGACCGGCGCCGACAAGATGCTCGGCCACTTGAGGCTCCGGCTTTTTGTCCACAAAAGCCCGGCTTACGTCGAAAAATGCGTGCTCGAACTCAAGGAGCCATACTGGCCCGTCCTGGGCGTCAAAATGAATGAACTCCGGCTCGAAACGACGTTCAGCCCGCCAGACGGTGATCGTCCCAGCCTGCCGATCGCCCAGGAATCCCACTTTCGAGGCCGGCTATTACTCGTTCCGACCGAGGAAAAACTGCAAGTCGCCTACGCAGATTTCCGCCAGGTGCGATGACGAGCTATCTCGTTGACTTTGCGCCACAATGCGCAGCCTTAGGGGCGTCGCCTCCCCCATCGTGAAAAGCCTTTCGTTCCGCTGGCAGCTGACCCTCTTCATCTTGATGATTTGCGGTGTGACTCTGTCGCTCGCGCTCGTCGGCCTTTATCTTTCGGAAGTCCGCCAGATCAACAACGAGGTGCAGAGCCGGCTGGAAAAGACGCAACTGCTCATGGTGGAAAATCTTGCCCGCCTGCTCGAGCAGAACCCCGAGGCGACTGATCTCCAACTGGGCTCGCTGGGGGTCGATTCGCAAATCCTGGCCGCCGCCGTCTTCACGCCCGACGGGAAACTGCTGGCCCGCTACGTTCGCGCGGGCGCCCACGAGGTCATCCCGCCGCCGCCCAAGGGCATCGTCGGCCCGCTCTTCAACACCCACCGGTTCGTGGTGTGGAGCAGCATCAGCTTTGACGGCAAGAATCTCGGCACGCTCTACCTCAAGGTCGAGCAGAGCGAGGCCGATGCCGAGCGCT
>CAYZSN010000329.1:0-12975 GCA_964481095.1 uncultured Oleiharenicola sp. | reverse complement strand
TCCGGCGCATGTGGCGCCTGCTGCTCGCGCTCGGGGCGACGGCGGTCGGCGTCGTGCTGGTGTTCATTCCCGGCCCGGCGATCGTGTTCTTCTTCCTCGCCGGCGCGCTGCTCGCGTCCGACTGGCTGTGGATGGCGCGCCTGCTCGACTGGCTGGAGGTCAAGCTGCGCGCGTGGTGGAAAACCGGGAAACGGGTCTGGCGGCGGCTGCCCCCGGCCGGACGGGTCGCCCTGCTTGCGGCCGGCGGCTGCCTCACGGCCGCGACGACTTACGGCGCGTACCGGCTGATGCAGTAGACGGAAGAAACCTTAAATCAGCCATCGGGCAGCTAAAATTTCCAATCTCAGTCCGCGAAGGACTTGATCGGCATTTTAGATTTTCGATTGCCGATGCACGATTTCAAGATGACTTCCTTGCCGATGCCGGCGTTCCTTCCCCGGCCGCCGGACGCGGTGCCGGATGTGCTGGAACAGCAGCCCGCTGATGATGAGCTTCGCCCCGAAGACCCCGCCGAGCACCAGGAGCGCCGACAGCGAAGGGTCGTTGCCGAGGTCGCCGATGAAGATCGTGACGTACGAACGGGCGACGTAGAGCGGCACGGCGACGAGCAGGAGGTTGCGCAACGGCGTCGCGGAGAGCGCGAGCAGGACGTTCCGCGCGAGGTACGGCAGCGCCGGCACGATCACGATCATCGCCACCAGCGAGACGTTCTGCTCCGGCGGCACCGGCGGGATGCGGCGGCTCCACTTGCGGCGCCAGGTTTCGATCCGCTTGCGCAGGACGGTGCGCGCCAAGACGTGCGTGGCGAAAACATGGACGAGGGTCGCCCCCGTCACGACCAGGCCGCCGATCCACGGGCCGAAAACCGCGCCGGCCGCGAGGTAGACGGCGCTGATGGGAAACCCCACGATCGGCAGCGTCGCCATCAGCAGCAGCGCCAGCGGCCGGTTCACGCGCTGCAGCAGCGCGGGCGCGTCGCGCCACTCGAAATCGGTGTAGTGCAGCACGCCGAGGACGAGCGCGACGAGGAGGACGCCCAGCAGCACCTTGGCCGTCACCGCGAAGCCGGTGCGGCCTTTGGCGTGCCGGGCACCGGAGTGATGGTTGGGCGGGGCCATGACGCAGGCGGACCTGCATCCTGACAGACCGGCGAAACGGGGGGAGGTGGCAGACTATTACCGCGCGGAAACGGGAACCGCCGCCACCGGTTGCCGGTCAGCTTTTCGGCGCACCGTGCGCCGCGACGCCCCTGGTCATGAAACTGCCCTTTTTGCAGAAGTTCCGCCGGAAAAAACGGCCGCCCACCGCCAAACCGCCCGGGCACCCCCATCGCAAATGGATCGTGCTCGCCGGCGTCGCCGTGCTGGCCGCCGCCTATTTCTGGTTCACCTCCGCGCGGATCGTCAGCGAACCCGTGGAGCTCGGCTACGGCCCGACCGACCCGATCTTCGTGGATTCGCTCGGGCCGCTGCTCGGCGCGGAGTTCACCTCGGGCAACGAGATGAAGCTGCTGGCCAACGGCGACGAGTTTTTCCCCGCCATGCTGGCCGACATCGCGAAGGCGAAGCACACCATCTGCCTCGAGAGCTACATCTGGTCCACCGGCGAGATCAGCAACCGCTTCATCGCCGCGCTGATCGAGCGCGCGCAGCACGGCGTCAAGGTCCACATCATGGTCGACGGCATGGGCACGCTGAAGTTCGAGGACGCCGACCAGCACCGGCTGCTCGACGCCGGCATCAAGTTCGTGATGTACGGCCGCGAGCACTGGTGGGAGATCAAGCCCAACATCAACCACCGCACCCACCGCAAGCTGATGATCGTCGACGGCCGCGTCGGCTACACCGGCGGCATGTGCGTGGACGACCACTGGCTGGGGAACGCCACGCTGACCGACCACTGGCGGGAAACGCAGCTGCGCATCGAGGGCCCGGTCGTCCGGCAGATGCAGTCGGTCTTCAACACCAACTGGGTCCAGACCACCGGCCGCCTGCTCGCGGGCCCGGAATATTTCCCCGCGTGGGACCCGCGGCCGCCGGGCCGCCTCGCCCAATGCTACAAGAGCGGGCCCAACGAGGACCCCGAGAACGCGCGCATGTCCTACCTCCTGGCCATCGCGTCGGCGCGCAAGTCCATCCTCATCTCGCACGCGTACTTCGTGCCCGACGACCTCGCCGTCGGGATGCTGCTGGCGGCGCGGAAGCGCGGCGTGCGCGTGCAGGTGATCATCCCGGCCCACAACGACTCGCGCTTCGGCCGCGCCGCCTCGCGCTCCCGCTGGGGCAAGCTGCTTGAGGGCGGCATCGAGTTCTACGCCTACGAGCCGGCGATGTACCACTGCAAGATCATGACGGTGGACGACTTTTTCCTCACCATCGGCTCGGTGAACTTCGACAACCGCTCGTTCGGCATCAACGACGAGGTGAATGTCAACGTGCTCGACCCGGAGGTGGCGCGGGCCGGCCGGCGGATGTTCGAGGACGACCTGCGGCACTCGCACGCGCTCACGCTCGAGGAATTCCGCGCCCGCCCCGCCTGGCAGAAGCTCGTGGACCACTTCTGCGGCCTGTTCCGCTCCCAGTTGTGAATTGAGGAGAGCGCGAAATCAGCACTCTGGCGTCTGACATCTGGAATCTCGATCCCGGCCCGATGCTGCTTCCTGGCGGTACGAGATGAACGATTTCAGATTTTCCGTGCCCGATTTCACGCTCTTCTCCTGCCGGCGGACGTGCCTGTTTACAGGGTTGAATACCCCACTTTGGCAGACAAGTCGGAACCGACGCGGGGGCCGCCCGTCCAAGCATGACCATGAAACGCCTGCCCCACGCCCTGTCCGTCCTGCTTGTCCTGCTGCCCGCGGCGCGCGGCGCGGCGCCGCCGCTGCTGCAGGAAGTCGCCGAAAAGCTGGCGAGCGAGCGCGAGCGCTGGGCCTTCACCCAGTTCGTCCGCGAATTCGACGGCGACAAGGTCGTGGTGGAGCGCGTGGAGCGCTACGATCCGACCCGCGGCCAGGAGCGCCGGTGGCAGCTGCTCAAGCTGAACGGCAAGACGCCGACGGCCGACGAGGCGAACGCGTGGAGCGCGCGCAAGAACAAGCCGCACAAGCGCCCGCCGAAGGCCTTCTCCGAATACATCGACCTCGACCGCGCGAAGGTGCGCTCGGAAAACGCCGACAGCGTCAGCTACGAGGTGCCCTTCAAGCGCTCGGCCGGCGGGCTGTTCCCGGGCGAGAAGGTCGAGCTCACGCTCACCATCAGCAAGCAGACGCACGAGATCGAGCGGGCGCAGGTCAGCCTCGACGAGTCCTTCAAGGTCGCGCTCGGCCTCGCGCAGGTCGTGGACCTCGACCTCGACCTCACGATGCCCGAGGAGGAGAAAAAGGCGCCGGCGGCCGGCCCGGCGGAGAAACCCCAGGGCACCGCCTCGGCGGTCGTCAACAAGTTCGGCCACCGGATGGAATACCGCTGGACCGACTTCACGCGCCACGAGGCGCCCGCGGCCCCGCACTGACCTCCGCGGCGGGCAGCGGCGGGCGGCTGTTGAACTTCTCGCCCGCCAGCTCCTCCACCGCCGCGATGCCGGCCCGGAGGTTGTTGCTGCCCTCGATGTCGTCCTCGATCCGCAGCAGGGTCACGATGTGCGGCGCGTGCTTCCGGCCGATCTCATGGCCGGCGCGGGCCACGGCGGTGATCTGCTCCCAGGTGCCCTCGAGGCAGGTGGTGGTCCCGGTCAGCTGGTAGACCACGCCCTGGCGGCGGATTTCCTTGAGCACGTCGGCCAGCAGGGTGCCCAGGTGGGCGCCGCCGCCGACCGGCAGGATGGTGAGATCGGCGGTCATGCGGCGGACGATGCCACGCCGCGGAAAATTTTCCCATCCGGCGGCGCGGGAGAAACCGCCCCGGGGCTTTCCCGCCGGTTCCGCCGTAAAGCGCCCGATGGCCCGCGGCCGGCCGGCGGGCTAGAGTGGCGCCCACCCTCCCCTGCAAATGGAACATGAATCGCACTGGCGGAAGACCGCCCTCCTCCCGCGCTTCGGCCGCCTCGAGGACAACCTCACGGTGGACGTCGTGGTCGTGGGCGCCGGCATCACCGGCGTGACGGCGGCCTACCTGCTGAAACAGGAGGGCCTGTCCGTGGCCCTCGTCGACCGCGAGCGTTGCGGCGGCATCGACACCGCGCAGACGACCGCCCACCTGACCGCCGTCACCGACCTGCGCCTGCAGGAACTGCACGCGTGCTTCGGGACCGCCGCCGCCCGAACGGTGTGGGACGCCGGGACCGCCGCCCTCCACCGCATCGCGGAGCTTGTGCGCACGGAGGACATCGATTGCGGGTTCAAGTGGTGTCCGGGTTTCCTGCACGCCCGGTCGGCGAAGGAGGACCCCGCCATGTTCCACCGCGAGACGGCCGCCGCGCGGACGCTCGGCGTGGCCGCGGAATTCCAGGCGGCGGTGCCGCTCTTCCGCGTGCCGGGCGTGATCTTTCCGCGCCAGGCCATGTTCCATCCCCTGGCCTACCTCGCCGGCCTGCTGCACGCGATCCCCGGCGAGGATTCGCATGTCTTCGAGAACACCGAGGTGCAGGCCATCGAAAAGGACCCGCGCCAGGTGCGCACGCCGCGCGGCCGGATCAACTTCAGCCACCTCGTCCTCGCCACGCACAACCCGCTGACCGGGCTCGCCGGCACGTTCCGATCCGCGCTGCTCCAGACGAAGCTCTCGCTCTACACCAGCTACGCGCTCGGCGCCCGCCTGCCGCGCGGCCGCCTGCCGGAGGGATTGTTCTGGGACACGGCCGATCCCTACCACTACCTGCGCGCGGCGGACGGCCGCAACCAGACCTACGCCATCTACGGCGGCGAGGACCACAAGACGGGCCAGGAGGCCGACACGCCGGCCGTCTACACGCGCCTCGAGGAAAAGCTGCGCACCTTCGCGCCGGACGCCCAGGTGGACGCCCGCTGGTGCGGCCAGGTGATCGAGACCAGCGACGGCCTGCCGTTCATCGGCGAAACGGCCGAGCGCCAGTTCATCGCCACCGGTTTCTCCGGCAACGGCATGACCTTCGGCACGCTCGCCGGCATGATGGCGGTCGACGCCATCCTCGGCCGCCCCAATGCGTGGCAGCGCATCTTCGACCCGCACCGGAAGAAATTGAGCGCCGCCTGGGATTACCTGAAGGAGAACACGGACTACCCGGTCCGCATGATCCGCGACCGCCTGGCGAAACCGCAGGCGCGTTCCTTCCGCGACGTCGCTCCCGGCGAGGGCAAGGTCGTCCAGCTCAAGGACCACAAGGTCGCCGCCTACCGCGACCCCGAGGGCCGGGTGATCGCGTGCTCGGCCATCTGCACGCACCTGCAATGCGTCGTGGCGTGGAACCCGGCCGAGAAAACCTGGGACTGCCCCTGCCACGGCTCGCGCTTCCATCCCGACGGCCGCGTCATCTCCGGCCCCGCGGAGGAACCGCTGCCCCGCCTTTCCACCGCCACCGGCCTCCCGCTCCGCCCGCGGCACGCGGCCGCCCGCTGAATATTTCCCGTCAACCCGTCCCTCCTGCCATGAAACCCAATCCAAAGAAATCCGCCCAGACGCCCGCGCCCGACATCGAACCCATCCCCGGCACCCTGCCGAAGAAATTCCCCGAACAACCCGAGCCCATGGACCGCCAGCCCGTGAAGCCGCAGCAGGATGACGCCACGTCCTCCCGCTCGGGTTCCGGCGAGGATCCGCTCGTCGAGTCGGGCGTGCCGGACAACGATCCCGAGCAGCCCAAGGAAACGGACGAGGAAAAGTCCATGCAATAAGCGCCCCGCGCGCTGTCCGCCGGCCTCCGGCAATGGCCGCGCTGGAGCAGCCGGCGTGGGTGAGGTAAAAGCCGAAGATGGGTTCGGCACCCTATTCGAACCCGCCGCGCCCTGCGCTACAGTGTGGCCCATGAACACTGCACGCTCTTACAAGTCGGTGGAAGCTCGCAGCGCCGCGGCGCTGCATTTGAAAGTAATCTCCAAGCAGGCGCTGGGTTGGACCCTTGACGGCCCGGTCCTGCAGGTGACCGATTACCGGAATGGCAAGCGGGCGATCACCCGTTTTTCCCAGAACATGTTCAAGCCCGAGCTCCTGCCGCTGCAATGGGGCTTCGCGCACTGAGTCTCCCCGGGCCGCGCCCGGCTGACCCGGCGCTCAGAATTTCGGCACGCGCCAGGTGCTGATCATGGCGCTCCCGCTCAGCGCATAGAGCGCAGCCAGCGGATGCAGCCCGGCCCCGCCGAGGCTCCAGTAGCCGAGCCACATCGCGGAACCCAGCCGGTCCTGCCAGTGCAGCACGGCGATCAGTCCCACCAGCAGCACGCTGCTGGGGATCGGCGTGCCCTCGAAGTGGCTCACCTTGCCGCTTTCGTCGGCGAGGGCTTCGGCGGTGACGTTGAACCGGGCCAGGCGGCTGATGCCGCAGCAGACGAAGTAAACCAGGATGCACACGTCGAGCGCGCCGCGCAGGCCCACGGCAAAGCCCAGCGCGGCCGGCGCCAGGCCGAAGGAAATGGTGTCGGCCAGGGAATCGAGGTCGGCACCCAGCGCGGACTTGCGGTGCCGCCAGCGCGCGATCCGTCCGTCCGCGAAATCGAAGGCCAGCGCCACCGGCAGGAGCCCCATCGCCAGGACCAGCCAGCGCTCGCCGGCCGTCAGCAGGTATTCCAGCAGCGCGAGCACCGCGCCGGTTCCGCAGGCCGCGTTGCCCAGCGTGATGAAGTCCGCCAGGACGAACGAGCGGATCATCGAGAAGCGGCGCGGCTTGGGCTGGGTGGACATGGATAACGGGAGGTGGACGATTCGGAGGAGGGGGAAATTGTGAAAGCGGGCGTCGGAGATCGGGAATCTTAAATCTCGGATCCGCTGGTGTGGCTTTTTCGATTTTAGCTGCCCGCTTGCTCAAACTGTCGCTTCGCTCGGTACACGATCTCCGCCCGCCGAAACGAGCCCAGCGGCCGGCGGTTGGTGTCCGGGCTGGCCTCCGGACAAGCAGAATCCGGGACCCGCCTGGATCCCGGATTCGTCGGTCCACGGTCGCGAGACCGTCAGTTCCAATAACCTTCGTAGAACCGGTAGGCACCCGAGTCCGTGCGTTCCCAGCGGGGGGCGATCCAGACGGAATCGCGGCTCGGGGGCAGTTCCCAGTGGCCGCTGACCCATTCGTAGCGGCTGTTGCGCCACGTCCAGTAACCCGGGACCCACTTGTGGTCAGAGGTGGGCTGCGCGGTCACGACCTCCTGCTGCATGGTCGGCGGGGCCTGGGTGACGATGATCGTGCCGTTGGCCGTCTGCACGGGCTGCTGCACGACGGGCGCGGCCTGGGCCGGGGCCACGATGACCTGGGTCTGCGGCGGAGGCGCGGAAACGACGTGGGATTCCGGTTCTGAAGAACAGCCGGCCATCAAGGCCAGGCTGCCGGAAACGAGGGAGATTTGGGCGGCCCGCCAGAGGGCGGGGCCCATGGAATTTTGGGTGGTGGGATTCATACGGGGCTTTGACTGGCTGCGTGCGGCCAAGGTTGCCGCTTTTGCCGGGGGAAAAATCCCGCGCAACGGACCGGGGATTCCCGCACCGGGAATTCCCCCATGCCCGAAATCCGGTCAGGGCGTGCGCCCCGCGCCCGCGCCGACGAGGGTGACCTTCGCTTCGCGCGGCGTGCCCGGGTTGTAGTTTTCGTCGGGTTTCACCTTCACCACGACGTCGCGCGTGCCCGCGCCCAGCCCCTCACCCACCGCGCGGAGCTTCATCGCCGCCGCCGCCTGCCCCGCGGGAATCACCAGCTCGACGGGCATGTCGCCTTCCGGACGGCGGTAATCGTTCCATTTCGTGGCCGAGCCCCCGAGCGAGAAATAGACGGTGAGCGGTCTGGCCGTGCTCCCGGTCCGGCGAAACTCGATCACGGCCTCCGTGTTTTTCTCCACCGACGCCACCGGCTGCGGGGCCGTGAGGCTGACGGTGGGGCGGCCGTTGTCGGCCTCGAGGTCCGCCGCGGCGAAAATGCGCCGGCCGTCCGGCCAGCGCGCCTCCGCCTCGACCCAGTTGCGACCGTGCGTCCCGGGTGCGAAGGTGAATGTCGCCCCGCGGGCGCTCACGCCCCCCGCCGCCTCCCACGTCACCTCGGCCTGCGCCAGGTCCAGTCCCGCCGGCGCGGCGAGCTGGACGGCCACGCTTTTCCCCACGGCGATTTTTTCCGGCAGGCCGGTGATTCTGCCCGCGACCGGGCGCCACGGGCGCCGGCCGGCGTCCGTGCGGCCCGCGAGCCAGACGAGCCCGGCGAGCGCCCGCGCCTGGTTCACGATCACAAATTCCGTCGAAACATTGTGCGTGTCGGTCCAGCGGTCGTAATAGGGATAGGGCGCCGGGCCGGCGCCGTCCCCCGGAAAGGACAGGCCGCCGAGTTCGCCGCCGTACGGCGGCAGGTACGGCTGGGCGACCTGGAGGTTGCCGACCGGGAGGCCCGAGGGCGGCAGGAGCCGCCGGTCGTTGAGCGCGAACTGGTGCACGAGCTCGCGCGGGCGGCGCCGGCCCAGGCCGGTGACGTAGGAAAGGTTCACGGGATTCGTGCCCCCCTCGTAGTTGAGGTTGGCGAGGTAGGCCGCGAGAAACCGCGGGCGCGGATCGTCGGCCCGCGGATAATCCAGCAGGCTGGCCACCACGAGGTCGAAGCCCTGGTCGAGGGAGAAATACCAGCCGCCGCCCTTCATCCGCTTGGTCTCCGCCGGCAAGCTCGTGCCGTAGGCACTCTCGTCCGAATTGCGCAGCGCGTCGCGCCCCGCCGCCTCGATCTCGTTTTCGCATTTCCGCAGCAGCGCCGGGTCGAGCCGCGCCGCGGCGATCCGCCCGCTGCGCGCGCCAAAGGCATAGCTGCGGATGGCGTGGCCCCAGCATTCGCTCATCCGCCACCAGCCCCAGCGCCGCGTCCTGTCGCTCGCCGGGTCGCACCACTGCTTGAATTTCCGGTGATATTCCTCCTCGCCCGTCGCGAGGAAAAGCTCGGCCGCGGCCCACGCGAGCTCGTCGTCGTGCTGGAAGTTGTCGCCGTAATGCGTGAACCGCTGGTAGGAGCCGCGCGGGCCGTAGCGCGCGAGCGCAGCGGCCAGGAATTGCCAGCCCTTCTCCGCCCGGGCCAGGTAATCGGCCGCGACCGCCGGATAGGCCTTCCGGAAACGCGGCGAGGAGGCGGTCTGCGCGAGCGCGGCGACGGCGGCGGCCGTGGCGGCGGTGTTTTTCGGCCAGACCACCTGCGGATCGCCCTGGTCGGGCAGCACGTCGCCCTCGTAGGCGCGATCGCGCGGCCCGACGAGGAAGTAGAAACCGCCGTCGTCGTCCTGCATGCGCGCAAGGAAATCCGCCTCCCACTTCGCCTCCTGCAGCAGGTCGGGAAGGCCGTCGCCGCTCTCCGGCAGGCCGAGGTTGTCGCAGTCCGCCGCGCCGGGAATGGAATCCACGGCGAAGACCAGGCAATGGATGAACGACGCGCTGTTCGTGGTGTACTTGCCGTAATCGCCGGCGTCGTGGTGCCCGCCTGTGACATCGACCGTTCCCTGGTGCACGAACGGATACAGCTGCGCCGCCTCGCCCGTCAGCACCGGGCCCGTGCCGGGCGGTGCGTCCGCCGCGCCCGCCTTCGCGCTCGCGGTCATCAGGCGCCACACCGCCGGGAAATCCTTCTCGGGCGACGGCACCTGCGCCGGCGCGAGGTGGCACCCGGCGTGGACAAACCGCGTGAACGGCAGCGCATTGGTGGTGCCGCAGCGCTGGTGATAAATTCCCAATGCATAGGCGCGGGCAAAGTCCGCGGCCACGCCGTCGTCGATCCGGAACGGCAGCGAGGCCCCGAGGCCGGGCACCACCAGCCGGTATTCGCCGGGCGTGTGGCACGCGGTGAAGTCCGCCTCGTACACCTGCTGGTAAGGCAGCGGCGAATAGACATAGCCCTCGTCCGGCCGGGCTTTGAGCCGGCCTTGGTACACGGTGTCGCCGCGGGCGTCGACCACGCAAAAGCCCCCGGCCGCGGGCACGGCCAGCTCGCCGAGGCTGCCGAGATAATAGCCGATCATCGCCTGCTTCGACTCGGCCGGCAGGTAGCCCTCCTGGTTGACGTGGATCGCCGGGCTCTCGCGCAAGGCGCCGGCCTGCGCCGAGAATTTTGTTTCAGCCGCCCACAGCTTGGCATCGGGATTTGCCACCGCCACCGCCGCGCCAGCGGGAATTTCCCGGCCGAGCTTGAGGTAAAGCCAGGTGCCGACCTGCAATTCTCCGCCCGCGAGCGGGGCGCGGACGGCCCGGCGCTTGAGTCCCACGGCGGTCACGGCCGCCGGCTGGCCGTCCACGACGACGGCGAACTGCCGCGCTTCCGGCATCACCACGGCCGACGCCGGCACGGCGAAGTTCCAGGCCGCCGCGCCGGCCGGCCCCGGGGCCTTGGCCTGGATCAACTCGAGCTCGAGCAGACCCGGTGCGAGCACGCGCAACGTGGTCCCGGGCTCGTACGGATCGCCGGGCACGACGGGCGTCGCCCCGAAAGCGGCCACGCCGCACACGACCCAAACCAAAGGGAAAGCACGGCGCCCTCCCCGCACGAACGGCAGAGTAAACATACCCCATTAAACCAGCGCGGGGCGGCGCCCCCAATGGAGAGGGCGCCCACCTTTCCGCTTCAAAATCGCCTGCCGAACCGCGGACAATTTGCCTCGGCGCCGTCTTCCGTGGGGCTTCCCCCTGGTTTGATGGGGTAAAGACCCACTGGGATACACCTACCTCTTGTGGCTTCATGTAGCACCGGTCCGCGAGGTCCGCACCAAGCATAATCCCCGGCGCCGCCCACCCCAGCGCGCGCCGGGGATTACGCCCGGGCCGGAAATTTTTCAACCCGTCCAGACATGGCCAACAAAATCAAAGCTCCGTCGAAATCCCCCTCCTCCGCCGCCAAAGCGCCGACGCCCGCCCAGGGCAATTACAGCGATTTCCTGCTGCGCGAGCTGGTGTCGCACCTCCGGGAAAACCGCACCCAGTTGCGCGAGGTCTGGGCCCGCAACATCCTCGACGCGAAGCTGCTCTCCGCCATGACCAAGGAGGAAATCTTCTCCGAGGTCACCTCCGTGTACGACAACTACGTCGAGGTGCTCGAGACCGGCAACGTCGACGCCCTCCAGGCCTACGCCCGCAACCTCTCCGAGCGCATAATCCCGCGCGGCGTCGAGACCCACGAGGTCATCAGCATCGTGCTGCTGCTGCGCGACGTGCTGGCGCGCTCCCTGTTCAAGAAATACCAGCACGACTTCGACCTGCTCAACCGCGTGCTCGACGCCTACGAACCCGCCGCGAACCGCATCGCCAACACCGTGGCGGTCAGCTTCGTCGAGGAGCGCGAGCGCATCATCCGCCAGCAGCAGGAGGCGATCCGCGAGCTCTCCACGCCCGTGCTGCAGGTGCGCGAGCGCCTCCTGATCCTGCCCATCATCGGCGTGATCGACTCGCAGCGCGCCAAGCAGCTCACCGAGCAGCTCCTCCGCGGCATCCGCAACAATCGCGCCAAGGTGGTCGTCGTCGACATCACCGGCGTGCCCACGATCGACTCGACGGTGGCCAACCACGTGGTGCAGACGGTCGAGGCCTCGCGGCTGATGGGCGCGGGCGTGATCATCACCGGCCTTTCCTCCGAAATCGCCCAGACGCTCGTCACGATCGGCGTCGACCTCAGCAAGCTCAACGCGGTCGGCGACCTGCAGGGCGGCATCGAGCTCGCCGAGCGCATGCTGGGCTACAAGGTCCGTTCCCAGGAGATGATCAGCCCGGGCGCGCCGGCCGCCTGAAGCGCGCGCCCATGCAAGTCCCCATCCTCAAGCAGGGCAGCTACCTGATCGCCAGCATCCAGTCGGTGCTGTCCGACGCGGACATGCTCCAGCTCCGGGACGACCTCGCCGCCCGCGTCGGCTCCCACCGCGCGCGCGGCGTGATCATCGACGTCACGGTGCTGGACGTGATCGACTCCTTCGCCACCCGCACGCTCCGCAACATCGCGCACATGCTCAACCTCCGCGGGGCCGACACGGTGATCGTCGGCATCCAGCCCGAGGTGGCCTTCGCGATGGTGCAGCTCGGCCTCACGCTCGAGGGCGTGGGCACCGCGCTCGACCTCGAGGAGGGCCTCGCATTTCTCGATGGGAAAACCAAGCATCATGCAAAAGCCGGCCCTTGATATCCGCCTGGAGATCCGCTCCACGATCGACATCGTGACCGCGCGGCAGCAGGGCCGGGAAATGGCCCTGGAGCTCGGCTTCGCCGGCTCGGAGATCACGCTGATCGCGGCGGCGATCTCGGAGATCGCCCGCAACATCCTCGACCACGCCAAGCGCGGCGAAATCTCCTTTGCCGTCGTGACGCGCAACGGCCGGCGCTGCCTGCAGATCGTCGCCCAGGACCGGGGCCCCGGCATCGCGGACATCCACCGGGCCATGCAGTACGGCTACTCGACCCGCGGCGGGCTGGGCGTCGGCCTGCCCGGCGCCAAGTGGCTCATGGACGAGTTCGAAATCGAATCGAATGTCGGCGAAGGCACCAAGGTCACGATGCGGAAATGGATTAAAAATGGCAATCAGCAGCCCGCTTCATCGCGTTGAGTGGGCCGCCGCCCAGCGCACGCTTCCCGGGCAATCGGTGTCCGGGGACCGCCACGTCGTGCTCCCGCACCGCCGCGGCGTGACGCTGGCCGTGATCGACGGCATCGGCCACGGCCCGGAGGCCGCCCGGGCCGCGGACCTCGCCGTCGACACGCTGAAGCTCCTGCCCGAGAAAAACCCGCTCGCGCAGCTGAGCCTCTGCCACCGGGCCCTGGCGAACTCGCGGGGCGTGGTCATGACCCTCGCCGAATTCAACCTGCGCGACCAGACGCTGACGCTGTGCGGCGTCGGCAACGTCGAGGCCATGCTGTTCCGCGCGGCCG
>CAYZSN010000328.1:0-6643 GCA_964481095.1 uncultured Oleiharenicola sp. | reverse complement strand
ACGCCCGAGCGGTCCTCCTCCTTGAGGAAATCACGCCCAAGGACCGGTGCGACGCCGAGCGCCCGGAAAAAATCCCACGTGATGTAGCCGCCCGTGTAGCGCTGCGGGTTGCCGTTGTAGGTGACGTTGACCGTCGAGCCGTTCAGGTAGCCGACGAAATCCCCGAAAGATTGCTGCTTCTCCTTGATATCCGCGAAGTCCGCCGTGGTCATCCGCGAATTGAAATTGTTGGGCTGGAATTCCTGCGGGTCGGCCAGCTGAACGTCGACCAGACGGTCGGCATCGCGGAAATTGACGCCCCGCAGGATGACGCCATTGACGACGGCATATTGGGTGGTCACGGCGGCGATGCCGACGGCGAGCACGAAGATGGCGAGGACGCAGAAGGACTTTTCCTTGATGAGCACGCGGAAGCCAATGCGCAGGTCCTGGAGAAACGTTTCGAAGATCATGGTGAAGAAGAGCGATCAGCTTTCAGCAGTCAGCTGTCAGGATGGGGAGTTTGCTTGGTTGGGGTGGCTGGGTGCTGATCGCTGAAAGCTGAGGGCTTATTCAATTATGCCCGGGCAAAAGCTGCGGCAGGATGAGCCAGAGGCGGACGAGGACGTGCGGCCATTCCGTCTGGGCCTGGTCGAGTTGGGTGACGACCGGGGCGGCGACGGCGGCAGGGGAAGGCAGCGTGCGCATCGGCGCGAGGAAAGTGCAGGCGAGGCAGAAGCCGGCCACCGCGACGGTCATCGCGCCGTGGCGGGCGAGGGGCGTGCGCCCGGTCGCGGCCGGGCGGGCCGGAGCGAGGAGCCATTTGTATTCGGAGCCGAGCATGGGAAGATCTCAGTTCGCGAATGGCAACGCGGGCGTCAGGAACGTCACGACCGCGACGAGGGCCACAAACAGGGTCATGAAAACACGGGTGTGGACCCGGAAAACAAGCGTGTGGGAGGGCAGGAGCACGCCCTCATTTCGCATGGCTCGTGCCAAGCAGGAAAATAGTCATTAATTATTGACCATTAATCAATAACAATATCTGACGTTTCCCGATCTGACCGAGATCTGCCTGAAAATGAAATCCCTCCGTCCCGCTAGTGGGATGGCTCCAAGCCCGGAGCGATTCGCGGTGGCGGATGCAGCCGGTGTCGGGACGCGAGTATCCGCCGGATGC
The DNA here is from genome assembly GCA_964481095.1 of uncultured Oleiharenicola sp. GTDB lineage: Bacteria > Verrucomicrobiota > Verrucomicrobiia > Opitutales > Opitutaceae > Lacunisphaera. The sequence goes on along the minus strand of CAYZSN010000328.1, from coordinate 5,484 downwards.
GCCCGGCGATCTGCCAGAGCAAAACTCCCGCAAACATCACCGTAAGCGGCGCCGAGAGGCGGCGCACCCAGCGGGCCGCGGCGGAAGCCCAGGGCAGCGGCGCGGAGGGACGCGTCAGCGAAGGCGGCAGCACGGCGGCGATTTGGGGATCGTCGAGGAAGTCCATGAATTCCGCGACGGAGGCGTCCTCGAGGATCGGCCACCGCGCATCGCGGTTGTCGGCCAGCAGCGAATGGTCGTGCGCGACAAAATAGGCCTGCAGGTTCGCGAGCCAGTACGCCGGCATCCGGTGGCTGAGCTTGGCCAGCGTTCCGCCCATGATGGCGAGATAACCCGGCAGCAGGCACAGGCCCCACGCGACGATCCAGCGCCGCCACCGCGCGTGCGTTTGCAGCAGGGCGAACGCCGCGCCCAGCGCGGCAAACCCGTTCAGCGCGATGAGGTCCAGGTAGCGCACGGAGATCGAGGACTGCCCCCCGCGCGCCACGGCGGTGGCCGCGGTCATGAGCAAGGCGAAGCCGGCGAGCGCCAGCGGGCCGGCCGCGGTGCGCGCCGGGACCCGGCGCCGCCACACCCCGCCCGCCAGCACCAGCGTCGGCAGCAGTTGCAAGAGACCGGCCAGCAGGTCGGCGGACAACTGCAGCCGCGGATGCCGGTCGATCATCCCGGCGGCGCGGAGCACCCAGCTGGTTTCGGGCGAAGGAAAGTTCCTCACGGCGGGCGGGATCAATTTCACCGACCGCGGCGAAGTGACGTGCTCGAGCAGGTTGCTGTAGGGCCAGCCCAGCGCGCTGGCGAAGGTCTCGGCCTGCGTGCCCGCGGTGCCGAGCGGGGCGGCGGCGGAACGCAGGGAGGCGCCCCAAGCCGCCACCGCCAGCGCCGCCGCGAGGCCGGCCAGCGCCGCCCAGCGAGCGAGCGGTTCGCGCCACGCTCGCCAGGCGAGGAACGGCACGTAGCTCGCGGCCAGCACCGGCCCGGCCCCGATCGTGAACAGCGCGGCGAAGGCGATGGCCAGGGCGGGGACGAGGCGCCGGCGGAGCAGGGCGATCCAGCCGGCCGCCACGGCGAGCAGGAAGAAATCAAACTGGGATTGAAAGGCCCAGATCAGGTTCTGGTAGTTGAACGGGAAGGCCAGCAACACGCCCAGCAGGAGCGCTGCGAACTTCCTGCGCGCCGTCAGGCCGCCCGCGAGCAGGTGGATGAACAGCGTGGCGGCCAGCGCGTACACTCCCGCCTTCACCGTAAGGACCAACTGCGGGTCCCACGCGCCGTTCACGGTGTAGCAGGCGATTTCCAGCAGGCGCGTGGCCAGGATCCGGTGGTCGCCGTTGTGGGCCTGGAAGAGCGCCGCCCAGGTGAGCGTGCCCTGGCTCCAGGGCGCGAGGATCTCGCCGGCGGTCGCCTGCCATTCGTCCACCATGGCCACGCTCGCCGCGAAACGCTCGATCATCCAGGCGCGCAGCGCGAAGATGCCCAGGAAAATGAGCGCCAGCAGGCCGGTCCACCGGCTGGGAAGACGAAGCAACCCCGGGAGCGCGCGGGGGAAAGGGGACCGATGTTCCATCGTGCCCGGATGCTCCCGGGAAACCCGCCGTGGCGGCAGTAGGTAAACGCCTGCTTTGCGGCGGCAGGCAAAGCGGGATTGCTCAGCGGGACTTTTCCACGGCCAGGCCGCCGTTGACGGAGTCGAGCTTCACCTTGATGCCGCCGCCGGCGACGGTGCCCCGCAGGACGTGCCGGCCGGACTTTTCCAGGGTGATCGGAAAATCGCAGCTCACGTGGCCGTTGACGGTGTCGGCATCGAGCCGGAACGCGGCGTCCGCCGGCAGCTTGACGGTGCAACTGCCATTGACCGTATCGAGGGAGATGTCACCGGAGGAGGGCATGGCCGCGTACACGGCGGTGATCGAGCCGTTGACCGTGTCGAAACGCGCGGCGCCGGTCAGGCCGTCGGCCTCGATGGAGCCGTTGACCGAGTCGAGGTTGACGAACCCCTGCACGCCGCTGACGTGGATGTTCGCGTTGACGACATCGATCTTGTCGAGCGAAACGCCGGCCGGGACCATGAGCTTGTAGCGCACCTCGGCCCGCGCGTTCTCCCAGAATTTCCATTTCTTCTCATACACGGTCTTGATGCTGAGCCGGTCGGCGGACGCGTCGATCTGGAGGTGAAGACGGCTGAGCGCGTCCTCGTCCCGCGCCTTCTTCACGGCCTCGAGCGAAACCTCCGCCTTGTCCCAGGCGATGATCTCGATGGAGCCGTTGACGTTGTCGAGGCGGATGGTGCCGTGGGCCGCGAGCGGGTAGGTCTGGCTGAATTTCTCGGTGACGTCGGCGGAGGCGGCGAGCGTGAGGACGGAGGCGGCAACGAGGGCGAGGAAGGTTTTCATGGGGGGGCGGAATCAGCGTGGGAACAGCGGCATATACACGACAGGAAGCGGGGAAGTTGCACCAAAGTGGTGCCGGGGAACAAACCCGCCGACGGAAAAATCGTTACCCGGGAAAGTGAATTTTAGGAAACGGGGTAACTCATTGGGCATCTGGCGCGTCGCGTGCATGTCGGAACATTGGAATTCGAGTCTCTGCGGTTGAAATTTTCCCTGCCGGTCGTCCTATAGGATCAAGCGGACGTCCATAAATTTCATCCGGTTGCCAGTCCGGGACTTCCGACACGCACTTTTCATGAACGCTCAACCCTCTTCTTCGCGCCGCCGTTGGTTTGTTTACGCGGGCATCATCGCCGTTGCCGCGCTGGGCGCGTGGTACTTCAGCAAGCCGGGCAAGCAGCCCAACCGGCGCCCGCCGAATCCCGCGTGGGCGGGAGAAGGGGAGCCGGCTTCGCCCGTCAAGGTGGTGCCCGCCGAGCGCCGCCAGCTGCCGGTGCAGTTGAAGGCCATCGGCACCGTGACGCCCCCAAACACCGTGACGGTGCGCAGTCGCGTCGACGGCCAGCTGGTGCGCGTGGCTTTCACGGAAGGCCAGGAAGTGAAGCCCGGCGACTTGCTCGCCGAAATCGATCCCGAGCCGTACCGCATCCAGCTTGCACAGGCCGAGGGCCAGCAGCGCCAGAACCAGGCGTCGCTCGAAACGGCACGTGCCGACCTTGAGCGCCTGAAGCAGCTTTTTGCCAAGAACCTCGTCACGAACCAGGAAATGGACGCGCAGCTCGCGCTGGTGCGCGAGCGCGAGGGCACGTCGGCCGCGGACCTCGCCCGCGTGCAGGAGGCGCGCCTGCAGCTCGCCTACACCCGCATCGAGGCGCCGATCGAGGGCCGCGTTGGCTTGCGCCGCGTCGATGCCGGCAATCTCATTCGCGCCAACGATTCCGACGGGCTCGTCGTCATCACGCAGACCCGCCCGATTGCCGTGATGTTCACGGTGCCGGAGGTCGACCTCGACAAGGTCGTCGCGCCGATCCGCGCCGGCGGGCAGCTGGAGGTCGAGGCGTGGGACCGCAGCGAACGCGTGCGCCTCGCGCAGGGCGTGCTCCGCACGATCGACAACCAGATCGACCTCGCCACCGGCACGCTGAAGCTCAAGGCCGAGTTCCCGAACGCCGACGAGAAGCTCTTCCCGAACCAGTTCGTGAACGTGCGCCTGCAGGTCTCGACCGTGAAGGACGCGCTCGTGATCCCGGCCGCCGCCGTGCAGTTCGGCTCGAAGGGCACGTACGTCTATGTGGTGAACGCCAAAAACCAGGCCTCGATCCGGCCGGTCGTGCTGGGCCCGACCGACGGGGTCCTGCAATCGGTCACGGAGGGACTCGCGCCCGGGGATGCGGTCGTGCTCGAGGGGCTCGACCGCCTGCGCGAGGGCAAGAGCGTCGTGGTGGTGAAGGACGGCGCCGTGGTGAAGAGCCCATGAGCCTGTCCCGCCCGTTCATCCTGCGCCCGGTGGCGACCAGCCTGCTGATGGTCGCGCTGCTGCAGCTGGGCATCATGGCGTACCGGCTCCTGCCGGTGGCGGCACTGCCGCAGGTGGATTTCCCGACCATCCAGGTCTTCACCTTTTATCCCGGCGCCAGCCCGAGCGTGACGGCAAGCGCGATCACCGCCCCGCTCGAGCGCCGCTTCGGCCAGATTCCCGGCGTGGCGCAGATGTCGTCGGCCAGTTCCGGCGGCGCCTCGGTCATCACGCTCCAGTTCTCCCTCGAGGTCTCGATGGGCGTGGCCGAGCAGGACGTGCAGGCGGCGATTGCCGCCGCGGGCAACCTGCTGCCGGGCGACCTCCCGACGCCGCCGATCTACCGCAAGGTCAACCCGGCGGATACGCCGATCGTGACGCTCGCCATCACCTCCAGCACGCTCGCGCTCCCGGCGGTGCACGACCTGGTCGACACGCGCCTCGCGCAGAAGCTCGCGCAGCTCCCGGGCGTCGGCCTCGTCAGCCTCGCGGGCGGCCAGCGGCCGGCCGTGCGCGTGCAGGTGAACCCGGCCGAACTCGCCGCGCGCGGGCTCAATTTCTCCGATGTGCGCGCCGCGATCACCTCGGCGAGCGTCAACCAGCCGAAGGGCAGCTTCGACGGCCCGGTCCGCACCATCCTGATGGACGCGAACGACCAGCTCCGCTCGGTCGACGAGTACCGCAACCTCATCGTCGCCTGGCAGGGCGGGGCGCCGCTGCGCCTCGGCGACATCGCCCGGATCGAGAACGCAACCGAGGACCGCCGCCAGGCCGCGTGGGCGGACCAGCTGCCCGCGGTGCTGGTGAACGTCCAGCGCCAGCCCGGCGCCAACGTGATCCAGGTCGTGGACCGCATCCAGGCGCTGCTGCCCCAGCTCCAGGCGAGCCTGCCGGCGTCGGTCGACCTGGCCGTGCTGACCGACCGCACGCAGAGCATCCGCGCCTCGGTGCGCTCGGTGGAGCACGAGCTGGTGTTCGCGATCCTGCTCGTCGTCGGCGTGACCTTCCTGTTCCTGCGCAATATCGCCGCGACGATCATCCCGAGCATCGCGGTGCCGCTGTCGCTCATCGGCACGTTCGGCGTGATGTACCTCGCCGGCTATTCGCTGAACATCCTCACGCTGATGGCGCTGACCATCGCCACCGGCTTCGTGGTGGATGACGCCATCGTCATGCTCGAGAACATCGCGCGCTACCGCGAGGAGGGCGCCACCGCGATGGAGGCCGCGCTCAAGGGCGCCGCGCAGATCGGGTTCACGCTGGTGTCGCTGACCATCTCGCTGATCGCCGTGCTGATCCCGCTGCTGTTCATGAGCGGCGTGGTGGGGCGGCTCTTCCACGAGTGCGCCATCACGCTGGCGGTGTCGATCCTGATTTCGCTCGTCGTGTCGCTGACGCTGACCCCGATGATGTGCGCCCGCATGCTGCCGGCACCCAAGCCGGGCGAACCCGGCCACGGGCACGGGAGCGGTGACGGATATCTCGACCGCATCATCGCGCTGTACGGCCGCTGGCTCGACAAGGTGCTGGTGCACCAGCGCCTCGCGCTCGGGGCGATGCTCGCCACGGTGGCGCTGACCG
>CAYZSN010000327.1:0-8688 GCA_964481095.1 uncultured Oleiharenicola sp. | reverse complement strand
CGGGAGGATCTCCGAGTGGAGCGTGGCGAGCGAGACGTCGTCATACGTCAGCGCGTTCGGCAGGTTGGCGGCGAAGAAGCGATCGGCGGGCAGGTAGAAGTCCGAATCGCTGGTCGATTGGGCAACAGGCTTGGTCATCGTTGCCATGAGCGAAATACTCCCCGCGCGCCGAAGCTCAAGCGAATCTTTGGACGGGCAGTGGCCTAATTTGAATTGTCATCGCGAGTCCGTCGTGGGCGGACGTGCGATCCAGCTGGATTGCTTCGTCGCGTTCGCTCCTCGCAATGACAAACCGGGAGTTTGGGCGGGTGGATTTCGCCGCGGCGCGCCCGTCAGAGACACGCCGCGACGGGCACCGTTTCCCGGTCGATGTGCTTCCAGTCGAGGTCGGCCTTCCGGAAGTTGAGGAGCAGGCCCTCGCTCAGGCCGGTGACGGCGAGCGCCCCGCACACCTGGGCCACGAGGGTGGGGTTGAACTCCTCGACCACCCGGCAATAGACGATCGTCTGGCCGTCGACGATCAGGCTCACCACCAGCAGGTCGACCAGCTGCTTCTCGTAGCGCACCTCGAAGAGCTTCTGGTGTTCGACGCGGAAGCCCCGCTTCCGCAGTTCGACGACGAGGGCTTTCTCGTAGGCGCCCTCGTTCAGGCCCGGCCGCAGGGTGGCGAGGACCTTGCGGGCCGCGCCGACGATGGAATTTTCGAGCTCCTCGAGGAGCGATTGATCGGAGTTCATCGGGGAATGAATGACAAATGGGCCTGCGGACGGCAGACACGTAGCCCGTGACTCGGGTCGCATTAAGGCGGCGATCCGGGCCGCATTCAACCCCAATTCCTTGGCCCAGAAAACGCTTCGTGCCGCCCTTGATTCCCTGTATGCCGTGAATACGCCGATGACTTACCGCTTCAGCCACCGCACCTACCGGCTGCCGCTGCGCCAGCCGCTGCGGACGGCGCATGGTCCATGGACCGAACGCGAGGGGATCATCGTGCGTTTGGAGGACGAGGCCGGGCGCGCCGGCTACGGCGAGATCGCGCCGATCCCGTGGTTCGGCACCGAGACGCTCGCGGAAGCGGCGGAGGTGTGCGGAAAATTCGGCGACCGGGTCACGGCCGCCACGCTGGACCGGGTTTCCGTCAGGATGGGGGCGGTGCGCTTCGCGCTCGCGGCGGCGCGCAGCCGGCCCGGCGAGGAAAGGCCGGCGCCGCGCATTCCGCTGACCGCGCTGCTCCCGGCGGGAAAGGCCGCGCTCGCGGCGCTGCCCGCGCGGATCGAGGCCGGCTGGCTGTCCTTCAAATGGAAGGTGGGGGTGGAACCCGCCGACGAGGAACTGGGCCTGCTCGACGATTTGCTCGGCGCGCTGCCCGCCTACGCCAAGCTGCGGCTGGACGCCAACGGCGCCTGGGACCGCCGGACGGCGGAACGCTGGCTCGGCCGCTGCGCCGACCGCCCGATCGAATTCGTCGAGCAGCCGGTGGCGCCCGCCGACGAGAGCACGCTCCACGGCCTGGCGGAGGATTACCCGGTGAAGCTCGCGCTGGATGAATCGGTGGCCCAGCTCGACGAGGCCCGCCGCTGGCAGGCCGAGGGCTGGCCCGGGGTGTTCGTGATCAAGCCCGCGCTGGCCGGTCCGCTGGAGGACATCGCGGCCTGGGTGGTGGCGAACCAGGCGGATGTGGTGCTCTCGAGCGCCATCGAGACCGCTTTGGGGCGCGCCGCGATCCTGCGCTTCGCCCTGCGGCACCACGGCGCCCTGCTCGGGCGCGCCCCGGGCTTCGGCCTCGGCGAGATATTCGGCGACCGGCGGTGGGACGGGCCCGTGCTGGGCGCCGTGCTCGACGACGGCTGGGCCAAGGGCGTCAACCCGGAGGAATTATGGAACGCGCTGAACTAGCCTCGCGCCTCGGCGGGTCGCGGCCGGCCGGGCCGCGCGTGCGCCATCCGGATCCCGTGTTGGTTTCCGAAGCGGATCCGGCGCGCTTCATGGCGGCGTTTGCGGCGGCGGTCGCGGGCGATGCCGAGGTGTGTCTCTGCGACCCGCAATGGGGCGAGCACGAGCATGAACAATTGGAAGAGCTGCTGCCCACGGCTTACACGTCGAGCCACCCGTTTCCCGGCACGCGCGGCTGGCTCATGATCCCCACCGGCGGCAGCAGCGGGCAGCTGAAATTTGCGCGGCACGACCAGGACACGCTCAGCGCCGCGGTGCGCGGCTTTCTGCAGCATTTCGCGCTGCCGCGGGTCAACGCGGCGGGCGTGCTGCCGCTGCACCATGTGAGCGGCCTCATGGCCTGGCTGCGCTGCGCGCTGACCGGCGGCGAATACCTGCCGCTGGATTGGAAACGGATCGAGGCCGGCGAACTGCCGGAGCTGTCCGCCAAGCCCGACGGCTGGGTCCTTTCGCTCGTGCCGACTCAGCTGGAGCGCCTGCTGCGCCACCCCGCGGCCAGCGCGTGGCTGCGGCAATTCCGCATCCTCTTCCTCGGCGGCGCGCCGGCGTGGCCCGACCTGCTCGCGCGCGCGGCGGCGGAGCGGCTGCCGCTGGCACCGGGCTACGGCATGACCGAGACGGCGGCGATGGCGACCGCGCTGCGTCCCGCGGAATTCCTCGCCGGGCGGCGCGACAGCGGCACGGCCCTGCCGCACACCCGGGTGACGGTGAACGACGAGGGCGTCGTGGTCTTTACCGGCGCGTCGCTTTTCCGCGGCTATTATCCCTACTGGGAGCGCGATTCCTTCGCGACCGCCGACCTCGGCCGGCTGGACGAGCAAGGGCGCCTGACGATCCTGGGCCGGCGGGACGGGCTGATCATCAGCGGCGGTGAAAAAATCCAGCCGGCGGAAGTCGAGCGCGTCCTGCGCGACACCGGCGAGTTCGACGATGTGGCGGTGGTGGGCGTGCCGGACGTGGAATGGGGCGAAGCGGTCGTAGCGGCCTATCCGGCGACGTGCGCGCCGGACCTCGCCAAGGTGGCGGCGGTGCTGCGGGACAAGCTGGCGGCGCCCAAGCGCCCGAAGCGCTATGTGGCGCTGGTCACCTGGCCGGTGTCCGCCGTCGGCAAGATTTACCGCGGCGAGGTGATCCGGCTGGTCGGGGAGGCGGGGGGCGGCGCGCCGCCGGCCCGCTAAGAGGTTTTGCTTCTTCCCGGCTTCGCGTTTTCCCTTTTGCCGTGAACAAGACCGAAATCGCCGCCGTGCTGACCGACATCGGCACGCTGCTCGAACTCAAGGGCGAGAATCCCTTCAAGATCCGCGCCTACCAGACCGGCGCCCGCGTGCTCGAGGGCCTGGGCGAGGAGGAGATCGCCGCGCGGGTCGAAGCCGGGTCGCTCGAGGAAGTGAAGGGCCTCGGCGAGGCGCTCGCGCAGAAGATCTCCGAGCTGCACCGCACGGGCCGGCTGGAATTCCACGAGAAACTCAAGGCCTCGGTGCCCGGGGGCCTGGTGGAAATTTTGTCCATTCCCGGCCTCGGGGCCAGGAAGGTGCGCGCGCTGCAGGACAAGCTCGGCGTCGATACGGTCGCGAAGCTGCGCGCCGCATGCGCCGAGGGCCGGGTGGCGGCGCTCGAGGGCTTCGGCGAGAAGACGCAGGAGAAAATCCTTACCGGCATCCGCAACCGCGAGGCCTACGGCAGGCGCCACCTGTGGATCGAGGCCCACGAGGCCGGGGCGCCGATCCTGGCCGGCCTGCGCCAGCTGCCGGGCGTGCAGCAGGCCGAGTCCTGCGGCAGCCTGCGGCGCCGCATGGAAACGGTGGGCGACCTCGATTTCCTCGTGGCGACGACGGAGCCGGCGCCGATCGTGGACTGGTTCGTGGCGCAGGCCGGCGTGCAGGAGGTCACGGCGCGCGGCGAGAGCAAGGCGAGCGTGCGCCTTGCGTCGGGGCTGCAGGCCGACCTGCGCCTCGTGCCGCCGGAGCAGTTTGTCTTCACGCTGCACCACCTGACCGGCTCGAAGGACCACAACGTGCAGATGCGCCAGCGGGCGCTGGCGCGCGGCCTTAGCATGAGCGAGTGGGGGCTTTTACCGTCGGACCAGAAGCATGGCCCGACGGAGCAGGGAGCGGGGAACAAGGAGCAGGGAGCGCAAGGCAAGGCCCCGGCCAGGAAGACACCGGCCTCGGGTTCCAAGGCTGCCGGCTCCGGGCTCCCGGCTCCCGGCGCCAAGCTGCAAACCGAGGAGCAGCTCTTTGCTGCGCTCGGTTTGCCCTTCATCCCGCCCGAACTGCGCGAGGGGCGCGGCGAGATCGAGGCGGCCGAGGCGGGCAAGCTGCCGAAGCTGCTCGAGGAGTCCGACATTCGCGGCGTCTTCCACAACCACACGACCGCGTCGGACGGCCACAACACGCTGGACGAAATGACCGCGGCGGCGGAAAAACTGGGCCTCGAGTACCTCGGCATCGCCGACCACTCGAAGTCGAGTTTCCAGGCGCGCGGCCTGGACGAGGCGCGGCTGGAGGAGCAGGTCGCGCTGATCCGGAAGTTCAACGCCGCGAGAAAATACACGACCCACGTGTTCGCCGGCACGGAGTGCGACATCCTGCCCGACGGGAGGCTGGATTTTTCGAAGGACACGCTCGCCCAGCTCGATTACGTCGTCATCTCGGTGCACTCGTCCTTCCGGCAGAGCCGCGAGGACATGACGAAGCGCATCGTGCGGGCGATGGAAAAGGAGCACGTCACGATGCTGGGCCACCTGACCGGCCGCCTGCTGCTGGAGCGCGAGGGTTACGACGTGGACGTCGACCAGGTCGTCGATGCCGCCATCGCCAACGGCGTCGTGATCGAGCTCAATGCGAGCCCGATGCGCCTCGACCTGGACTGGCGCCACTGGCGCAAGGCGATGGAGAAGGGGCTGCTCACGAGCATCAACCCCGACGCCCACCGCACGGCGCAGCTGGAATATTTCAAGCTCGGCGTCGGCGTCGCCCGCAAGGGCTGGCTGACCAAGGAGGCGGTGGTGACCACCAAGCCGCTGGCGGCCATGAAGGCATGGCTGGCGGCGCGGAAATAGCGCACGCAAGGGGTTGAATTCGCGCCGCGACTTGTCTTGCTCGGCGCGAATGCCCGCCGCCCCCCGTTCCCCGCTGAAAACCGCCCTCATCCTCGGCATCACCGGCCAGGATGGCTCCTACCTTGCGGAGCATTTGCTCGCCCAAGGCTACGCCGTGCACGGCCTCGTGCGGCGCGCCAGCATGTTCAACCGCGCGCGCATCGAGCACCTGCGGACGGTGAGCGGACAACAGCGCCTGACGCTGCACTACAGCGACCTGACGGACCTCACCTCGCTGCGGCGCATCATCCAGAAAGTGCGGCCCCGCGAGATCTACCACTTGGCCGGCCAGAGCCATGTCGGCCTCAGCTTCGAGATCCCGGAGGTGACATGCCAGGAGAACGCCGTGGCGACGCTCGGCCTGCTCGAGATCCTGCGCGACCTCGCGTACCCGGTACGGTTTTATCACGCCGCGAGCTCGGAGATTTTCGGCGCGCCGGCGAAGGCGCCGCAGAACGAGGGCACGCCCTTCAACCCGGTGAACCCGTACGGCTGCGCCAAGGCGTTCGCCGCGCAGATGTGCCGGGTGTATCGCGACGCCTACGGTGTCTTCGCCGTGAACGGCATCGCCTACAACCACGAGTCGCCGCGGCGCGGCGAGAATTTCGTCACGCGCAAGATCTCGCTGGGCGCAGCGCGAATCCGCACCGGCCGGCAGGCGGAGATTTCCCTCGGCAACCTCGACGCCCGCCGCGACTGGGGCTGGGCGCCGGAGTATGTCGCGGGCATGCGGCTGGCGCTGCAGGCGAAGGCGCCGTGCGACTACGTGCTGGCGACGGGCCGCGCCTGCTCGGTGCGGGAATTCGCCACGGCGGCGTTTGCGGCGCTCGACATCGAACTTGTCTTCAAGGGGAAGGGGAAGGCGGAGGTCGCGCGCCGCGCGGACACCGGCGCGGTCGTCCTGCGCATTGACCCGCGATTCTACCGCCCCGTGGAGCCCACCACGCTGGTCGGCGACGCCCGGCTGGCGAAAAAAATCCTCGGCTGGACGGCGCGCATCGCCGGCCCGGAGGTCGCCCATGAGATGGCGCGGGCGGATTATGCCAATCTGGTGGACGGTGGACGGTAAGACGGTGGCCAATGGAACCGATGCCGGCAGATAGACCAGTCACGACGCGACGGGCTGTCAGTTTCAAGGAACTCACGGTCTACCAAGCTGCCTGCGAGCTGGATCGGGCGATCTTTGAAACAACCAAGAAATGGCCCAGGGAAGAGATGTATTCACTTACGGATCAAATTCGGCGGTCATCCCGTTCCGTGGGAGCCAACATTGCGGAGGCATGGGCCAAGCGCCGTTATCCGGCGCATTTTACGAGCAAACTGACGGATGCGGATGGCGAACTCCAGGAAACCCAGCACTGGTTGTCGCGTGCCCATGATTATGGGTATTTGGATGGAAAGGAATTCGATGTCCTGCGCGATCAATCCAATCAAGTGGGCCGTCAGCTTGGTGCGATGCTGAAGTCAGGTGATTGGTCATGACTGCCCACCGTTCACTGTCCACTGCAGATAACAGCTCGGGACGCTGTTATCTCGTCACCGGCGCGGCGGGTTTCATCGCCTCCAAGGTTTGCGAGCAGCTGCTCGCGGCCGGACACGTCGTGGTCGGCGCGGACAACCTGAACGATTACTACGACGTCCACCTGAAGCAGTGGCGGCTGAACCACCTGCAGGAGCTCCGCGGCTTCAGCTTCTACCCGCTCGACATCGAGGACAAGCGGGCGCTCGACCAGCTTTTCCAACGTCACCGGTTCGACGCGGTCTTCAACCTCGCGGCCCGCGCCGGCGTGCGCGCCAGCCTCGAGCACCCCGAGCTCTACCAGCGCACCAACGTGGACGGGGAGCGCAACGTGCTCGACTGCCAGGGGCGGCACGGCGTGAAGAAGCACGTGCTGGCCTCGAGCTCCTCGCTCTACGCCGGCTGCGCGATGCCCTTTACGGAGGACCTGGCGGTGGAGCACCCGCAGTCGCCGTACGCCGAGACAAAAAAGGCGGCGGAACAGCTCGCGCTCGCGGCACACAAGGAGCACGGGCTCGACGTGTCGGTGCTGCGCTACTTCACGGTGTTCGGCCCCGCCGGCCGGCCCGACATGGCGCCGTTCCGCTTCATCAAGTGGATCGACGAGGGCAAGGCCATCACTCTCTACGGCGACGGCAGCCAGGCGCGCGATTTCACCTATGTGGACGACATTGCGGCGGGCACGGTGCTCGCGGCGCAGCCGCTGGGCTGCGAGATCATCAACCTCGGCGGCGGACGCAACCCGCTCAGCCTGCTGCAGCTCATCCGGATCATCGAACAGACGCTGGGCAAAAAGGCGCGGATCTCGAAGAAACCGGCAAGCGAGGCCGACATGAAGGAAACCTGGGCGGACATCGCGAAGGCGAAGCGCCTGCTGGGCTGGGCGCCGGCGGTTTCGGCCGAGGAAGGATTCAAGCGCGCCGTCGCCTGGCACGTCGAGCACCGCGACCTCGTGCACGGGATCAAGGTCTAGAGACCCGATCCACACGCTGACCCAGCGGTCGCGCCGTTATTTCACCGTCAGCACCGCGTAGCTCTTCTTGCCCTTGCGCAGAAGGAGATGCTTGCCAAAGAGCAAATCGACGGACGTGACGTTGCGGACGAGGTCGGCGCGGCTGTTGTTCAGGTAGACGCCGCCGGCCTCGAGCGCCTTGCGCGCAGCGCCCTTTGAGGGCTCCAGACCGGCGAGGACGACGAGGTCGGCAATCGCGGCGCCGGCACCTTCGAGCTTCGCCTTCTCCAGGTCCTTCGTCGGCACTTCGCCCACGACATCGTTGAAGACCGCCTCGGTGACGCCGTCGAGCGAGCCGCCGAAGAGAATCTCGCTGGCCTTGAGCGCGGCCGCAAGCGCATCGGCGCCGTGGACGAGCGTGGTCATCTCCTTCGCCAGCGCCTTCTGCGCGGCGCGCGCGCCGGGGTTGGCCTTCAGTTCCTGCTCGAGCGCGGCGATCTCGTCGCGGGACAGGAACGTGAGCGTCCTGAGCAGCTTCACGACGTCGGCATCGTCGGCGTTGACGAAGAACTGGTAGAAGCGGTAGGGGCTGGTTTTCTTCGGGTCGAGCCAGACGGTGCCCGTGGCGGTCTTGCCGTATTTCGTGCCGTCGGACTTGGTGAGCAGCGGGAAGACGAGGCCCCAGACCGTGGCGCCCAGTTTCTTGCGGGTGAGCTCGGTGCCGACGGTGATGTTGCCCCACTGGTCGGTGGCGCCGACCTGGAGCTCGCAGTTCAGCGCCTGCCGCAGGTGGTAGAAATCGTAACCCTGGAGCAGCATGTAGCTGAATTCCGTGAAGCTGATGCCGGTGGCGCGGTCCTCCATGCGCGAACGGACGGAATCCTTGGCGATCATCGAGTTCACCGTGATGTGCTTGCCGACGTCGCGCAGGAAATCGAGGAACCGCGCCAGCTGCGGCTTGATGGCCGTGAGGTGGTGTTCGAGCTGGGCGGGCGTCTGCAGGTTGCGTTCGTCGGACTTGCCCGAGGGATCGCCGACCATGCCGGTGGCGCCGCCGGCCAGGGCGATGGGGTGGTGGCCGTGCAGTTGGAAGCGCCGCAGCGCGAAAAGCGGCACGAGGTTGCCCACATGGAGGCTGTCGGCGGTCGGATCGAACCCGCAATA
>CAYZSN010000326.1:0-4644 GCA_964481095.1 uncultured Oleiharenicola sp. | reverse complement strand
GCTGCGTGGCATCGAAGCGCAGCCCGTCGAAATGGAATTCGCTGATCCAGTAGCGCGCGTTGGTGATGAAGAATTCGCGCGTGCCCGCGGCGCCGGGGCCGTCGTCGAAGTTCAGCGCCTCGCCCCATTCGTTCCCGTGGCGCCGGCTGAAATAATCCGCGGAGAACTGCCGGAGATAGTTCCCGTCGGGGCCCAGGTGGTTGTAGACCACGTCGAGGATCACGCCGAGGCCGAGCTCGTGCGCGCGGTTGACGAAGGCGCGCACATCGTCCGGCGGCCCGTAGAGCCGCGTCGGCGCGAACAGGCCCACGCCGTCATAGCCCCACCCGAAGCGGCCGGGGAATTCCGCGATGGGCATGATCTCGAGCAGCGTGACGCCGAGTTTTTTCAACTCGGGCAGCTCCGCCATCGCCGCGCGCCACGTGCCGGCGGCCGTGAAGGTGCCGAGGTGCAGCTCGTAGATCACCTGTCCCCGACGGTCCGGTCCGGGCCACGTTTGGTCGGTCCACGCGAAATCGGGCGCGACCACCTGCGAGGCGGCGTGCACGCCGTCCGGCTGGTAGCGGGAAGCCGGGTCGGGAAACGCGCCGGCCTCGAGCCGGTATTTGTAGCGGTCGCCGGCGCGGGCTTCGGGCGCCAGCCCGGAAAAGTAACCGCCGGTTTCCGGTTGAAGCGGGACGTTGCGCGCCGGCCGGCCGTCGCCGGCCTGGAGTTCCACGGCCACGGCCCGGCTCGCGGGCGCCCAGACGCGAAAGTGCACGCCGGCGGGCTGCACCTCGGCGCCGAGGGGAAATTGTCGTGTGATATCCGCGGGCATGCCGGCACTATTCTGACCGCGCGGGCCCGCAACGGTGCCGGCCCGGGGCATCGGGAAATTTCCCGAGGCCTGGGGGGCCGTCGAATCCACTTGAAACCCACCGGTTGCGGGCGGTTCACTGTGCGGATGCATGCGACGGACGAGACTTCCGGTTTGGGTGCCGACGAAGTTCGGCGCCGGCACATCGTGGGCAAGGCGGTGCTGGTCGGGGCCATCACCGGCCTCCTGGCCTCGGCCTTCCGGCTCGCGCTCGAGCGTGCGGAACACTGGCGCGACCACGTCGTCGCCCGGGCCGGCCACTGGGGGCTGCCGCTCGCGCTGGGCATTGGCGTGGTCGGCGGGGGCCTGGGCGTGTGGCTGGTGCGGCGGTTCGCGCCGCACGCGGGCGGCAGCGGCATCCCGCAGTTGAAATCCATCCTGCTGCGCGAATCGGAACCGGAATGGAAGCGCCTGCTGCCGGTGAAGTTTTTCGGCGGCCTGCTCGGAACGGGCGGCGGGCTCACGCTCGGGCGCGAGGGGCCGACGGTGCAGATGGGCAGCGCGATCGGGCAGATGGTGTCGCAATGGTTCCGGGTTCGCATCGGCGAGGGCGAGCGGCGCGCGTTGATGAGCGCCGGCGCGGGCGCCGGGCTGGGCGCGGCGTTCAACGCGCCGTTGTCCGGCCTCGTCTTCGTGCTCGAGGAACTCCACGGCAATTTCACGCCGGTGATGTTTGTCGCGGCATTCCTGGCCTCGGTGACCGGCGACATCGTGGCGCGGCTTTTGACCAGCGAGCTGCCCGTGTTCCACCTGGCAGGCATGGGCACGCCCGGGGTGGCCACGCTGCCCTGGGCCGCGCTGCTCGGCGTGCTGGCCGGCGCGTTCGGCGTGCTGTTCAACCGCTGCCTGCTGGCGACGCTCGACCTGCGCGACCGCGTGATCCGCTGGCCGGCCCTCGCGGTGGGGGCGGCCGCCGGCGCGGTCGTCGGGCTGGCCGGCTGGCTGGCGCCCGGGCTGGCCGGCTCGGGCGGCCCGCTGATCCAGGAGGCGATTTCCGGCCGGATCGCCCTGGGGGCATTGCCCCTGTTCATCGTGGCGCGGTTCAGCCTGACGATGGTCAGCTACGGTTCGGGTGCGGCGGGCGGCATCTTCGCGCCCCTGCTCGGGCTGGGCGCGCTCGGCGGGCTGCTGTTCGGCGCCGGCGTGCACGCGCTGCCGCTCGGCGGCGCCCCGGGGCTGACCCCCGGGGTCTTCTGCATCCTCGGCATGGGCGCGCTGTTCACCGCGATCGTGCGGGCGCCGCTGACCGGCATCGTGCTCATGATCGAACTGACCGGCACCTACGCCTTCATGCTGCCGCTGCTCGTGGGCTGCCTCATGGCCTACGGGGTCGCGGAGATGATGGGCAACACGCCGATCTATGAGGCGCTGCGGCTGCGCAGCCGGGCCGCACCGCGCGCGGCCAAGGCGTGAACGGGCGTTGCGCAATTTCCTCCGCGGGATAGATCCACGCCCAAGCCCTGCTTTCCCCATGCCCGAACCCATCCGCTACTTTCACCGCGCCAAGCGGGTTGTCGAGACCGAGAAGGTCTACGGCGAGAACTGGGTGCGCTGG
Organism: uncultured Oleiharenicola sp.; assembly: GCA_964481095.1. GTDB lineage: Bacteria > Verrucomicrobiota > Verrucomicrobiia > Opitutales > Opitutaceae > Lacunisphaera. Next base: position 2,233 of record CAYZSN010000326.1, on the reverse strand, counting down.
ACCTACGAGAGCAAGGGCGGCAGCCTGCTGTTGCACGCGCTGGCGAAGCGGCACATCGCCTCGTGGTTCTACGGCTGGCGCATGAGCCGGCCGGTGAGCGCGAACAAGGTGCTGCCCTTCATCGTCGACTACGGGCTGGACGTGGACGAGTTCGCGAAGAGCCCGTTTCTCTTCAAGACATTCAACGACTTCTTCCACCGCGCCCTCAAGCCCGGCGCGCGGCCGATCGCGCCCGGCGGGAAGGTCGCGGTGCTGCCGGCGGACGGCCGCCACCTGGCGTTCCAGAATGTCGACGCGACGGACGGGTTCTACGCCAAGGGCCAGCGCTTCGACCTCGCGTCCTTCCTCGGCGACCCGGCGCTGGCGGCGGAGTTCGCCGGCGGCTCGTTGCTGATCTCGCGGCTTTGCCCGGTGGATTACCATCGCTTCCATTTCCCGGTGGGCGGCACGGCGGGCGAGGCGCGATTGGTGCACGGCTACCTGTACTCGGTCTCGCCGATCGCGCTGCGGCGGAAGCTGGACTACCTCTGGCAGAACAAGCGCATGGTGACGCTCGTCGAGTCGCCGGTGTTCGGGAAGGTCGCGGTCTGCGAGATCGGCGCGACGATGGTCGGCAGCATCGTGCAGACCTACCTGGCCGGCGAGAACGTGCCCAAGGGCGCGGAGAAGGGCCTGTTCAAGTTCGGCGGCTCGTGCGTAATCACGATCTTCCAGCCCGGCCGGATCAGGTTCGACGCGGACCTGGTCGAGCAGGGCGCGCAGGGCCTGGAGGTGTACGCGCGGATGGGCGAACGGTTGGGGGAGGCGGGCTGAGGATTGCGGACTGCAGAGGGTGGATTGCGGAATGGGATTAGACCTTGCGTTGCCCACTCCGAAATCCGAAATCTGAATTCCGAAATTGCTACGCCCGGGTGGTGGAATTGGCAGACACAAGGGTCTTAGAAGCCCTCGCCGCAAGGCTTACAGGTTCGAGTCCTGTTCCGGGCATATTCTTTTCGAGCGCGGTTAATCCCGCCAGCATCCAGCGAAGACGCCTGTCCATTCCATCGTGCGGGCCAGTGCCGGCGGCTTAAGTTCACCCAGGCGGGCGCCGCCGGCCGCAGCCCGGCGATAGTAGGTGGAAAGCCCATCGGCTGAGATCTGAAAAACACGCGGTGGGCGCAGCTGACCGAGGTGCCGGCACCAGGCGTAATGGGGATTCTCCGCCAGCCGTCGGTCGAGCACTTCGGCCGCCGGGGGATTCGCTCCTTCCCAATAAAGCGTGTAGCCGGCGTGCCGGCCGTCGGTTTCCGGTGCGAGCAAGGCGAAACGGGCGGCACCGAGCCTGGGCAGGATGCTGGCGACGAATTCCTCGGCGAGTTTCTCGCCGCGCAGGTCAACCACGCGGCCGGTGCGCCCGACGAAGGCCAGCGAAGGCGTGCGATCGGCAAACCCTTCGACCCGCACCCGGTCGCCCAGGCGGTACCGCCAGAGTCCGCCACCCGTGCTCATGACCACCTCGTAGGTCTCGCCGGCGCGGAGCGCCTCGAGCGGCAGGATGGTGCCGGCGGCGTCGATGAATTCGAAATAGTGCGAGCCCACGGCCAGCGGGCGCATGTCGCCGAACGGCAGCGTGACCGCGCCCTCGGTGGCGAAGAGCCCCTTGGGTTGGAGGACGGCGTCCGGAAAACGCGCGGCGAGCTCCTGCGCGCCGCCCGCGGCGTGGGCATCGGCCCAGCAGCTGATGACGGCCAGTTGCGGCCAGAATTCGGCGGCGTGTGCGGGGTCGAGGCGGCGGAGTTCACGCGCTCGCGCGGGCAACGGGGAGAATGGAAACCCCGGAGGTGTGCCCGCCGGCAGGCGGCCTGTCTGCACCACGTCGAGCACGGCATCCCACTGGCGCGGCAGGGTGTCGAGCAGCAGGAGCAGGAACGAAGGATGCCAGACCGAGATGAGCCGCAGGTCGCGCCGGCGCAGGAGGCAGGCGAGCGTGAGCAGCGTGAAGCAATCATGGTCGTGCGCGCCGCGCACGGTGCCGGGCACCGCCATGGTGGCGGCGACGAGGCGGCGGCGCAGTCCGCCGAGGTAACTGGAGTCGTCGGCAAAGCCGATGGGCACGGCGGAGGCTTCGTGCTCCGGCTCGCCGAGCGCCGGCGAAATGGACCAGTAGGCCGGACCGAACAAGGCCCGGGGGTGCGTCGCGTAGAGGTCAACGATCCACGGACCGATGGCCGCATCGAACCCGCGCTGCAAT
>CAYZSN010000325.1:0-24584 GCA_964481095.1 uncultured Oleiharenicola sp. | reverse complement strand
CCAACGGCAAGAACACGATGTTCCCGTACGCCGACAAGCTCAGCACCAGCGACCGCTGGGCCGTGATCGCCTACGTGCGCGCCCTGCAGCGCGCGCACCACGCCACGATTGACGACGTGCCCCTCGAACAACGCGGAGGGCTGAAGTAACATGAGCGCGCCTTCCGCCCCCTCCACCGCCGCCCTGGCGAACCGTTTCCTGATCACCGGCGTCGCCGGCCTCGCGCTGACGGCCGTCGGGCTCTTCGTTTCCGACGCGCATGGCGTCGCCCTTTCGTACCTCGTCGGCATCGCCTACTGGACCGCGGTGGCGATCGGCATGCTGATGCTGATCCTGATCCACCACATCATGGACGCCGGCTGGTCGGTGGTCATCCGCCGCCAGTGGGAGCACGGTCTGTCCGCGTTCAAGTGGCTCGCGGTGCTTTTTCTGCCGCTGCTCATCTCCGCCTGGGTGAAGCCCGGCTTTGTCTGGCCGTGGATGGACCTCAGCCACGAGATCCACGGCGGCCACACGGTCGGCGCCGACCCGCTCTACCTCAAGAAGGCCGGCTTCCTGAACCGGAATATGTTTACGGGCATGACCGTCGCATTCTTCCTGATCTGGATGTGGCTCTCCGCGCGTCTGCGGAAGGCGTCCTTCACCCAGGACGCCGACGGCCAGGCCAAGTGGACGTTCATGAACCGCAAGACCGCGGCCTTCGGCATCGTGCTCAACGCCCTCGCGCTGACCTTCGCGGCCATCTACTGGATGAAGAGCCTCGAGTACCACTGGTTCTCGACGATGTACGGCGTGTGGTTCTTTGCGAACTGCATGCGCGCCGCGCTGGCCTTCGCGGTGTTCATCACCGTCTGGCTCTACCACCGCGGGGACTACCAGGGCATCTACAACACCGGCCATTTCCACGCGCTCGTCTCGCTGGCCTTCGCCTTCGTGGTGTTCTGGGCGTACGTGACGTTCTCCCAGTACTTCCTGATCTGGAACGCCAACGTGCCCGAGGAAACCTTCTGGTACAACATCCGCGAGAGCGGCGACTGGTGGTACGTCGGCATGCTGCTCCTCTTCGGCCATTTCTTCGTGCCCTTCCTCGCGTGGCTGCGCTACCGGAACAAGTCGGAACGCTTCCCGGCCGCGCTCATCAGCGCCTGGGTCGCCGTCATCATCCTCATCGACATCTGCTACAACGTCCTGCCCGCGCTCAAGAACGAGCACGGCGAGCCGCTGCCGTTCCTCTCGGTCAACCTGCTGTGGGTGCTGACCTCCGTCGCCGGCGTCGGCGGCATCTGCGCCTGGTCCTACCTGCGCAGCCTCGCCACGACGAAGCTCATCCCGATCCGCGACCCGCGCATCGTCGAGTCGCTCACCCACCACGAGGCCACCGCCCCATGAGCGATTCCCCCGCCCAGTTTTCCTTCCCGCACCGCACGCCGGTTTTCACGGCGCTGGTCGTGATCGTGTGCTTCGCCGCGTTTGTCTGGCTGGCGAAGAAGATCTACACGCCCGAGGCCGCCGCCGTGCAGGCCGTCGAGGGCGTGAAGACCCCGGCCGAGCGCAAGGATCTGCTCGCCGAGCACCGCAGGAAGGAGCTCGCCGAGTCGACGACCTATGGCTGGGTCGACCAGAAGGCCGGCGTCGTCCGCCTGCCCGTCGATCGCGCCATCGAGCTCACCGTCCGCGACCACGCGAAGAAGTAATCCCCGGCGATGAATCCCATTCCCACCAACCCCCGGGCCGAACAGCAGGAGATCGACGCTTCCGCGAAGTGGCCGGTGCTCGTGTTCTTCGGCTCCGCGCTCCTGTGGCTGCTGCTCGGCGGCGTCCTCTCGCTCGCGGCCAACATGCAGCTCCACCAGCCGGGCTTCCTGTCCGGCTGCGAGTGGACCACGCACGGCCGCCTCGCGCCGGCCGCGCAGAACGCGCTCGTCTACGGCTGGGGCTTCAACGCCGCCTTCGCCTTCGGCCTGTGGCTGATGGCCCGCCTGTCGGCCACCACGCTCCGCCACGGCGGCTGGCTCTTCATTGCGGCCAAGTTCTGGAACCTCGGCGTCACCCTCGGCATCGGCGGCATCCTCGCCGGCTACTCGACCTCCTTCGAGCTGCTCGAGATGCCGCGCTTCGTGGTGCTCCTGCTGCTCGCCGCCTACGCCCTCATCGGCGTCTGGGCCGTCACGACTTTCAGCATCCGCAACACCGAGAACGTCTACGCCTCGCAGTGGTACCTGTTCGGCGCGGCCTTCTGGTTCCCGTGGCTGTACTCGATCGCGCAGATCATGCTCTTCCGCGCGCCGGTGCGCGGCGTCCTCCAGCCGGTCGTCAACGCCTGGTACGTGCAGGGCCTCTACGGCCTCTGGTTCGTGCCGGTGGCGCTGGCGGCCATCTACTACTTCCTGCCCAAGATCCTCGGCAAGCCGGTCAGCCACTACTACCTCGCGCCGCTGGCCTTCTGGTGGCTGGTGGCCGCCACCGCGCTCGGGGCCGGCAGCCGCCTGATCGGCGCGCCGGTGCCGGTGTGGCTGCCCAGCCTCGGCGTCGTGGCCAACATGATGCTCGTCCTGCCGCTCTTCATCCTCGGCCTGAATTTCCTCGGCACGCTGTCCGGCAAGGCCGGCGCGGCGGGCGGCAGCCTGACGCTCCGCTTCATCGGCCTGAGCATCCTCGGCTTCTTCGCGGCGGCGGTGCTCGGGCTGCTCTTCGCGCTCCGGTCCTTCTCCGAGGTGGCGCAGTTCACGCTCGTCGAGCGCCTGCGCGACTGGCTCACGTTCTACGTTTGCTTTTCCACCGCGATGTTCGGCGCCGCGTACTTCTACCTGCCGCGCCTGACGGGCAAGGTCTGGCGCTCCTCCGCGCTGATCGGCGCCCACTTCGGCGCCACGGTGCTCGGCAGTGTCGTCCTCTTCATCGGTCTCGCCGGCGGCGGCTGCAAGCAGGGCCACCTGCTGCTGCAGCCCGACAGCCAGGTCCCGTTCAGCTCCATCACCGACGGCCTCGCGACCTGGCACGTCGTCAACTCGGTCGGCCTGGGCCTGCTGCTCGCGGGCCACGCGGCGTTCCTCCTCAATTTCATCTGGATTGCGTGCCCAGTCAATTCCCGCGGCACAGCGGCCGCGTCGATCCCGGTGCCGCCGGAGCTGAGCCTGGTGGGCAAGGAGGGCCACGCATGAAAAACGGACTGACCCTCTTCCTCGGCGTGTTCGCCACCCTCGCGGTTTCCTGGGCCGCGCTGCTGCTGTCCTCGCACAAGCAGCTCGGCAGCCTGCCCCAGTTCAAGGATCCGGTGGAGGACACCCTCAACCCGGCGCCGCTCTCCGGCCTCGCGGAGCAGGGGCGCATGGTTTACCAGGACCTCGGTTGCGTGACCTGCCACACCCAGCAGGTGCGGCGTGAAGGCTATGGCAACGATGTCGGCGACCGGGAGCACGGCCGCGGCTGGGGCAGCCGGGGTGGCTACGCCCGCGACTACATCCGCGACCACGCCACGCTCATCGGCTCGAGCCGCCTCGGGCCCGACCTGCGCAACGTCGGCAGCCGCATTCCCGATGCGGAGTATTTCTACAAGCTGCTCTACGCGCCCGAATCCAAACTCGGCGGCCAGCCCATCGCCCACGGCATGCCGCCGCACAAGTTCCTCTTCGAGGAGCGGCCGGTGGCGGGCAACCAGCCGTCGTACAAGGCCGTCCATGTGCCCTCGGGCTTCGGCCCGGGCGAAGGCTACGAGATCGTGCCGACGCGCCGCGCCGAGGCGCTGGTCGCCTACCTGCAAAGCTTGAAGGACACCTACGACTATCCCGTGGAGCGCGACCTGAACACGCCCGCGGCGCACCAGGAAGAACACGGCGGCGCGAAGGCGCCGGCGGAAAAGCCGAAGGAGGGCGGCCACTAAGATGAGCGCGACTCCGGACAAAAACCCCCACGTCGAGGCGGCGGGTGCGAGCGATGCCAGCATCCAGCAGGTGCATGCCCGCCTGCAGCAGACCAAGCCCGAAAAGGCCGGCGGCTATTCGCTGCTGCCCCTCGCGCTCCTCGGCATCATGTGCTGCTCAATCTTCTTCGGCTCGATTTACCTCGCGCACAATTCCGTCCGCTTCGACCCGCTCGTCGTCAACGAGCACGCCAAGCGCGAGAAGCCCGGCGCCGCCGGCCCGGTGCAGCTCTCGCGGCATGACCTCGGCAAAAAGATCTTCGTCGCCAACTGCGCCACCTGCCACCAGCTGAACGGCGAGGGCATCCCCGGCCAGTTCCCCCCGCTGAAGGGCTCGGAATGGGCCCAAGGCAATGACGAGCGCATCATCCGCATCGTGCTGAATGGCCTCAGCGGCCCGATCACGGTCGAGGGCAAGGAATTCAACAACGTCATGACCGCCGTGGGCGCCACGTTGAAGGACGACCAGATCGCCAACGTGCTGTCCTACGTCCGCCAGGAGTGGGGCAACAAGGCACCCGACGTCGAGCCCGACACGGTGGCCAAGGTGCGCACCGAGATCGGCGGCCGCTCGACCGCCTGGACCGCGGCCGAGCTGAAGCAGATCGGCAAGGATTGAGCGCGCGCGGGTGACGAAGCCCTGGAGGTCGGGCTTTATGCCCGACACTCAACGTAGCCACGCGGGTTCCGGCAGCCGTTCGTTTGTCATTGGGCCGAACCATGCCCAGTCCATCGGCGCGCAGTAATAGCCACGCCATGTTTGCTCCGCGGTCAGCAGGTTTTTGCGGTAAGGATTGAGAAAAACGTAGAGAAAGATCGGCAGCAGGTCTTCCCCGGTTCTCAAGCGATGATCATAGAAGCTCGGCTGCCAGGCAGTTCGCTGTTTTCGCAACCAAGGTGAAAGCCGCCCTTTGAAGAGACGCATCGCCGATGAGAGGCCCGCGTTATTTCCCAGCGTGATCACAAGGTGCACGTGATCCGGCATGATAACCGCGCACCGCAGGGTCAGACTGCGATCCACTGCCAAGCGGTTTAGCTCCCCAAGAATGAGCTGTTGCAGATCCGGGGCGCGCAAGGCAACGGATGGACGTTGCACGCAGACCGTGAGGAAATAGTCCGCCCCGCGCATGAATAGCGGCCTTTGCGCAAGGCACCGTAGCCTTGGCGCGGATCGGGTTCCCGAGAGGAAGGAAGATCGTCGGGCATAAAGCCCGACCTACAAATCCGGTGGCCCGGCGCGGAATGTGGATCGGAAGCGCGACTCAGCCGCCCTTGTTGAAGAGGTTGCCGAGGTTCGGCATCTCGAACTTCCGGTAATCCGCGGGCGGGGTGAAGAGCGAATCCGTCAGGGAGCGGGGTTCGAGCTTGGTTGTCTCCATCTTGAGCGTGTCCTTTCCCTTGGCGTCATTGCCGTTGACTCGCAACGGGAAGCCGACCTTGCCTTTGAGGGCTTCCTCCCATGCCGCAGCCTTGGCGCTCTTGCCTCCGAAAGGTCCGCCGCCGCCCCCGCCGCTGAGGCCCATGAATGTGCCGAGCCCTTCGGCGAGCCACGTTTCGGTCACGGCGCCAGAACTTTTCTCCGTGATGATGACCTGGTTGCATTTATAGCCGAGGATGATGTCGGTCTTGCCGGTGACCTGGATGTCGACGTTGACGTTGCCCGACGACTTGGCGACGGCCTGTTCCACCGGCTTCTTGATGGACATCACCATGTACATCTTCTGCTCGGCCATGAGGATCAGGGTTTCGAGCTTGTCCATGTCGGAAATGATGACCGCCTGGTGGCCCTGCTCGTTCACCTCCATGCGCATCTTCGATCCCTTGATCGAATAGTTGAGGTCGTGGGAACGGCCTTTGCCGTCGGTGATGGTCTGGGTCACTTTGCCTTGGAAAGCGCCGGCGGCGAAACTCGAGACGGCCGTCAGCAACAGGGTGCCCACGGCAAAAAGACGAAGGAGGGGTTTCATGGTGGAGGAGCCTAGCGGGCGGTGGCCGCGACTCAAGCCGCCGTTGAAGGACGCCGCCAATCGTCACCAGCCCGCCACCCTGCCCCGTGCGGGCGCGGAAGCCGGAAACAGGTTGCGTTGCTTGGCCCGGTGAAAAACCCTCGGCCATGCCCTCCGAATTCCGCATCACCCGCACGGTCGAGTTCAGCGAGACCGACATGGCCGGCATCATGCACTTCTCGAATTTCTTCCGCTGGATGGAGGCGTGTGAGGCGGCGTTCTACCGCTCGCTCAACCTGCCGCTGATTTCCTTCGTGCCGGGCAACATCGTGGGCTGGCCGCGCGTCAAGGCCGCCTGCGAATACAAGGCGCCGTTGCGGTTCAACGACGTGATCGAGGTCAAGCTCCTCATCAAGGAGGTCCGCGCCAAGGCCGTGATCTTCATCTTCCAGTTCCGCCGGATGGAGGCGGGGCAGGTGCGGCCGGAAGTGCTCGCACAGGGCGAGATCGCGGCGGTGTGCGTGACGTCCGACGCGGCCGGCAAGATGGTGGCGCAGCCGATCCCGGCGGAAGTGCGCGCGAAGCTCGAGCCGGCCGACCCCGCGGCCTACACGGTGTAGGGCCGGACGGTTTCGCCCTTGGGCGACAGCGCGAAGATTTTCACCGCCTGGGCCTTGCCCTTCACCTTCACCTCGCCGAGCTCGCGGGCGAAGGGACGGGGAGTGATCCCGGCGAGGGTCGCCTCGCTGACGATGATGGGCGTGGCGTAACTCGGCTCCTTGGTCAGGCCCTCGAGGCGCGACGCCAGGTTCACCCCGTCGCCGATGACGGTGTAGTTGAGGCGCGTCTTGGAACCCATGTTGCCGGCGACGACCTGCGCGGTGTTGATGCCGATGCCGAACTGGAGGGCCGGCTTCCCCTCGTTGCGCAGCTCGGCGTTGAGGCTCTCGAGGGCGCGCGCCATGTCGCGGGCCGCCGCCACGGCGCGGGCGGGCGCGTCGGCCACCGCCACCGGCGCGCCGAAGAGCGCCATGATTGCGTCGCCGATGAACTTGTCGATGACGCCGCCATGGCGCTCGATGATGCCGCTCATGCGGTCGAGGTAGCGGTTGAGCAGGGTGAGCACCTCGGCCGGCGCCATCTTCTCGCTGAAGCTGGTGAAGTCGCGCAGGTCGCAGAAGAGGATGGTCACCTCGCGCTCCTCGCCGCCGAGCTGCAGGTCCGATTGCAGCAGCTGCGTGGCGATCTCGGGCGACACAACCATGCCGAGCAGGTTGCGCACGCGGTCGCGCTCGGCCAGGCCGGCGGTCATCTGGTTGAAGGCGGTGGCGAGCTGGCCGAGTTCGTCCTCGCGCGGCAGTTCGATGCGCTGGGTGTAGTCGCCGGCGGCGACGAGCTTCGTATGCGCGGCGAGCTGCCGCAGCGGGCGGCTGAGGCCGCGGGCGACGCCGAAGGCGACCGCGATCGCGGCGGCGAGGGCGGCGAGGGCGGTGAGCAGGACGACGCGCTCCAGCTCGCGGGCCGGTGCCAGCTCCGCCGTGAGCGAGCGCTGCAGGGCGATGCGGGCGGGCGCCTCGCCGAGCAGTTCCAGCGGCTCGAAGAGCGTGACGTAGGGCTCGCCGTCAAGCGCGAGGACCTCCGTCTGGGCCGAGCCGTTGTCGCGCATGCTGGTATGGTGGTGGAAGACGCCGGCCGCCATCGCGGGCTGGAGCGTGGTCGAGAGGATGCGCGGGTTGGGCTCGCGGGCGTTCGACATGAAGGTCACGTCGAGGCGCGTCGTCGCCTTGATCGCGTTGGCGAAGGTGGTGTCGATCGGGTAGGCGAGGCCAAACCAGGCGACCACGGTCGGGTAGGGCGCGTAGAGCGGGACCACCACGAGCACGTGCAGCTTGCCGTTGAGGTAGGAATAACCGCTGGCCTGCTCCATGTCGCCCTCGGTGGCCTGGCGGATCAGGTAGGCGAAGGGACCGACGTTCTCCGCGCCGAGCACGTCGTCGGTGGAGCCGAGCAGTTCGCCCTCGGGGGAGAACAGCGTGATGACCGGGGCCTTCACGCGGCTGGTGTAGCTCTGGAGGGTCGTGCGCAGGGTGGCCTGGTCCATCCGGTCCTGCATGAGCAGCGGCTTGATGGCGTAGTCGTTGCTCATGACCTTGGCGCTGCCGGCGAGGTAATCGATGCGCTCGCTCAGGTTCTGGCGGAAGATCTTCGCGCCGATGCGGAGGTTCTGGTCGATGTGCTCGATGGCGTTGCGCTCGTTGGCGCGCGCGATGAGCAGGTAGACGGCGCCCAGCACGCCCGCGAAGAGCCCCGCCAGCAGCAGGAGCAGCTGGGTGCTGAAGCGCCGGAAACGGAAGATCCGCAGGGCCACGGGATCAGTAGCCGCCGCCCTTGCTGCCCGCCGGCCGGCGCACCCGGCGGTCGGGTTTCAGCGTGACGGTGAATTCCTCGCGGCCGGCGGAGTCGTCGGCCAGCGCCACCTCGCGGGTGAGCGGGGCGCCCAGGCGCGGGTGCCAGAGCTCGAGGCGGTAGCGCCCGGCGGGCGCCACGATCTTCGCGGAGCCCTGGGCGTCGGACTTGGCGAACCACGGCGTGGCCACGACCACGAGGTGCGAGATCATCCAGTCGTGGATGTTGCAGCCCACGGTCACGAGGCCGGGCGTGTCGAACACGATGGATTCCGCCTGGCCGGGATTGTAGAGCGGCAATTCGAATTTCTTCGCCTTGGACAGCGAATAGACGTGGTGCTGCACCGTGTCGCGGTTGGGGAAGACGACGCGCGTGCCGGCCTGGACGACCGTGACGTAGGGCAGGAACTCCTGTCCCTCCTGCGCGATCTCGACCTTGGTGTCGGCGGCGACGGCCGGCACCGGGCCGGCGAGCGGGACGAGCGAGATCACGGCGTCGGCCACCGCCTCGCCCTTGGCGCCCCTGACCTGGCAGGACATTTCCGCGCCGCGCGCCGCCAGCCCGAGGGCGAGGAAGAGGAGGAGCGTTTTCATGGGCGGCTTAGAACCGGTGCACGAGGCTGAACCCGATCGTGCTGGTGGGATAGGCGACCCCGGCGCGGTTGACCACATAGGCGCCGCCCTTGCGCAGTTCGAGGGAGGTGTGATCAGACCACGCGTACGAGAGGGCCACCGACCAGAGGTCGACGTCGCCCTCGACGTTGTAGGAAACCCAGCCGTCGCCGTAGAGGTTGGTCACCGACCACGGCCGCGAGGTGTAGTAATTATAGATCGTGGGGCCGAACCCGCCGCTGATGGCCTGCGCCCAAATCGCCCACGCGGCGTTCGCCACGATGTCGCCCTTCAGTCGCGTCGCGCTGCCGCTGAGCGTCCAGTGCTCGTCGATGTCCCACTGGGCCTCGAGCGAGAAGGAATGCTGGTCGAGGTCGAAGGTCGCGCTCCGGGCGTCGTGTTCCAGCCAGCGGGCGTTGGCGGCGAGGCGCAGGTTGGGCAGGACGCGCTTGGCCAGCTGCGCGCCGGCCTCGGTGGTCCAGCCGCGGTCGGCGTCGAGGCGCGCCGCCTTGTAACCGGCGCCAAAGCTGCCCTGCAACACCCAAGCCAGCGGGCCGAGGCCGAATTTTTTCTGCAGGGCAACCCGGCCGGTGGCGGTGAAATTGTCGTCGAGGGTGTACTCCTTCACCAGCAGCGAGCTGAGTTCGCCGCTGCCGACCAGCAGCACGCTCGGCGCGAGCTGGCGCGGGATGCTGCCGCTGAGGTTGAAGTCATAGGTGCTCGAATCCTTGCGCGTCGGTTCGTAGGACGTGCGGCTCAGGTTCTCGACCCAGGACACGGTGCCGCTGGCGGCCAGGTGCAGGCTGTCCAGCCAGGCGCCCGCGCTTTCCTGGGCCGAAGCGCCGCCGGCGGCCAGGGCGGCGAGCAGCCCGGCGCGACGGAGGCGGTTCAAAACAGCGGTTGGAGCGTGCGCCATACGGTGTCTGCGACGATTTTGTGTCCTTCGGCGGTGGGGTGGATGCCGTCGGCTTGGTTGAGGGTGGGCACGCCGCCGACCCGGTCGAGCAGAAAGGGGATGAGCACGGCCCCGCCGGCGCGCGCCACCTCGGGAAAAATGGCGGCGAACTCCCGGGTGTATTCGGGCCCCATGTTCGTCGGGAGCTGCATGCCGGCGACCACCAGTTTTACGTCCGGGTAACGCTGGCGGATGCGCCCGATCATCGCCGTCAGGTTGGCGCGCGTGAGTTCGGGCGCGATGCCGCGCAACCCGTCGTTGCCGCCGAGTTCGATCACGAAGATGTCCACGTGCTGGCGCAGGATCCAGTCGAGCCGGCGGAGGCCGCCCGCGGTGGTCTCGCCGCTCAGGCCCGCGTTGACCACGTGCCACGGCAGGCCGGCTTGCTCAAGCTTGCGCTGGATGAGCGCCGGATAGGCCTCGTCGGGCTCCACGCCGTAGCCGGCGGTGAGGCTGTCGCCGAAGAACAAAAGGGTCTTCGGCTCCGCTGCCCCCAGCCCGGCGACCAGCCAGAGGCCCAGCAGGGCCGTCCGCCATGTTTGGCTTTTGCGCTTTGGGGCAAGTTCACTCTTCTTCTGGCGCATCTTGTTCCCGGAATGAGTGTTCAAACCATCCTAAATGTCCAGCGCCTGACCAAGACCTACGCGACCGCCGCGGGCCCGCTCACGGTGCTGCACGAGGTTTCCTTCGCGCTGCCGGCCGGCGGCACCTGCGCCATCGTCGGGCCCTCGGGCAGCGGCAAGACGACGCTGCTCGGCCTGTGCGCCGGGCTCGACCAGCCTTCGACGGGCAGCGTCCGCCTCGACGGCCGCGAGATCGGCGGGCTGTCGGAGGACCAGCGGGCGCTCGTGCGCAACGACTGCGTCGGCTTCGTCTTCCAGAACTTCCAGCTCATCCCGACGCTCACCGCGCGCGAGAACGTCCTCGTGCCGCTCGAGCTGCGCGGCAATGGCGCCAGCGAATCCGCAGCCGCGGAACTCTTGCAGCGCGTCGGCCTGGGTGACCGGCTCGACCACTATCCGGCGCAGCTGTCCGGCGGCGAGCAGCAGCGCGTGGCGCTGGCCCGGGCCTTCATCAACCGCCCGCGGATCCTGTTCTGCGACGAGCCGACCGGCAACCTCGACGGCGACACCGCGCACGCGATGGTGGACCTGATCTTCGGGCTCAACCGCGAGCGCGGGACGGCGCTGGTGCTGGTGACGCACGACCTCGAGCTCGCGCGGAAGACCCAGCGCATCCTCCGCCTGCGCTCCGGGCACGTGGTCGCGGACGAGACCATCACTCCCTCATCGTGAAATCGGGCAACGTGAAATCCAAAATCGCAAAGATGAGCGAAGCCGGCTCGGACGGTTATGGATTTTCGATGCCCGCTTTTCAGTTTTCACGATTCCTCATCTGTCCATGAGTTTCATCCTGAAAATGGCCTGGCGGGACACCCGGGCGTCGCGCCGGCGGCTCCTGCTGTTCTCGCTGGCCATCGTGCTCGGCGTCGCCGCCCTCGTGGCCGTGGGCTCGCTGCGCGACAACCTCCGCTTCGCCATCGAGGAGCAGACCAAGTCGCTGCTCGGCGCCGACCTGACCGTGAACGCGCGCGCCCGGCTGCCCGAGGCCGCCGCGGCCTATTTCGCGACGCTGGGCGAGGACCGCGCCCGCGAGGTCGCCTTCAATTCCATGCTGATCCTGCCGCCGGCGGGCGGGCCGACGCGGCTGGTGCAGGTGCGCGCCATCGAGGGCGGGTTTCCGTTCTACGGCGACCTCGACACGAAGCCGAAGGGCGCGCGCGCCGCGCTGGCCGGCGGGAGGAACGCGCTGCTCGAGGAAAGCCTGATGGTGCAGTTCAACCTCCAGCCCGGCGACAAGGTGCGGCTCGGCACCGCCGAGTATACCGTCGCGGGCAGCCTGCGCGCCGTGCCCGGCGAGGCCGCGGCGGTGACCACGCTGGCGCCGCGCGTCTTCGTGCCGCTCTCGACCGTCGGCGGCACCGGCCTGCTGCAGCCGGGCAGCCTCGCGCGCCACCGGTTGTATTTCAAATTCCCCAAGGAGACCAACGTCGACGCCCTCGTGCCGGTCCTGCGCGAAAAATTCCGCGACCTGCAGCTGGGCTTCGACACGGTCGAGGAGCGCAAGCGCGACCTTGGGCAGTCGATCCGCAACGTCAACGCGTTCCTCAGCCTCGTCGGCTTCGCCTCGCTCTTCCTCGGCGCCATCGGCGTGGCCAGCGCGATCCACGCGCACGTCCGCCAGAAGATCCCCACCGTGGCCGTGCTGCGCTGCCTCGGTGCGACGGCGGGGCAGGGCTTCGCGATCTACGTCGTGCAGGGACTGGGCCTCGGGCTCATCGGCGCGGTGCTCGGCGCGGCGCTCGGCCTCGTCGTGCAGCTTGTGCTGCCGGCGCTGCTGCGCGACCTGCTGCCGTTTTCGCTGGAACTCTCGGTCTCCTGGCCGGCGCTGGCGCGCGGCCTCGGCTCGGGGGTCGTGATCAGCGGACTCTTCGCGCTGCTGCCGCTGATGGAAATCCGCCGCGTCTCGCCCTTGCTCACGCTGCGTTCGGCCCTCACGGAGCCGGGCCGCCGGCGCGACTGGGCGCAGTACGCGCTCTTCGGCCTGATCGCGCTCGTGGTGTTCGCGTTCGCGGTCTGGCAGACTGGGCGGCTGCGCTGGGGCGCGGGCTTCGGCTTCGCGCTGCTGCTCAGCTTCGCGGTGCTCGCCGGCCTGGCGCGGCTGGTGTCGTGGCTGGCGCGGCGCTTCACGCCGCGCGGCCTGCCCTTCGCCTGGCGGCAGGGCGTGGCGAACCTCCACCGGCCGGGCAACCGCACGCTCCTGCTGCTCGTGTCCCTCGGCCTCGGCACGTTCCTGATGATGACGCTCTACCTGTCGCGCGACACGCTCCTCGGCCAGCTGCGCACCATCGGCAGCAACGACCGGCCGAACCTGATGCTCTTCGACATCCAGGACGACCAGGTCGCGCCGCTTGAAAAGCTCCTCCAGGCCGGCGGCGCGCCGGTGCGGCAGTCGGCGCCGATTGTCACCATGCGGATCCTTTCGTTGAAGGGCCGCGCGGTGGCGGATGTCCTGAAGGAGAAAAATTCGCGGGTGCCCGGCTGGACGCTGCGGCGCGAATACCGCTCGACCTTCCGCGAGGGCCTCAGCGACACCGAGAAGCTGGTGGCGGGGAAATTCACGGCGCGGGTCGAACCCGGCACGGAGGTGGCGCCGATCTCGGTCGAGGAATCGCTCGCGCGCGACCTGCAGGTCGGGTTGGGCGATGAGATCGTGTTCGACGTGCAGGGCGTGCCGGTGAAGACGCGCGTCGGCAGCCTGCGCGAGGTCGACTGGCGGCGCATGCAGCCGAACTTCTTCATCGTGTTTCCCGCCGGCGTGCTCGAGGCCGCGCCCAAGTTCCACGTCGTGGCGCTGCGCGCGGCCGACCCCGCGCAGTCGGCGCATATCCAGCAGGCCGTGGTGCGCGCTTTCCCGAACGTGTCCGCCATCGACCTCGCGGTGATCATGCAGACGATCGACGGGGTGTACGCGAAGGCGTCCTTCGTGGTCGAGTTCCTCGCGCTCTTCACCGTGGTGACCGGAGGCATCGTGCTGGCCGGCGCGGTGCTGATCGGGCGTTCGCAGCGCGTGCGCGAGAGCGTGCTGCTGCGCACGCTGGGCGCCACCAAGGCACAGGTGAACCGCATCCTGTTCGCCGAATACCTTGCGCTGGGCACCCTGGGCGCGGCGGTGGGCGCGCTGCTCGCCGTGGGCGCAAACTGGGCCATGGCGTGGTTTGTCTTCGAGGTGACATGGGTGGCGCCGTCCGCCCCCGTCCTGCTGGGCGGCTGGGCCGTGGTCAGCGCCCTGACGATCACGACCGGCCTCCTGTCCAACCGCGGGGTGTGCGACCATCCGCCCCTTGCGGTGCTGCGGGAGGAAACGTGACCGGCCACATTCGTGGCCGGGAAGCGGCCAGTAACAGAGGTAACAAGTACCAAGGGGTCGCGCCGGTGGATTTAATCTTGTCACTTGCTACTTGGAACCTGTCACTTGGCGCCCCATGGGCGCTTCCCGCCACCTGACCTTCCATTACACCCTGCGCAACCGCGCGGGGAAGATCCTCGACACCTCGCGCGGGGCTGAGCCGCTGGCCTGCGTCGAGGGCGCCGGGCAGATCATCGAGGGCCTCGAGGCCTCGCTGGGCCAAATGCAGGCCGGCGAGCAGCGGAAGGTCGTCGTCCCGCCCGAGCGCGGCTACGGCGTGCGCGAGGACCTGCTGGTGCAGAAGATCCCGAAGTCCCGGCTGCCGGTGGACGACGTGCGAGTGGGGGACCAGTTCCAGACCGGGCCCGACCGCTCGGCGCCCATCGTCACCGTCCGGGCCCTCGAGGGCGACGACGTCGTGCTCGACGCCAACCACCCGCTGGCCGGCGAGGAGCTGCACTTCGAGGTGGAGCTGGTGGCGGTGCGCGCGGCCACGCCTGCGGAGTTGCAAGCGTCGCGGGGAAACCCGTAATTTCGCCGTTCACTCCATGAAAGTTCTCGGCATCGACATCGGCGGGTCGGCCTTCAAGGGCGCGCCCGTGGACACCAAAACCGGCCGGCTGCTCGCCGAGCGCCATCGCGTGGAGGTGAGCTCCCCGTGTTCGCTCAAGGAAGGCATCGCGGCGGCGCGCGAGATCGCCCGGCACTTCAAGTGGAAGGGCCCGGTGGGCATCGGCTTTCCGGGCATCATCCAGGACGGCCGCATTGGCGCCGTCGGCAACCTCGGCGAGGTCTGGGAAGGGCAGAACGGCGCGGTGCTGTTCCGGCGCGCGACCGGCTGCCCCGTCCGGCTGATCAACGACGCCGACGCGGCCGGGCTGGCCGAGCTGAAATTTGGCGCGGGCCGCGGCAAGCAGGGCACCGTGCTGCTGCTGACGTTCGGCACGGGCATCGGCTCGGCCTTGTTCTACAACGGGCGGCTGTTCCCCAACGCCGAGCTCGGGCACGTGCCATGGCGCGGCAAGCCCTTCGAGCGGTACGCGGCCGCCTCGGTGCGCCACCGCGCCCGGCTCACCTGGAAGCACTGGGCGAAGCGGGTGAACGTCTATCTCGCCGTGATGGAGCGGCTGTTCTCGCCGCGCCTCATCATCCTCGGCGGCGGCGTGAGCAGGAAGGCCGCGAAATTCCTCCCCTACATCGAGACGAATGCGCGCATCGTGCCGGCACGGATGCACAACGACGCCGGCATCGTCGGCGCCGCGTTGCAGTGGCAGCAGGAAGCCCGCTAGGGGCCGCCATATTACACGATATGACGCGCGAAGGGTGGATTGCCACGCCCGGCGCGGGCGGGCCGCGCTTCGGCGCGTGATTGTGTAGGATCGTCGTATCGCCGTTGAGCGACCGGGTGGGGTGCGGGTTGTTTTTACTCAGCACCGCGGAGCGGGCCCAGCCCGGTTTCCGCCTAACACACCATCATGAAGAACTACACTCCCGTAACGTTCGGGAAGGTCCTGCGTGCATTCGGCCTGGCCGGCACCGGACTTTCCCTCGCCCTGGCAGCCCCGGCCCAAACGCCCGCACCCGCCACGGCCCCGGCCGACAAGGACACGCTGAAACTCGACACATATGTGGTCACCGGCTCCAACCTGCCGACGGCAGGCGAGACCCCGGTGGCGCCGCTCACGCTGCTCACCCCCGAGATCATCGAGCACACCGGCATCACCAACGACCTCCTGCAGGTCATCCGCAAGTCGGCCCCGCAGTTCACGGGCAACGCCAACCTCGGCGGCGACAACGGCAACATCAACAGCGGCGCCACCAACGGCGGTTCCGCGCTCGCGTTGCGCAATCTCCCGACCCTCGTGCTCGTCAACGGCCGCCGGCTCGCCTCGGCGCCCGTCGCCGCCACCGGCGGCGGCGTGTTCGTGGACGTCAACGCCATCCCCGTCTCCGCGATCGAGCGCATCGAGGTCCTCACCGACGGCGCGTCCGCCATCTACGGCACCGATGCCGTCAGCGGCGTCGTGAACATCATCCTCAAGGCCGATTACGACGGCGCGGAAATCGGCGGGCGCTACGCGGTGTCCTCCCACCAGGGCCGCACCTACGAGGAACGCTCCGCCTACGGCGTCGTCGGCGGCCAGCTCGGCGCCAACGGCCCGAAGGTCACGGCCTCGTTCGAATGGGTGAAGACGGACCCGCTCTACAACTACGAGCGCCCCTTCGCCACGCCGGTGTACGGCACGACCAACTTCGCCGGCGTCGTCCAGCTCGGCGCCTACGATGCGGACGGCAACTTCGTCGGCGACAACGCCGCCTATTATTACCTCGACCCGAGCCTGAACGGGCCGAAGCCCGGCGCCACGATGGCCGAGCGCGGCTACACCACCGGGCCGATCGGGCCCGGCGACGTTTCCCAGCTCTTCAACCTTTCCCAGTACGTGAGCATGATCATCGGGAACGAGAAGAAGATCGGCACGCTCTCGGTGGCGGGCAAGCTGTCCGAGAAGACCAGTTACTTCGGCGACATCCTCTATTCGCACACCTACAACGCGTCGCAGCTCAACGCCCAGCCGCTCACGTTCTCCCTGCCGGCCTCCGACCCGAACAACGTCCTCGGCCTGGACCTCAGCGTGCGCAACCGGTTTGTGAGCAATCCCCGCACCTACCGGCAGACCACCGATTCCTACCGCATCGAGGGCGGTCTCAAGGGTTCGCTCAACGACCTGTGGACCTGGGAAGGCGCCCTGAACTACAGCTACGGCAAGCAGGACTTCGCCAACGGCGGCCTGGTCCGCACCAACGAGCGCATCGCCGCCGTCAACGCCGGCAAGATCAAGCTCTTCGAGCGCACCCAGCCGGACGGAGCCCTCGACGGCGTCCTCGGCGAGGCCATCGGCCTCTTCAAGAGCACGCTCGCCTCGGCCGACCTCAAGTTCGTCGGCCGCGACCTCTTCGAGCTCCCCGCCGGCGGCGTCACCCTGGCGGTCGGCGGCGAGGCCCGCACGGAGAAGCTGACCGCGGCCTCCGACGTCGACAGCCAGTCTGCGACCTTCGCGTTCGACTCGGGCACGAGCACCGACCCGTTCGACCAGAAGCACGAGATCTACTCGATCTTCGCCGAGGCCAACTTCCCGCTGGTCGGCGCCAAGAACCGCCTGCCGGGCGTCTACTCCGCCGACCTCACGCTGGCCGGACGGTACGAGCGCTACAGCGACACCGACGACCCGGCGGTGCCGAAGATCGCCCTGCGCTGGCAGCCGGTGGACGACAGCTTCCTGATCCGCGTCACTTACTCGAAATCCTTCCAGGCGCCGACGCTGTACCAGCTGAATTCGCCCACGGGCATCGGCTTCACCAACTCCCTCGCGGAATTCGACACGCTGCAGGCGAAGCAGGTCACGCAGCCCGTGACGGGCCTGACCCCGTCGTGGTCGAAGAACCTCTCGGCCGGCTTTGTCTGGTCGCCGAAGCAGCTGCCGGGCTTCCTGTTCAGCGTGGATTATTTCCACATCAAGCAGTCCGACGTGGTCGGCAACCTCGGCCTCGCCGGCGTCGTGGACCAGGTCTTCCATGACGTCGAGGTCAATGGCGCGAACTCGGCCTATGCGAAGTACGTCCATGTCAGCTCGGCCACCGGCCCGCTCATCTCGGGACCGGGCCAGGTCTCCGGCCTCGGCCTGGACAACCTCTACTTCGTGATCCCCGCCGCGAGCAACCTCGGCGCCGCGAAGCTGAGCGGCTTCGACACCCGCCTCGAGTACACCTGGAAGCTGCCGGAAGGCGGCAAGATCCGCCTCTCGAGCGCCGGCTCCTACTACCTCAACTACGACATCCAGATCGCCCCGACGGCGGCTTACACGCCGACGGCCGGCCTGGTCACGGGCCTGAACGGCACGATCCCGCGGTGGCGCCTGTACAACCAGATCTCGTGGGAGGAGGGCCCGTGGACGGTCGACGTCGGCCACACGTTCTACTCGGCCACGACCGATGCCACGTGGGATCCGAGCTTCCTGCCGGACTACCAGCAGCACATCCCGTCGTACTCCACGTTTGACGCTGCCGTCAGCTACGACTGGACCCGTGGTTGGAAACGCCTCAAGGGCGCCAAGCTCTCGGTCGGCGTGAACAACATCGGCGACCGCCTGCCGACGAAAGCCGCGACATTCGACTCGTTCTCGAACGCCGACATCACGGAGTTCAGCCCCATCGGCCGGCTGTACTACGTGTCGTTCAGCACCAAGTTCTGAGGCTGGGATCCATTACCCCGACCGGATTCCATCCGGTTTTTGCCAAGGGCGCCTGCGGGCGCCCTTTTTCTTTGGCTGGAGGGGGGGCGATCGGGCCTGGTGTTTTTGTAGGAGCTTGCTCGCAAGCGATTCGAACGCACCGACCCGGCTCCGCCCTCCTGATCGCCTGCAAGCAGGCTCCTACCCCGAACTCCCCCGACGGCCACTCATCCCCCCGGGGCGTCCATTCATCAAAACGGGCTGCAACTTTGGGCTTTCCCGCTGTGTGCTAGCGGCATGCCAGCCACCACCTGCGTGCAAACCGCTTTGGGCCCGCGCCCGGCGCGTCTTGCCGCGCAAACCCGCCCGCTCGTCGCATTGGCGTTTCCCGCCCGTTTCGCCCGCGCAACTGTCGCCTCGTTCGTAGTTATCAGTTGTGTTGCAGGGGGGCCCGCAGGGGCCCCTCTGTGTTTTTCGGGACGGGACTAAGCGCTGGCCAAGCCCCCGGATTTTCCTCCAAGCTAACCGACCCAACTGATTCCCATGTCTGCTCCTGCGAACCCAACCTCCGCCCCGGCCGCCCCGGCTCCCGTCAAAAAAAAATCGCGCAAACGCCTTTGGTTCATCCTCGGCGCCGTCCTCGTTGTCATCCTCATGGCCATGGGAGTCGCGGCGAAGAACAAGAACAAGGCGAAGGCCACCCCGGTGACGGTGGAGAAGGCCGTCGTCCGCAACATCACCCATCTCGTCACCGCGACCGGCAAGGTCCAGCCCGAGACCGAGGTGAAGATCTCGCCCGAAGTCGCCGGCGAACTCATCGAGCTGCCCTACCAGGAGGGCCAGGCCGTCAAGAAGGGCGCGGTGCTCGTCCGCATCAAACAGGACTTCTACCAGGCCCAGGTCGAGCAGCAGGAGGCGGCGCTCGCCTCCGCCAAGGCCAGCAGCGTGCTCAGCCAGGCGCACCTCACCAAGGCCGAGCAGGATTTCAAGCAGGCCAACGACCTGTACGCCAAGCAGCTCATCTCCGACGCCGACTTCACGGCGGCGCGCACCAACCTCGACGTGGCCAAGGCCGACTTCGAGTCCTCCGTCGCCAACATCCGGCGCACGGCGGGCGCCCTCGACCAGTTCCGCGACCAGCTCAACAAGACCGTCATCTACGCCCCGATGGACGGCACCATCAGCTCGCTGACCAGCGAGGTGGGCGAGCGCGTCGTCGGCACCAACCAGTTCGCCGGCACCGAGATCATGCGCGTGGCCGACCTGAGCAACATGGAGGTCCGCGTGAAGGTGAACGAGAACGACATCATCAACGTGAAGCTCGGCGACCACGCCATCGTGTCGATCGACGCCTTCCCGGGCCGCACCTTCAACGGCAAGGTCTATGAGATCAGCAGCTCGGCGCTGACCGCCGGCGGCACCGGCACCAACCAGTCCGCCCTCGCCGCCTCGGCTTCCGATGAAGTCACCAATTTCCTCGTGAAGGTGAAGATCACCGACCCGGACGCCATGCTGCGCCCGGGCATGAGCGCCACCGTCGACGTCGAGACGGAAACCGTGGCGAACGTCGTCGCGGTCCCGGTCCAGAGCGTCACCGTCCGCGCCGAGGGCGGCAAGACGAGCGAGCAGCTGCAGCAGGACCGCGCCAAGGAGGCGCGCGAGCGTTCCGGCAACGACCTCGAGGTCGAGAAGGAGCGCGCCGACGCCAAGCGCAACCAGGAGAAGCTCCAGCGCGTCGTCTTCGTCCGCAAGGGCGACAAGGTCGAGCAGCGCAAGGTCGAGACCGGCATCGCCGACAATTCCTACATGGAGATCAAGAGCGGCGTGAAGCAGGGCGAGGAGGTCGTCTCCGGTTCCTACAAGGCCATCAGCACGCAGCTCAAGGACGGCGCCGCGGTGTTCGTCCAGACGGGCAAGGCCGAGGAGAAGAAGTAAGCCGCCGCCCTCCACCCATGATTGCCCAACCCGCCACCGCCGCCCCGCGCGACTACCGGCCGCCCGGCCCGGTCGTCATCGAGATCGAGGGCGTGACCCGGCTCTACCAGATGGGCGAGGAGATCGTCCACGCCCTCCGCGGCGTGAGCGTCACCGTGCGCCGCAACGAGTACCTTGCCATCATGGGCCCCTCCGGCTCGGGCAAGTCCACGCTGATGAACATGCTCGGGTGCCTCGACACGCCCACCAGCGGCAGGTATTTCTTCAGCGGCAAGAACGTCTCGGAGATGAACGACAACGAGCTGGCCGACATCCGCAACCGCGAGATCGGCTTCGTCTTCCAGACCTTCAACCTGCTGCCGCGCTCCACCTCGCTGGCCAACGTCGAGCTGCCGCTCATCTACGCCGGCATCGGCGTCGGCGAGCGCCGCGCCCGCGCCGAGCAGGTGCTGCGCAACGTCGGCCTGGGCGAGCGCATGGGCCACAAGCCCAACGAGCTCTCCGGCGGCCAGCGCCAGCGCGTGGCCATCGCCCGCGCCCTGGTCAATTCCCCCTCCATCATCCTGGCCGACGAGCCGACCGGCAACCTCGACTCCCGCACCGGCGAGGAGATCATGCAGCTGTTCGAGGACCTCTACGCCCAGGGCAACACCATCATCGTCGTCACGCACGAGGAGGACATCGCCCGGCACGCCCGCCGCATCGTCCGCCTCCGCGACGGCCTGATCGAATCCGATTTGCGACAGGCTTGAATTTTTGAATTCCGATTTTTGCTTTTTGATTCGATGACCGAAGTGGAACTAAAAGCCCGCACGAAGCTCTTTGCCCGCCGGGTGTTGCACTTGGTGGAGGCGTTGCCGCGGAGCCGTTCGGCGGGCGTCGTAGCCGGACAGCTCGGTCGCGCGGGCACCTCGGTGGGAGCAAATTACCGCTCGGCCTGCCGGGCTCGTTCGACCGCGGATTTTATCTCCAAGCTCGGAATCGTGGAGGAAGAAGCTGATGAGAGCGCTTTTTGGATGGAGCTAATTATCGAGGAAGCGATGCTGCCCCAGAAGCAGGTTCAG
The DNA here is from genome assembly GCA_964481095.1 of uncultured Oleiharenicola sp. Lineage (GTDB taxonomy): Bacteria > Verrucomicrobiota > Verrucomicrobiia > Opitutales > Opitutaceae > Lacunisphaera. The sequence continues at coordinate 3,550 of CAYZSN010000325.1, read as the reverse complement.
CCGCTTTGGGAAGAAGCCAGTGCAATCACCGCAATCATGGTCAGTTCACGCAAGACCCTCGGGCGGAAGAATCAAAAATTGGAAACCAAAAACCAAAAATGAAAAGGTTCTGGAACGAGTTCACGGAGTCCTTCCGCATCGCGGCGACGCAGATCCGCGCGAACAAGACGCGCTCGTTCCTGACCGCGCTCGGCGTCATCATCGGCATCGTGGCCGTCACGCTCATGGGCACCGCGATCAAGGGCATCGACACCGGCTTCCAGAACAGCCTCGCGATGCTGGGCGACGACGTGCTCTACGTGAACAAATGGCCCTGGAACAACGTCGAGGACTGGTGGAACTACGCCAACCGCCCCGACCCGGTGCCGCGCGAGGCCATCGCCCTGAACCGGGTCATCCAGTCGACGCAGGGCTCGCTGCTGTCCTTCGCCGTGCCGGTGGCCCAGCGCATGAGCTCGGTCAAGGTCAACGACTCGAAGGTCAACGGCGTGTTCACCATCGGCACGACCTCCGAATATGCCCAGCTTTCCGCGGCCGAATACCATGAGGGCCGGCTGTTCAACGACATCGAGTCCGCCACCGCCCGCCAGGTGTGCACGCTCGGTTTCGACGTGGCGGAGGCGCTGTTTCCCGGCCGTTCGCCCATCGGCGCCACCGTGCTGATCAACAGCCAGCCGTTCGAGGTGGTCGGCGTCTTCGCCAAGCAGGGCGAATTCCTCGGCCTGTTCAGCTTCGACAACGTCGTCGTCATGCCGCTCGGCGCCTTCCAGAAATACACCAGCGTGCGCCGCGGCTCGGAGCTGCGGGTGAAGGTGAAGGACAAGAACCAGCTGGCCGCGGCGAAGGACGAGCTGGTCGGCGCGATGCGCCGTGTGCGCGGACAGCTGCCGGGCGAACGTGACAATTTCTCCATCAACGAGTCGCAGGCCTTCAAGGCGCAGCTTGACCCCATCAAGACCAGCATCGGCATGGCCGGCCTGATCATCACGAGCCTGTCGCTCTTTGTCGGCGCCATCGGCATCATGAACATCACGTTCGTTTCCGTGAAGGAGCGCACGAAGGAGATCGGCACCCGCAAGGCGCTTGGCGCCCGCCGCCGCAGCATCCTCCTGCAGTTCCTGATCGAGGCCGTCTCGATCTGCCTCGTCGGCGGGCTGGCCGGGCTCGCGTTCACCTTCGCCCTCGTCAAGGGCGCCAGCGCGGCCTTCCCCTCGCTGCCCGTCGAATTCCCCCTCGGCCTGATCATCATCGGCATGTTCCTGTCGGTGCTCGTCGGCATCCTTTCCGGCTTCATCCCCGCCTGGCTGGCCTCGCGCCTCGACCCGGTGGTCGCCCTGCGGTATGAATGATTTAATTGCGGACTGCGGATTTCGGAGTGCGGAGTATCCCAACATGAATTCGAACAGCCTTCACCAAATTGCCTGCCGGACGACCCCTCTGGGTTGTGTGCTGCGAGCGGAGGAAAACACCGTCACGCACGGCTGTCCGGCCATTCCGCAATCCGAATTCCGCACTCCGCATTCCCCATGACCTGGCAGGACGTCATCAAGGTCGCGCTCGGCTCCCTCGGGGTGAACAAGCTCCGGTCGGGCCTCACCATGTTCGGCATCACCATCGGCGTGTTTTCCATCGTCGGCGTGATGACGGTCATCACCGCGCTGCGCGGGTCGATCGAGACGGGCCTGAGCTTCCTCGGCTCGAACATCTTCCAGTTTGCGAAATACCCGATCAACGGCGGCGGCCCCGAGGGGCGGCGCAAATACGACCTGCGGCGCAACATCACCCTCGACCAGGCGCTGCAGTTCAAGCAGATGATGGAACCGTACGCCGACACGGTCTGCCTGAAGGTCTTCGACCGGAATGGGATCGTCCAGGCCACCTACAACGGCCGCAAGACCGCCCCGGGGCTGACCTTCGGCGGCAGCAACGAGCACTTCCTCGCCGCCAACCAGTTCACCATCGACCAGGGGCGCAACCTGACGCCCGATGACGTGGAGCTCGGACGCCCGGTCATCCTCATCGGGCAGGACATCCGGAAGAAACTTTTCCCGTCCGAAAACCCCCTCGGCAAGGCGATCAAGATGAACGGCCTCACCTACGTCGTCATCGGGACCTTCGCCAGCAAGGGGCAGTCCTTCGGCGGCAACCAGGACGACATCGGCATCATCCCGGTCACGCGCTTCATGTCGGACTTCGGCGCGGAGGGCCGCACGGTCAACGTCGCCATCCAGGCGCCCGACCAGGCGCACTACAACCAGACGCTGGACCAGGCGGTCACCGTGATGCGCGTGGTCCGCGGCCTCCGACCCGAGGACGAGAATGACTTCGAGATCTACTCCAACGACACGATCATCGGCATCTTCGCCAAGGTGGCCGACGTCATCGCGGGCGGTTCGTTCATCATTTCGGGCATCGCGCTCCTGGCGGCCGGCGTCGGCATCATGAACATCATGCTCGTGAGCGTGACCGAGCGCACGAAGGAGATCGGCATCCGCAAGTCGATCGGCGCGCGGAAAAAGAACATCCTGACGCAGTTCCTGATCGAGGCCGTGGTCATCTCTCTGATGGGCGGCCTGGCCGGCATCGCGCTCGGCGTGGCGGGCGGCAACGCCCTCGCGGCGTGGATGGAGGCGTCGATGATCTTCCCGTGGACGTGGGCCATTGTCGGCATCGTCGTCTGCTGCGGCATCGGCGTGACCTTCGGCTTCTACCCCGCGTGGAAGGCCGCCTCCCTCGATCCCATCGAGGCCCTGCGGTACGAGTAGGGGATTTCCTTCGTTCTCTCAGCGGGCGGTGTCGGATGGCACCACGACGACAACCGGGCCCGCCTTCACGGCGGGCACGCCTGAGGGCTTCACCTACGACGACGACGGCAACCTGCTGGCCGACGGACGCTGGACGCGCACCTACGACGCCGAGAACCGGCTCATCGCGATGGAGACGACCTCGGCGGCCTATGGGGCGGGCACCCCGCGCCAGAAATTGGAATTCCGGTACGATCCGTTCAGCCGCCGCATCGGCAAGAAGGTGTATCACTACGCCAGCGGCACCTGGGTGTTGGATTCCGAGCGACGCTTCGTTTACGACGGCGACAACCTCATCGCCGAGTACGACTTCACTTCAAGATGAACCCACGCGCCAACCATAACGGGACGCGTGCCATATGCCAACACGCGCGGTCTTTTTAGGTAATCGTCACTGGACGGCTTCTCGGCTATTGAACCTTCACGGATCGAAAAAACGTTCGCCTACATCTGACTGAACACCCCAGTGACTTGCCCGCCTCGTGCCACGTTCATTGGTCAACCGGCGGAGCACCCGTTGCCTCTTTCATCAACGATGTGCCCGGCCCGAACTGAACTAGGGATGCGACCGCCCAAGCTATGTCACGCAGGATTGCCAGGACTTGTTCGGCTCGGTTCAAGCCCGATTGCTTGACCAAGCGCTTCCATTGCGGTCGTTGGGCGAGGCGTCCAAGGCGGATCCCTGCATTTGCTGACGGCATTTGCCCCGATGGCGCGACGCCCGGGAACGCGCCATGGTGGGGCCA
>CAYZSN010000324.1:0-9601 GCA_964481095.1 uncultured Oleiharenicola sp. | reverse complement strand
GAAGGGCTGCTCGCGCTGGCGTCGGCGATCGTCGGCCTTTCCCCGCTGAAGCTCTACCTCTACGGCACCGCCAGCCTGGCGTTCGTGTGGTTCGCGACGGCCTTCCTCGGCCTGCGGACCTTCGTCACCGAAACGCCGTCGCGCCTCGCGCTCGCCGCTCTGGTGAGCCTCCAGCCGGTTTTTGTCTTCTTCCACGGCAACGCCAACCGGCCTAACCTCTGCGGCACGCTCGCCGGCACCGCCGCCATCATCGCGCTGGAGCGCGCGCTCCGCGCCGGGCCCAGCCGGCGGGCGGAGTTCACCGCGTGGGCGGCGCTCGCCGCGCTGTCCCTGCACGGGCTGCTCTGCAGCTATCCCGAGATGATCCCGTTCATTTTGCTGCCGTGCGGCCTGCTCTGGCTGCGCCCGTGGTTCACACGGGGCCCGGCCGCGGCGTGGCGGCCGGCCGCGCTCATGGCCGTCGTCCTCCTCGCCGGCCTCGCCCTGAATCCCGCCACCGCGATCCGCGCTTATTACGGCTTCATGGCTTCCTTCCAGGCGGCCCGCGCGGATTCGAACTGGGCCAACCTGTTCAACCCGCTCGACCTCGCCGAATACGTCCCCGGCCTCGCCACCCTGAGCATTTCCGGCTCCAAGGAGCTGGAGGCGTGGTTCGGCTGGCCGCTGACCGCGCTGCTCGTCGCGGGGCTGGGCCTGGTGGTGTGGCGCAGCCGCGACCGCTTCGGCCTGCTGGCCGGGCTCGCCGGCGGCGGTGCGCTCCTGCTCTACACCATGGTGACAGGCTTCGCGTACGGCTGGCAGAAGACCGTGCAGTTCTCGGGCATCTTCGTGGCGATCGTGCTGCCCGTGGCCCTCCTCGACGTACTGTGGAAAATGCGCGCCGGGTCGCCCGCCCGGCGGCGCGCGGCCTGGGGCGCGCTGGCCGCCGGCGCCGCTTTCTTCGCCTATTCCACCGTGATGAACTGCCGCGACATCTACAAATGGAGCGACCGCAAGGTCATCTCGTCCGACTGGTTCGCGCTGCGCGAGCAGTCGCGCGGCCCGCTGGCCCAGGCGCCGGTGCTGATCGAGGCGGGTTCGTTCAAGATGGCCTTCTTCCACGGCATGTGGGCCGCCTACTTCCTGTCCGACAGCCATATCTATTACGGCGCGCGCGGCGAGGAAAGCGGCGGCTACCTGCGCAGCAACGTCGTCAACGAGGCGACCCAGGCGATCCCGGCGCCGGCCGCGGTCCTCGTCGACCGCGCGTGGGCCGACAGCTTCGATGCCAATTCGCCGCGGATCCTCACGGGCCGCGAGTACGCGCTGCTGCAAAGGAGCAACCGCGTCTTCCAGGCCAGCGGCGTGTTCCCGCTGAACGGCCCGCCGGAATGGGGCAAGGGCGTGATGCGCTGGGAAATCCTGCCGCACCGCGCCAGCCGCCTGCAGCTGGAGGTCCTGCCCCGCAACAAGCGCGGCTGGCCCGCCGGGGAATGGCGCCTCCGCCGGAAGGTGGAGGGGCTGCCCGACTACCAGGCCGCGGTCTCCGGCGCCTCGCCGTGGCATCTCGCGGTCCCGCTCATCGCCGGGCGCCGCAATGAGATCGAGATCACGCTGACAGGCCACGAAGGGATTGCCGCGCCGCTTTCGTTCAACCTGCGCAATCTCCGGATCGAGGACAGCCCATGAGCGCCGCGCCCCTGCTCTTCGACGCCAGCCACACCAGCCACACCGCGGCGCAGACCGGCATCCAGCGCGTCTGCCGCGCCCTCTTCGCGGAGCTCGACGCCACCGGCGCGGCCGTGCCGGTCTGCTACGACCCGCACCTCGAGGGCTGGCGCCCGCTCGGCGCCCCCGAGGCCGCCGTGCTGCGCGACCGCAGCGGCGGCGCGGGCAAGTCGCGCGGCGCGAAATGGACGCTGCGCCAGAAGCTGGCCGGCGCCTCGCAGCGCTGGCTGAACCGCCGGCCCGCCCTGCCCGCGGCCGCCGGCCTGCTCTGCCCCGAGTTGTTTTCCGCCCAGGTCGGCGCGCGGCTGCCGGCGCTGCTGGCGCAGGTCGCCGGCCCGCGCGTGGCGGTTTTCTACGACGCCATCGCGCTGAAGTTTCCCGAGTACACGCCGGCAGGCACGGTCGCGCGCTTCCCCGCCTACCTGCGCGAGCTGCTGGTGTTCGACGGCATCACGGCCATCTCGGAGGATTCCGCCGCCAGCCTGCGCGACTACTGGCGCTGGCTCGGCGTGGGCGATGTCCCGCCCGTGCAGGCCATCCCGCTCGGCATCGAGGACGCGATCGCCGGGACGCCGGGCGAAGCCGCCGCCCGCATCGTGCCGCGCGTGCTGTGCGTGTCCACGATCGAGGGACGCAAGAACCACCTCGCGTTGCTCGAGGCGTCCGAAACGCTCTGGGCCGAAGGGCTGGAGTTCGAACTGCAGCTGGTCGGCCTGGCCCGGGCCGACACCGCCGGTGCCGCGCTGGCGCGGATCCGCGCGCTGCAGCAGGCCGGGCGGCCGCTGCTCCATGCCGGCGCCGTGCCCGAGGCCGCGCTCCACGCCGCCTACCGCCAGTGCAGCTTCACGGTCTATCCGTCGCTCATCGAGGGCTTCGGCATGCCGGTGCTCGAGAGCCTGCAGTACGGCAAGCCGTGCGTGTGCTCCGGCGCCGGCGCGCTCGGCGAATCCGCCCATGGCGGCGGCTGCGTGCCGCTCGCGGCCGTGGATGCCGCCACGCTCGCGGCCGCCATGCGCCGCCTGTTGCGCGAGCCGGCCGACCTCGCCGCGCTGGCCGCGGCCGCACGCGCGCGGCCGCTGAAACGCTGGCCGGATTACGCCCGCGAGGTCACGGCGTGGATGGGGACGGTGCGGCGCCGCTCGTAAAGCCGCCCGGGCGAAGCAGGCTTGCTAAGGCCTGTCATCTGACCCTCTATTCACCGCGATTCCCATGGCCCTGTCCCTTTTCACCAAGACCAAGAAGCCGATCATCGAGCGGGCGAAGGATGACTACGCGACGAAGATGCGGCTGAAGTACAAGCCGTACTACCATGCCATGGAGTCGCAGTTCGGCACCCGGATCCGGCTGGACGGGCGCGACATGGTGATGCTCTCGAGCAACGATTACCTCGGCCTTTCCTTCCACCCGAAGGTCATCGAGGCGTGCGGCGCCGCCGCCCGGACCTGGGGCACCAGCACCACCGGGGCGCGCATATCCAACGGTTCGCGCCTCTACCACACCCAGCTCGAGGAAAAACTGGCGGCCTTTCTCGACCGCGAGGCGTGCCACATCAGCGTGGCGGGCTACATCTCGTGCTGCTCGGCGGTCGCGGCGTTCGCGCAGAAGGGCGACGTGATCCTGGCGGACAAGAACATCCATTCCTGCCTCGTCGACGCCACCCGCCTCTCGATGGCGGGCGTCGAGCGCTTCAGCCACAACAACGCCGAGGACCTGCGCCAGGTCGTGAAGACCATTCCGCACAACACGCCGAAGATGCTCGTGGTCGAGGGCGTGTATTCGATGGAAGGCCACGTCTGCCGGCTCCCGGAAATCGCGCAGATCGGCGAGGAATACGGCTGCTTCACCGTGCTCGACGACGCGCACGGCTTCGGCGTGCTCGGCCGGCAGGGCCGCGGCACCGTGGACCACTTCAAGCTGAACGACCAGGTGGACATCATCTGCGGCTCGCTTTCCAAGTCGCTCGCCAGCACCGGCGGCTTCGTCGCCGGCTCGCGCGCGCTCATCGATTACCTGCGCACCAATTCCCGGCAGACGCTCTTCAGCGCCGCCATCAGCCCCGCGATGGCCGCCACCGCGTCCGCGTCGCTCGACGTGATGCAGGCCGAGCCGCAGCACCTCGAGCGCCTCTGGAAAAACACCAAGCGCTACCGCGAGATGCTGAAGGGGCTCGGCCTCGACACGTGGGGCAGCGAAACGCCCGCCGTGCCGATCGTGCTCGGCTCCAAGGAACTGGTCTACCGCTTCTGGAACGCGCTGCTCGAAAAGGGCGTGTTCACCGTCATGTCCATCGCCCCCGCCGTGCCGCCGGGCAAGGACCTGATCCGCACCGCCGTCTCCGCCCTGCACAGCGACGAGGATCTCGAGAAGATCGCCGCCGCCATGGCCTACGCGGTCAAGCAGATGTGACCGCGCGCAGCGCGGGTATTCCGTAGGGAACCGAGCTTGCTCGGTCCTGCGCATGATAACCCAAGGACCGAGCAAGCTCGGCCCCTACCCCAGCAGTCCTGCGCTCAGCGTCCGCGCCGTATCCATCCACCTTGGCAGCGGCCGGGCCATGGCCTCGCGCTGCAGACGCGCGCCCACAGTTTGATCCGTCAGCACTGTCTTCAGCTTCGCGGACCAGTCGGCAAGATCGTTGACCTGTGCCGCGAGGCAGCCGCCGCCGTCCGCGTTCTCGCGCAGCACCGGCAGGTCACTGCACACGCACGGCACGCCGTGCCACAGCGCCTCGAGCAGCGGCAGGCCGCAGCCCTCCGCGATCGTCGGGAAGACCACCGCGCGCGCCATGGCGTAGAGCCGGCCGAGCCGGTCATCGTTCGCGGCGGCGTGGAAATGAAAGCGCGGCTCGCGTTTGCCCAGCGTCCGCATCCGCGCCGCGATCGGCGGGCCGAAGTGCGGATTCAGGCGCCCGACCACGTGCAGCTCGAAGTCGAGCCCGCCCGCCCACAGCGCCTCCGCCACGTCGAGCAGGAAGCCCTGGTTCTTGCGCGGCTCGACGATGCCGACGCAAAGCAGCGCCGGCCGGCCGGCCGGGAACACCGGGTCGCGAATGACGCGCTTGTCGCCGTCGAAATCCGCGCCGAGCTCGATCACGCCGGGCGTGGAGCGCGGGGTGACGCCCTGCCAGCGCCAGAACTCCACGAAATCCCGCCGCGTCGCCTCGGAAATGCCCCAGGTCCGGTGGAAGTACGCGAGCATCTTCATGTACTCGGGATGGCGCTTCACGCTCTGCGGCCAGGTGATGTGCGGCCAGCGCACCGGGATGGCGTCATGGAACATGGCGGCGAGCCGGCACGGCGGGTTGCGCAGGAAATCCCAGAAGCCGGGCCGCTCCGCCTCGTTGAACTGCTCGACCGTGAGCAGCCAGTCGCTGGCGGCGAACGGCACGCGCTCGCGTTTCTTGCCGGTGACGAATCCGCGCTTGTCGCCGTCCCACGTCGCGATGGTCACGACCCCGCCCATCTCCTCGCGGATGCGCGAGGTCAGGCGCATCAGCCCGGAACGGTGCCTGGCGGTGCCCCAGCGGGTGCTGTCGAAATAAATCATGGCTTGGTCGCCTCCGTGAAACACTGGACGAGGCGCGCCGTGTTGCGATGCGCATCGTAGTTTTCCTCAACCCAGCGGCGGGCCGCGAGGCGGAGCCGCTCGGCGCCGGCGTCGTCGGTGGCCAGCCGCTGCAGCGCCACCTGCCACGCCAACGGCAAATCGACATCGCACACCAGGCCGGTTCGTTCCTGTTGGACGGCCTCGGTCGTGGCCGACACGGGGGACGTGACCACGAGCACGCCGGCGGCCATGGCCTCGGGGATGACATTCGGCAGGCCGTCGCGATCGCCGCTCGGCGCAATCACGCCGGTGTGCAGCAGGACGTCGGCCCAGGCCAGTTGCTCCCAAACCTGGGCGGAAGGCAGCTTGCCGAGAAACTTCACGCGGTCGGCCAGGCCCAGTTCGGCGACCCGGGCGCGCAAAGCCGCCTCGAGCGGGCCGTCGCCGACGAGGCGGGCCTCGAAGGGGAATCCAGCCTGCCGCAACGCCGCATAGATGCGCAGCTGGTGATCGAATCCCTTCTTCGGCACGAGCCGGGCGACGGAAATGAGCCGCAGCGGACGCCGGTCCGCGCGCAGCGGCTTCAGGGGCGGGAAGACGTCCAGCCCGCGGCGGATCACGCGGATCTTTTCCGCCGGCACGCCGCGGGCGCGCAGTTCGTTTCGCGCCGCCTCCGTGGAGGCATGGATGAAGCGCGCATGCTGGAGTTTTTCGAGCAGCCACCAGTCGCCGCCGTGCTCGTAAATGTCGTAGGCATGGGCGCCCGTGCTGTACGGGATCCCGAGGATCCGCCACAGCAGCCAGCCGGCTGTCGCCGGCGCGCCGGCCCATGCGCCGTGCACCAGCCCGGGCGGGTCTTTGCGGAAGGCGCGGTAGAAACAGCCGGCGAACCCGGCGCCCAGCATGTTCTCCCAGAAATTCAGCCATGCCGGCGCGGGGCGGGTAAACACACCCTCGAACAGGTCGCGCACGATGCGCGGGCGCCGCACGCAGTTCCACGGGATCGTGAACAGGAAAAGCGGCACCAGCCGCCAGAGATTGAACGTGTGGACCGGCAGTCCCTGGAACTCCCCGCCCCCGCCCCAGAGCGAATAGAGCCGGAGGTTCAGGCCCTGCGCCTTCAGCGCCGCGACGTCGCGCTGCAGGAACGTCTCCGACGTCTTGGGAAACGTCGTGAAGAGCAGCGCGATGTGGGGTTGGGATGAATTCAAGTGAATCGAACGTTACGAACTTAAAATGCCAAAGGCCAAACTCCAAAGGCCAAACAAAATCCAACCGGGATTCTCCCCTTTTCTGTCACGGCCTGTTTGGCGCTTGGCATTTGGCGTTTGAAATTGCGCGGCCTTAGGCGGTCGCCGCCCCGGCCACGGTCAGGAACGCCTCCAGCGCGGGATCGCGGGGCGCATCCTTGCGCCAGCCGAGCACGAGGCGGCTCTCGGGCGCCGGGCCTTCGATCGGGCGAAAGGCCACTTCCGTGGGCAACTGGCGCGCTTCCGACGGCGCCATGAACGTCGCGCCCAAGCCGGCGCGGACGAGGCCGATGGCGTTGGCGCGCGGCCAGACCTCGTCGGCGATGCGCGGCGTGACACCCGCCTGCTGAAACGCCGCCAGGACCCGGTCGTAGAAACCGGGATTGTGGGCGCGGGGAAACATCACGAACGGGGTGCCGGCGAGGTCGCGCAGGCGCAGTTTTTTCGCGTGCGCCAGCTTGTGGTCGGCGGGCAGCAACACGCCGTTCTTCTCCTGCATGAGCAGCTTCGTGGCCAGGCCCGGCGGCGGCGTGGCCTCGGGATGGAAGAACCCGCAGGCGATTTCGCCAGCCTTGAGGGACTCCAGCTGGGCCGACGTCGGCGACTCGTTCAACTCGACCCGGATGCCCGGATAGCGCCGGTTGAAGTCGCGCAGGATGCCGGGCAGCACCGTCGCCATGGCGAGGCCGGTGAAGGCGACGCGCACGTGCCCGGCCTGCCCGCCGGCAAGGGCCTGGATGTCGGCCGGCACCGCCGCCAAGGCGCGGAGCAGCGGCTCGATCCGCTCGAGGAAGGCGCGGCCGGCCGGGGTCAGCTCGACTTTGCGGCGCGTGCGGGTGAGCAGGTCGACGCCGAGCTCCGTTTCGAGTTGGGTGATGGCGCGCGACAGCGCCGGCTGCGCCACGGCGAGCGATTCGGCGGCCTTCCGGTAATGGAGCTGCCGGGCCACCACGCGGAAGTACACGAGGTGGCGGAGTTCAAAGGGATATTGATACTCACGAGGCATCACAGGACACGAAATAGGTATTTCTGGTTATGGCAAGGTTCTGGTAGGATTTGGGCCCCTGGATCCAGGGGCCTGGGTCTGGGAACTTCCCCAGGCCCCAAATCCCAGACCCAAGACCCTCCTCCTCATGCCCTCGCCTAAATCCCTCTTCGAGAAAGTGTGGGAAGCCCACACCGTCAGGAAACTGGCCAACGGCCAGACCCAGCTGCTCATCGGCACGCACCTCATCCACGAGGTCACCTCGCCGCAGGCCTTCGGCATGCTGCGCGACCTCGGCCTCAAGGTCCTGATGCCGCACCGCACGTTCGCGACCGTGGACCACATCGTCCCGACGAACGAGCTCGTCGAGCCGTACAAGGACAGCCTCGCGCAGGCCATGATGGACGAGCTCCGCAAGAACACGAAGGAGTTCGGCATCACGTTCTTTGACCGCGCGACCGGCAAGCAGGGCATCGTGCACATTGTCGGGCCCGAGCAGGGCATCACCCAGCCCGGCACGACGATCGCGTGCGGCGACTCCCACACCTCCACCCACGGCGCGTTCGGCGCCATCGCATTCGGGATCGGCACCAGCCAGGTGCGCGACGTGCTCGCGACCCAGACCATGGCGCTCGGCCAGCTGAAGGTCCGGCGCATCGAGGTGAACGGCAAACTCCGCCCGGGCGTTTACGCCAAGGACGTCATTCTCCACATCATCCGCATCCTCGGCGTCAACGGCGGCACGGGCTTTGCCTACGAGTATGCCGGCAGCACGTTCGACGGCTTCACGATGGAAGAGCGCATGACCGTGTGCAACATGTCCATCGAGGGCGGCGCGCGCGTGGGTTACGTCAATCCCGACGAGACCACCTTTGCCTACCTCAAGGGCCGACCCTACTCGCCGACCGGCGCCGCATGGGACGCCGCGGTCACGAGCTGGAAGTCCTTCGCTTCCGATCCGGGCTGCAAGTACGACGATGTCGTCAAGATCGACGCCGCCGAAATCGCGCCGACCGTCACTTGGGGCATCAATCCCGGCCAGGGCATCTCCATTGCCGAAAACATCCCGAGCCCGGAGACCGCCACGTCGGCCGACGACAAGGCCGGCATCGTCGAGGCGCTCGCCTACATGAAGCTACCCGCCGGGAAGCCGATCAAGGGCACCAGGATCGACGTTGCCTTCCTTGGCTCCTGCACGAACGGCCGCCTCTCGGATTTCCAGGAGGTCGCCCGTTACGTGAAGGGGAAGAAGGTTGCCCCGGGCGTGAAGGCGATCGCTGTTCCCGGATCGCAGATCGTCGCGCTGCAGTGCGAGAAGCAGGGCATCGACAAGGTGCTCGCCGAAGCGGGCTTCGAGTGGCGCGCCGCCGGCTGCTCAATGTGCCTCGCGATGAATCCCGACAAGCTCGTCGGCGACCAGCTCTGCGCAAGCTCGTCCAACCGCAACTTCAAGGGCCGCCAGGGCTCGCCCACCGGCCGCACGCTCCTCATGAGCCCGGTCATGGTCGCCGCCGCCGCCGTCACCGGCTCCGTCGCCGACGCCCGCGAGGTCTTCGCGGTCAACTGAACCAAACCGGTTAACCACTAATATCCACTAAGCTCTCACTAATCCGAACCACACTACATTAGTGATCCATTAGTGTGGATTAGTGGTGCCAAAAAAATCTTCCCATGGCCTTAGCCAAAATCACCTCCGTCACCGGCCGCGCCGTTCCCGTCCTCGGCAACGACATCGACACCGACCGCATCATCCCGGCGCGCTTCATGAAGTGCGTGACCTTCGACGGTCTCGGCGAATTCCTCTTCTACGACGTCCGCAAGGACCCGAACACCGGCCAGACGACGAACCACCCCTTGAACGACCCGCGCTTCACCGGCGGCACGATCCTGCTTTCCGGCGCCAACTTCGGCTGCGGCTCCTCGCGCGAGCATGCCCCGCAGGCGATCCAGAAATACGGCTTCAAGGCGATCATCGCCGAGAGCTACGCCGAGATCTTCTTCGGCAACAGCACGACGCTCGGCATGCCGTGCGTCACCGCCGCCCGCGAGGACATCGCCAGGATCGCCGCCGCGATCGAGCAGGACCCGAAGACCGAGGTCACCATCGACCTTG
>CAYZSN010000323.1:0-8014 GCA_964481095.1 uncultured Oleiharenicola sp. | reverse complement strand
GTTGAGCGTTGAACGTTGGAAGTTCGACGTTCGGTTCGGGTTCGCTTACTCGAACCCGAACAGCCGGCCCATGTCGCGACGGTCCTTCTTGGTCGGGCGGCCCCGGCCGCGTTCGCGCGCGAGCATGTGTTCGATGCCGGCCTGCTTTGCGCGCTCGTACTCGGCCGCGGGGGTGAGGTCCTGCAGGAATTCCGGCAGCTGCTTCGCCCCGACGCGCGAGCGCGGGATGCCCGTGATCTTCAGCGTGCGCGTGACCGCGCCGATGCGGGCGACGACGGTTTCGCCGACGTGGACGTCGCGCCCCGGCTTGGCGTCGAGGCCGTTGACCTGCACCCGGCCGTTGCGGCAAAGGGCCGTGGCCTCCGGGCGCGTCTTGCACACGCGCACGCTCCAGAGCCATCGATCGAGGCGAGGATCATCCATAACGTCGGAGGCGACGTTAAACGCCAAAGGCCAGTCGCCAAATGCCAAATAATCCCAGGATCCAAAGTTCAATTCCCGGGGCGTCATCCTGAGCCGTGCGAAGGATCCCAGGGAAAGGGCGGATATGCGCCGACCACGTGGATCCTTCGCGCGGCTCCCGCCGTCGCCGAGCCTTTGGCGGACAAGCAGGATGACGATGGCGTGGGTTTGGCGCTTTGGCGTTTGCCCGCCACGAGCGGGCAGTTGCTCCGGAATAAAATCGGGCTAGGATGCTCCCACGTCCATGCACGTCCGCCGCCTTTTCCCCCTGCTTTTCCTTTCCCTTGTCATGAGCGCCACGGCCCAAAACAAACCCGCGTCTAAAACCGAGTTCGCCACCTTTGGGGGCGGCTGCTTCTGGTGCATGGAGGCCGTCTTCCAACGCGTCCCCGGGGTCATCAAGAGCGTCAGCGGCTACTCCGGCGGCCGCACCGAGAACCCGACCTACGAACAGATCTGCGAGCATGGCACCGGCCATGCCGAGGTCATCCAGATCGAGTACGACCCGGCGGTGCTCCCCTACGCTAAGGTCCTGGAGATCTTCTTCGAGTCGCACGACCCGACGACGTTGAACCGCCAGGGCGCGGACGAGGGCGACCAGTACCGCTCGGTCATCTTCTACCACGACGAGGCGCAGCACCAGGCGGCCCTGAAGGCCAAGGCCGCGGCGCAGAAGGATTACGACGACCCGATCGTGACCGAGGTCGTGCCGCTGAAGAAATTCTGGCGCGCCGAGGACTACCACCAGGACTATTTCAACCAGCATCCGAACCAAGGCTACTGTACCTTCGTCATCAAGCCGAAGGTCGCCAAGCTCCAGCACAAGGGCGTGATCGGGAACGAAACGGTCACCAAGTGACCACCGGATGGTTGAAAGTTGAAGGACCCGTCAGCGGGGGTCGGCTTTCAACTCGCAGCTTTCAACCGCGTGAGCCCGGGGCTCACGCCTGCGGCAGCAGGAAGATCAGCGCCGCCAGCAGGTGGCACACGCTGCCGGCCTGGAAGAACAGCTGGCGCGGCACGTAGGCGAATTTGGGCAGGCGCCAGAGGTAAAAGGCGATGCCGGCGGTGTAGCTGAGGACGCCCGCCAGCACGAGCCAGAGGGCGCCGGGCGCCATGTGCGCCACGACCGGCCGGATGGACACGATGGCCAGCACGCCGACCAGCAGGTAGGCGACGACGGTGGCGACCCGATAGCGGCCGGAGAACATCAGCTGCAGCGCGACGCCGGCGGTGCACAGGCCCCACACGACGCCGAAGAGCGACCAGCCCCACGGGCCGCGCATGGCGACCAGCAGGAACGGCGTGGCCGTGCCCGCGATGACGAGGAACATCGCCGCGTGCGCGTACTTGCGGACGGCGAGCTTCCATTCGACCTCCTCGCGGCGGTAGTAGATGGCGAAGGCGACGTAGAGCAGCACGAGCGTCACGCCGAAGACGGTGAAACTCGCCACATGCCAGGCGTCGCCGCGGACGGTGGCGAACAGGACCAGCAGCACGAGGCTGGTGATGCTGACCGCGAGGCCGATGCCATGGGTGAGGCCGTGCGCCAGGCGCTCGAGCGGGGTGTGGCTGGGCGTGGGCTCGGGCGGGAGGATGGGCTGCACCGGGGCGCCCTGCGCGGCGAGGCGGCGGTTGCGGACGATCTCATCGCTCGCCTGGTCGCACCAGCGGATGAACTTGTAGGGCTTCGGGCTGGTGAACTCCGCGGCTTCCCACTCGCCGCCGTCGGTGTAGAGGGATTTGGGGAAGATCCACGTGCCGAAGACGAAGTCGGCGACCGGGAGGGTGAAGAAGCCGGAGATGGCCTCGTTGCAGTCGATCACCGCGTGGTGCCGGAGGTGGAAGCTGTACACCTTGCGCCAGAAGGCGCCCGTGCGCGGCTGCTCGATGAGGACGGCCCATTTCTCAAACGGCCAGTGTTCGATCGCGTGGAAGACCTCATAGAGCGTCATCGAAAACGCCATGGCGGCGTAGCCGGCGAAAAACCACGGCAGCGACGGCACGAGCCATTGGAGCAGGACCAGGATCGGCGACACGATGAGGCCGAAGATGAGCAGCGTGAACCACGGGAAGAACGACGCTTCGCCCTGCTCGGGGGTCGTCATCGGATAGATGTTTTCCACCACTGGCATCTCCCGGCCGGTGGCCGTGCGCCGGCGGCCGATGCGGGTGAGATTGTGGTGCAGCGTGTGCTGGCGGTAGAACTTGCTCAGGAACGGCACGACCGGCTTGTGCAGGACATAGCGGTGGAAGAAGAATTCCACAAAGCACGCGAAGAGGTGCATGAGGAGGAACGCCGCGATGAACTTCCCGGCGGTCGTGCCCGTCTGGGCCAGCCAGACGCCGTGCGGCGCGGCGAGCCAGAAGAGGCCAGCCAGGACGGCGAGCGAACCGGCGATGGTGGCGAAGAAAAGGGGAAGCGACAGCTCCTCCTCGACGTGGTTTGAACCGGCAGGGGTGGGGGCGGACATGTGCAGGGGCAGTTTCAGGGCCGGCCGGCCAATGGCAAACGCCGTTTTAGGGTTATTTTTGGAGGATTTTGTCTCCGGTGAGGCCCGTGAAAGGGAGGCGCGCCGGCAGGCTTGGGCGCCGCTCGACTTCCGGCATTTTTGCATACATTGGCCGGCATGAATGACGAACATGCGAACGAGCCCAGTGGCGCCGTGGTGACGGCGGATTTTGTCCGCCATCGCAACGTCATGCTCCTGCAGGCGGACATGGGTCCGCTCTTCGTGGACTATTACCTGCACCTGGCCGACAACGGCCTCCGGCACACGCCGGGGCAGGACGCCCTGCTGAAGCAGGCGCTCACCGCGTTCACGCTGCACTGCGCGTCGCGGCCGAAGAACGAGCACCTCGCGTGGACGATCGGCCTGCAAAACCCGGCCCTGAACCTGTTTCTCGCGGGCGACAACGAGGACTGCACGGTCACCGGCCGGCTGTTCACGGAGAACGTGCGCGAGGCGCCGAAGAGCGTCTTCTACAGCGAGACCATGCCGCGCCGCGGCACGGAAAAGCGCCGCAGCGTCGTCAACTTCGAGGGCGCCGACCTCTTCCACGCCACCGAGACCTTCTACGCGACCAGCGAGCAGCGCCCGGCGCGCCTGTTCGACCTCGGCGACGAGAAGTACGCCATGCTGCTGTCGCACCCCGATTGCGACGAGGCCTGGCTGAACGAGATCACGCTCGACGACGTGAAGGATCTCGCCCGGACGCAGACCCTCGCGCGCATCGAGCGCCGCCTCTACCGGTGGCACTGCGGCTGCGAGCAGCGCAAGATCCTCGCGGCCCTGGCGCCCGCCGCGCAGAACGGCCTCGGCGACCTGTTCGGCGGGAGCGAGGTGATCCACGTGCAGTGCCCGCGCTGCGCGGCGAACTACACCATCACGCGTGAAGCCATGGAAGCCTGGCTGGCCGCCGCGGCCAAGGCGACCTGACGCACGCGTTCGGGCTAATTTGTCATTGCGAGGCGTTCCGCAAAGCGGAACGTCGGGGCAATCCCAGCGGGATCGTCCCGGCGCGCCCCGCGAGAAAAACCCCAAACTAGCACACCGTTGATGAGCGAAATCGGGCAGAACATCTGGGCGGGCCTGACGACGGCATCGTGGCTGGACCAGCTGAACCTGTGGCTCGGGCTCGTCGGCGTGGGCCTGATGATCCGCCGCACCCTGTGGGCCTTTCCCGTGGGTCTCGCGGCGGTGACGGTCCAGGGCGTGCTGTTCTGCCGCGCGGCGTTTCCCGCCGACGCCCTGCTGCAGGTTTTCTTCTTCGTGACGCTGGCCTGGGGCTGGTGGCATTGGGTGAAGGACAAGGGCGCCGCGACCGAGCTGCCCGTCACGACCCTGTCGGCCCGCGGCCGGCTGCTCACGCTCGCGGCCGCCGGCGCGGCCACGGCGGCCTGGGCGCTGGTGGTGGCGCCGCTGCTCCACGCAGTGATGCCGTGGCGGGATGCGTTCATCGCCATGTTCAGCGTCGCCGCGCAGGTCCTGCAGGCCCGCAAGAAGGTCGAGAACTGGGTGCTGTGGACCGTCGTCAACGCCGTGGCCGTGGCCTCGTACTGGCGCGCAGCGCTCGCGTTCACGGCGCTGCTTTATTCCATCTACCTCGTCCTGGGGCTCGCGGGCTGGCGCGCGTGGGCGCGGGCGAGAACCACACCGGCGGCCGCATGAACGCGCCGCTCCGCATCGCCGTCTACGGGCCCGAGTCCACGGGCAAGACCGAGCTCGCCACTAAGCTCGCCGCGCATTTCCACGCGCCGCTCGTGGCCGAATATGCCCGCGAGCGCTGGGACGCGCAAGGCGCCCTCGGCCTGGAGGACATGTTGCCGATTGCCCAGGAACAATGGCGGCGGGAGGACGAGGCGGCCAATTCAGTTTGTCATACATTATATGACAAACGGGCAGCCTTGGTGCTCTGCGACACCGAGGCGCTGACGACCATGCTGTGGAGCGACCTGCTGTACGGGACGACGCCGGACGAACTGCGCCGCGGCGCGGAAAAACGCTGCAAAAATTACGCGCTCTACCTGCTGCTCGACATTGACGTGCCCTTTGCGCCCGACCCGCAGCGCTGCTTTCCCGATCCCGCCGACCGCGAGAAGGCGATGCGCGTCTGGCGCGGCGCCCTCGAGCGCCGGCACCTGCCGTACGAATTGATCCAGGGGAATTGGGTGGAACGCGAGCGGCGCGCGATCGCGGCGGTGGAGAAGCTCCTGTAACGGCGGCCGGTCACTCCGCGCGCAGCGCCAGCATGGCGTCGACCTTGCCCGCGCGACGGGCGGGCAGCCAGCAGGCGAGCAGGGCCACGCCCACAAGGAGCAGCGTGGTGCCGGCGAGGACGAGCGCGCTGTTCATCCGCATGTTCGGGAACGTCATGGCCAGGAGGCGCGAGACGCCGACGGCGCCGAGCAGCCCGAGCGCGGCCCCGAGGAGCGCCTGCCGCACGCCGGCGCCGAGCACGAGGCGCGTGATGTCGCGGACGCTCGCCCCGAGGGCCAGGCGGATGGCGAACTCGCCGCTGCGCTGCGCGTTCATGCGGGCGATGACGCCGTAGATGCCGAGCGAGGCCAGGCCGAGGCCGAGCGCGGCGAAGGTCGCAAGCATGTCGCGCAGCACGCCCTGCTGGTAGTTGGCGCGAACGATGGCGTCGTCGGCGGCCTTCAGGTTGCGCACCGGCAGGTCGGGATCGAGCGCGGCCATGGCCGCGCGGAGGCCGTCGAGCACCGCGGCGGGCGCCACGCCGGCGGTGCGCACCGCGATCTCGAAGCGCAGGCGCGGTTCCTGCGCCATCGGCTGGTAGACCTGCAGCGCCGCGTCCCGGGAGTCGGGCACGGTGGAAACGATGTCGTTCACCACGCCGACGATCTCGCCCCACTGCGGCTGGGCCGCGGCGAGCGCGAAACGCCGGCCGACCGGATCGGCCTCGCCAAACAACGCCCGCGCCAGCGACTGGCTGATGACATACACGCGGGGCGAAGCGGCGTCGTCGCCCGCGGTGAAGAGCCGCCCCGCGAGCAGACGGGTGCCGACGGTGTCGAAATAACCCGGGCTGACGCTGTTGAACAGGGCCAGCGGCTCCTTGCCCGCCTCGGGCAGCGGACGGCCCTCGACAAGGTATTTCCGCGCGTCGAACCAGTTGAAATAAGGCATGAAGCTGGCGAGGCTCGCGGTCGCGACGCCCGGCACGGCCTCGAGCCGCTGCAGCGCGAGCCGGTGGAAGGCCGCGAGCTTGGCCGGGTCGGCGTAGTCCGCCGCCGGCAGGAGGACCGAGCCGCTGGCGAGGTGTTCGGACGACCAGCCGGACCGGCGGCCGTTCACCTCGTCGAGGCCGGTGATGAAGAGCGCCGCGCCCGTCAGCAGGACCATGGCGAGCGCGAACTGCCCGACGATGAGCAGCTGGCGGAAGCGCTGGTGCGTGCGGCCGCCGGTCATGCCGCGCCCGCCGCTTTTCAGGGTGTCGTTCAGGTCGAGCCGCAGCGCGAAGAGCGCGGGTGCCAGGCCGAAGGCCGCCGCCGTGAAAAGGGAAGCACCGAGGGCCCACACGAAGACGTGGCCGTCGAGCAGGATGTGCACGCGCTCGCCGTTGTCGCCCGTGGAGCGGTACGAAAGCCAGTCGCAGGTCCACGCCGCCACGAGCATGGCCAGCCCGCCGCCGGCCAGCGCGAGCAGCAGGGATTCGGCGAGCAGCGGACGGAGCAGCTGCAGGCGCGAGGCGCCCAGGGCGGCGCGCACCGCGTATTCGCGGGCCCGCGTCATGGTCCGGGCGAGCAGGAAGTTCGCGAGGTTGGAGCAGGCGATCAGCAGCACGAAGCCGGACAGGCCCAGCAGCATCGAGAACATCGCCGGCCCGTTTTTCCCCGCCACGAGGTCGTTCAGCACCACGGCGCGCCACGTGGCGCCCTTGTTCTCGGCGGGGAAATCGGCCGCCAGCCGGACACCGAAGTTCGCGATGAAGGCATCGGCTTCGCTGCGCGCGAGGCCGGGCCGCCGCCGGCCGATGACCCGCAGGACGGGGTTGTGCCGGTCGGCGGATTGGGCGCCGCTGAGGACGAGCGGACGGAAGAAGTCGACGTTGCCGAAGTGGCGCCAGTCGTTGAATTCCAGCGGCATCACCCCGACGATTTCATGCGGCTCGCCGTCGATGCGGACGGTGTGGCCGACGATGTCCGCGCGCCCGTCGAAGCGGTTGACCCAGGTGCGGTGGCTGAGGACGACGACGCGGTCGTTGCCGGCGATCTCCTCCGCGGGGCGGAAGGTGCGGCCGAGCTGCGGCGGGATGCCGAGCAGGGAAAGGAAATTCGCGCTGACCCGGTACGCCGCGGCCATTTCCGCGGGCTGGCCCGGCTCGGAAAGGCTGGCTTCGCCGGGTTGGTAGGCGCACACGTCGCCGTAGGGGGCGGCCGCGGGGCGCAGGTCGAGGAAATCGGCCGCGGAAAAGGCGCCTTCGGGATTTTGCGCGGTGGCGCGGTAGAGGCGGTCGAGCTGCGGGCTGGCGGGGTAGGGCAGCTTTTTCAGCACGATGGAATTGAACGCGCTGAACATCCCGGTGTTGACGCCGATGCCGAGCCCGAGCGTCAGGATGGCCAGCAGGCTGAACCCGGGCGAACGCGCGAGCTGGCGGAACGCGAGGCGCAGGTCCTTGGCGAGGCGCTCCAGCCCGGCCCCGCCGCGGGCCGCGCGGGCCTGCTCCTGGAGGCTGGCGATATTGCCGAACCGGCGCTGCGCCGCGAAGCGCGCCTCCTCCGGCGGGAGCCCGTCGGCCACCTGGTCGGCGGCGCGCTGCTCGAGGTGGAAGCGCATCTCCTCGGCCATGTCGCGTTCGAGTCGCTGCCGGAAAAACAGCGAACGCAGCGGGCGCAGGAAGCGGCGGAGCGGATTCATGGCGGGACGGCGCGCTCAGGCCGAATGCAGGACCAGCGCGATGATGGCGCTCATCCGGTCCCATAGCGCCTGTTCGGTCTCGAGTTGTTTGCGCCCGGCGCGGGTCAGCGCGTAGTATTTCGCGCGGCGGTTGTTCTCGGTCAGGCGCCATTCCGCCTGGATCCAGCCCT
>CAYZSN010000322.1:0-6933 GCA_964481095.1 uncultured Oleiharenicola sp. | reverse complement strand
GACACGGGCTGAGGCCCGGCCCCGGCGCCGTCCGCAAAGAAACCTCGCGGGCGGGCGCACGCCGCGCTGTGCTCGGCGCACCCTCTCCCGCCGCGCATGTCCCGCCTGAATTTCCGACTCGAACGCGAAGCCGCCGGCTCGCAGGCCCGGGCGGCCCGCTTCACCACCATGCACGGCGAGGTGCAGACCCCCGTCTTCATGCCGGTCGGCACGCAGGCCACGGTCAAGGGCCAGACGATCCACTCGCTCAAGGCCGCCGGCGCGAGCGTCCTGCTCGCCAACACGTTTCACCTGCTGCTGCGCCCCGGCCCCGAGGTCTTCCGCCGGGTCGGCGGCATCCACCGCTTCATGAACTGGGACCGGCCCGTGCTCACCGACTCGGGCGGCTTCCAGATCTTCTCGCTGCCGGGCGACCGGCGGATGGAGGAGGCGGGCGCGACGTTCCGCAGCTATGTCGACGGCCGCCTGCACCTGCTCTCGCCGGAAACCAGCCTCGCCATGCAGCAGGCCATCGGGAGCGACATCATGATGGCGCTCGACCAGTGCATCCCGTCCACCGCGCCGCACGCCGAGGCCGCGGCGGCGATGGAGCTCACGCACCGCTGGGCGCGGCGCTCGCTCGCGGCCCGCGGCGACTCGCCGGCCGCGCTCTTCGGCATCGTGCAGGGCGCCTGCCACGCCGACCTGCGCGAAAAAAGCGCGGCCTTCCTGCGCGGGCTGCCCTTCGACGGCCTCGCGATCGGCGGGCTGGCCGTCGGCGAAACCCCGGAGCAGCGCTCCCGGTTCACCGGCGTCGTCACCGCCCACCTGCCGCAAAACCTCCCCCGCTACCTGATGGGCGTCGGCACGCCGCTCGACCTCCTCGAGGCCGTGCCTCGCGGCGTCGACATGTTCGACTGCATCATCCCCACGCAGGTCGCGCAGCGCGGCACGGCCTTCACCTCGCAGGGCCGCCTGCACCTCCGGCGCGCGGCCTACAAGTTCGCGGAGCAACCCCTCGACCCCGCCTGCGACTGCCAGGCCTGCCGCGAGCACACCCGCGCCTACCTGCACCACCTCGTGAAGTCCGACGAGCTGCTCGGGTGGCACCTCCTGGCGATCCACAACCTGACCTTCTACCACCGCCTCATGGCCGCAATGCGCGCGAGCATCCTGCAGGATGCCTTCGTTCCGTTCTACGAGCGGATGCGCGACGAGCTCGGCTGCGAGGACCGGGCAAACCCCGTGACGAAACCGAAGCCCGCGACCCCCTTCCGCTACCCGCGCCTCGGCGACTATGAGATCCACCGGGGCCCCGGCGGGTTCAACAGCGTGCGGCAGATCAGCTCCGGCGAGGTGATGCACTCCGTCAACGATCCGAATGACGAGGCCAATCGCTTGTACGTCGGGCAGTCCGCGCTCGCCACGCGCCTCGCGGCGGCCGGCGCGGCGGCGGACGAACTCGTGGTGTGGGATGTCGGCCTCGGCGCCGCGATCAACGCGATGGCCGTGGTGCGCTGCTTCGAGCGCGTCCTGGCCGAGGCCGGCGAAAAGCCGGTTCGCCGGCTCCGGCTCGTCAGCTTCGAATGCGACCTCGACCCCTTGCGCCTCGCGGCCGGGCGCGGCGCGTACTTCCCGCACGTCCGCCACGCGGCGCCGCAGGCCATCCTGGCCGACGGCCGCTGGGCGCACGCATCGGGCGCGCTGCGCTGGGAACTCCTGCCCGGCGATTTCCTGCAGTTCATCGACCGGGCCCCGGCGCCGGACATCATTCTCTACGATCCGTTCTCCGCCAAGACCGACACGCCGCTGTGGACGACGGAAACCTTCGCGCGCATCCGCGCCGCCTGCGCCGCCCGGCCCGCCGAACTGTACACCTATTCGGCCGCCACGGCGGTGCGCGTCGCGCTGCTCGGCGCCGGCTTCCACGTCGCGGCCGGCGTGGGCACGGGCCCGAAGGCCGACACCACCGTGGCCTTCACACGGGGCGATGCCGTCGCCTTCCACCCGCGGGCGCCGGCCCTGCTCGGCGAGGCGTGGCTCGCCCGGTGGCGGCGCAGCGACGCGAAAACCCCGGCGGCGCTTTCCGCCGCGGCGCGCACCGCGCTGGAGCAGCGGATCGAGTCGCACCCGCAGTTTGCGCCGGTTGTGGCCAGGTAGTGTGGGCGGGGCTTTGCGCCCCGACTTCGCCGGCTTCGTTTGCCCTGGGCGGGGCGGAAAGCCCTCCCACCCCAAAAAAAACGCCCGCCGGATGGGCGGGCGTCGGTCATGCCGGGCCGGGCCGGCTCAGTTCATCTTCTTGTCGGACTTGGCCGTCGCGAGGTGCTCGCGGAGCGTCGGCAGGTACTTCTGCGCGAAGGCCGCGATGTCGGCGTCCTTGGACTTGGCCGCCTTCTCGAACAGGTCGACGGCGTCCTTGTGGTCATCCACCATGGTCGCGAGGTATTCGTCGTCCACGTCCTTGGTGTTGTTGGCCCATTTCTTGGCGACGCGCTCGTTCTCGGTCGGCAGGGTCACGCCCTTGCTGGCGGCGAGGGTGGCGAGCTCGGCGTTGGCCTTGGTGTGGTCGGCGATCACCATGTTGGCGAAGTCGCGCGCGGACGGGCTGGTCAGGTGCGGGAGGGCCTCCTGCGAGACCGTCACTTCCTTCATGCCGGACTTGGCGGCCTTTTCGAGGAAGTGGCGGTCGGCGCGGTCGAGCTCGGCGGCGTGCGTGAGGGTGGTGCAGACAAACATCGCCGCGGTGGCGGCGAGGGAGAGGAGGTATTTGGCATTTTTCATGGTTACCTGATGGACCGGCCGCGCCGAAAGCCAGTTCCCCGGGGAATCCCCGGGGCGGGGTACGGGGAAAAACAGGCGGCCGGTTCCCTCGCCCGGTGCATGTCCTTGGCGCTCAGTCGGAGCGCAACGCCTCGACGGGATCCAGCCGCGCCGCGCGCCGCGCGGGCAGCCAGCACGCGAGGAACGCCGCCAGGCCCACGGCCACCATGGCCAGCAGCAGTTGCGTGACGCTGACGCCGTTCATCCGGTAGACGACCGACTTCAGCGCAAACGACAGGCCGATGCTGCCGGCGAGGCCGATGACCAGGCCGAGCCCGACCCAGCGGCTGCCCTGCAGGAAGACGAGCCGCACGATGTCGCCCTTCAGCGCGCCCAGCGCGGCACGCACGCCGATCTCCCGCGTGCGCTGCTGCACGTGGTACGACAGCGTGCCGTAGAGGCCGACGGCCACGAGGCCGAGCGCCACCGCCATGAAAAAGTTCACCAGGCCCGCGACCGCGCGCTGGCTCTTCATCGACTGGCCGACCACCTCGCGCATCGTGCGCACGTTGCGCAGCGCCAGCTCGGGGTTGATCGCCGCCAGCTCGCGCCGCAGGAGCGGCGCCATCTGCCCGGCGGGCACGGTGCTCCGCAGCACGAGGTTGATCCGGCGCCCCCAATGGCCCTCGGGGGCGGTGTACATCTCGGGCTGCACCTCGGCGTCCGCGCCCCACTGCTTCACGTCCTCGACCACGCCGACCACGCGCGCCACATACCACGGCTTGCCGGGATTGTTGCCGCGCAGGATCTCGCCGATCGGGTCCTTCTTCGGCCAGGCCTTCGCCACGGCGGCCTGGTTCACCACCACGCCGCGGATGTCGCCGGTCCGGTCCTCGGCCCGGAGGTTGCGGCCCTTGACCAGCCGCAGGCCCATGGCGGCGAAATAATCCTCGGTCACGGACGAACGCTCCACCGACATGCGGCGCTGCGTCGGGTCGTAGACCTCGTCGTTGACCAGCGCGTTGGTGTTGCTGCCGCCCTCGAGCGGGAGCTTGGAGGTGATCGCGGCCTTCGTCACCCCGGGGAGCGCCTGCACGCGGCCGACGAGGTCGTACCAGAACTGCACCCGGGTTTCGTCCTTCTCGTACCGGTCGCCGTTCAGCGCCACCTGCGCCGTGATCACCTCGTCGTTGGCGAGCACGCGGTTTTCCTCCGCGATCCGGAGGTAGGCCGCGGAGAAGAGCACGGCGCCGTTGGCCAGCACGAAGGCCACCGCGACCTGCGCGATGATCAGGCCGCGCAGCATGACGTGCCGCGAGCGCGAGCCCGTGGCGCCGCGGCCCTCGCTGCGGAGCATGGTCACCACGGAGGTGCGCATCGCGGCGAGCGCGGGCGGCAGCCCGGCCAGCAGCGCGGTGCACGCCGTCGCCGCCAGCCCGAAGGCGAGCGCCCAGCCGTCGAGCGCGATCGCGGCCTTGCGCGCCGCGCTCACCGGCGCGATGACGCGCAGCACCTCGACGCCGCCCCAGGCGAAGAATGCGCCGAGCAACGCGCCGGCCAGCGCCAGCGCGAAACTTTCCGCCAGCGCCAGCCGCATCAGGTCGCCGCGCGCGGCGCCGAGCGCCACGCGGATGCTGAACTCGCCCTGCCGGCGCGTGCTGCGCGCCAGCAGCATGCTGGCGACGTTGCCGCAGGCCACGAGGAGCACGAGCGCCACCGCGCCAAAGAGCAGCCACACCTGCTTGCCGATGTCGCGCGTCATCTCCTCGTGCAGCGAGCGCACCAGGAATTCCTTGCGGGTGTTGGAGTCGGGATACAGCGCGGTCAGGCGCTTGCCGATGGTCTTGATCTCGGCGTCCGCCGTCCTGACGGAAACCCCGTCCTTCAGGCGCGCGATGCCCAGGAGGTAGTGGCTGTCGCGCTGCTTGATCTCCTCGGCGTCGAAGTAACGCGGCGTCCACAGCTGGCAGTCGTCGGTGCGCATCCACGGGCTGACGAACTCGAAGCCCTCGGGCATGATGCCGACGATCTCGGCGTCGCCGCCGTTGACGCGGAGCTTGCGGCCGAGCGCGCCGGGGTCGCCCGCGTAAAGCTGGCGCCAGAGCGAATGGCTGATGATGACCACCTGGGCGGCGCCCACCGCGTCGTCCGCCGGCGTGAAGAAACGGCCGAGCGCCGGCTGCACCCCGAAGGCCCGCAGCACGTCGGCCGTGCCCGACACGCCCATGACCGACTGCGCGTTCTCCTGCCCGACGTTGTACGACTGCGGGCTGTAGACGCCGAAGGACACGTAACTCGACGAGTCCTTGCGCAGGTCGATGGAATCGGCGGGCGACAGGGGCCAGCCGTTGCCCGACCACACGTGCACGAGGCGGTCGGACGCCGGGTAGGAATACGGCTTGAGGACGAGCGCCTGGAGGGCGCTGAAGATGGCGGTCGAGGCTCCGATGCCCACGGCGAGCGTGAGCACGGCGATGAAGGCAAACCCGCGGGATTGGGCGAGGGTGCGCAGGGCAAGGCGGAGGTTGGAGAGCATGGCGTGCCCCCTGAAAACCCGCCACCGGCGCAAAAGTTACGGGGTTTCTTGTCCGTCGCCGGCGGGCCGGGGGGTGTGGACGAAGAGATTGCGCGCGACGTCGCCGACCTGGATCACCTCGTCGAGATTGGCCCACGTGACCGCGCGGCCCTCGTCGCAGAGATGAATCGTCTCGAGTTCCACCTGCAAGGCGTCCGCGAGCGTCGCGTATTTGGTCACCGGGAAGCTGACCTCCCGGCGCTCGGTGATCTCCAGGTACACGCGGCGGCCGCGCATGCGGCACGCCCGGGCCGACAAGGCCGGGGGCAAAGGGGTGGCGGCGTCCATCAGCGGCGGTTCCGATTGCGGGCGTCGAAGGCCCCGGCCCGGCGGTCCGGCCCGAAATTGCGGTTGGGCGCGCCGGCGGCGCCACCTTCCTTGGGCTTCGCCTCGCTGACGGTGAGCGCGCGGCCCTCGAGGTCGGCGCCGCTCATTTTGGCGATCGCGGCCTTGGCCTGCTCGGCGGTTTCGAAGGTGACGAAGGCGAAGCCGCGCGGCCGGCCCGTCTCGCGATCGGTGGCGATGAACACGTCGGTGATGGGGCCGAATTCCTCGAAAGCGGACCGCAGGGCGGTGTCGGTGACGGTGTAGGCCAGGTTGGCCACGTATAGTTTGTTGCTCATGGAGACGGGTTGGTCGTGCAATCGTCCCGGCCAGTCCGTTCCCGAAAACCCGGGTTTCGAATCGTCAATTGAACCCCTGTTCAGCCGAGGACCCACCAGCCACTGGGGCGCAACGCGTGTACGTGGGCCGGAGCATCGCCAGCCGGGGCGGAATAGCGAGACCCAACGGGATCGCGGCGAAGAAAGGCGCAACTCGTTGCGGCGGATGTCCCGTTGCGCGGCCGCCCCGCCGGCGGGCGATGGCCATCGCTATTTGCCCCGCGCCCGCTACGCACGGTTCATGCCGGAACCAACCCTCCAGGATCTCGAGGCCCAGCTGGTCGCCGCCCGCGCCAGCATCGCGGAGCTGTCCAAGGCCAACGCGGAGCTGACCGCGGCCCTCGCCGACAGCGGCGCGGCCCTCAAGCGCGCCCGCCGCAATGCCCGCCAGGATGGCAACACCCTGCGCGACGAGATCTCCAGCCTGCAACAGCGGCGGGGCTGATGTTCACGCCCGCCCTCGGGCGGGAGCGTCAGGCATGGTTCGCCCCGGCCCGGCCCAGCAGCCTGGGCTTGGCGCGCTGCCTGCGCCGCCCGCCGGCCGCCCCCGACTCGTGTCCCGCGGACCGGCGCGGGTCGCGGACGGCGGGGTTGAAAGGCGGAGAGTGATGCGTGATCGTCCGGGGCGGGCGCGCCCGGACTACAATGTGACTTCCTTTCGCGTGGCCTCCGGCCCTCGACTGAAAGACCGGAATGCCAGGCCGCCTGCTTGCAACTCCCAGCTTTCAACTTTCCACTCCATGGTTAGCGTCACGCCATGGCCGAGGAATCCCCGCCGCCGCGCAAGGAGTACGGCTTCAAGGAACGGGAGTTCAAGCGCGACAACGCGCCGGTGACGCCGCTGAACCGGACGCTCACCGTCCAGGAACTCGCGAAGATGGCCGAGGCGAAGCGAACCCAGGCGGGAGGGGCTTCACGCCCCGACGGGCCGGCGGCCGGGGGCAGTCCCGTGTCGGG
>CAYZSN010000321.1:0-6358 GCA_964481095.1 uncultured Oleiharenicola sp. | reverse complement strand
TAGGGCAGTCGAAAGTCGAAGGTCGAGGGTCGAACGCGGGAGGTGGGGAAGCAGGAGTCGAAGGACGAGGGGCGAATGTTGAATGCCAGAGCTTCGGATCGGAGAGCCTTCGACCTTCGACGTTCGACCCTCGACTGGATGAGTCTCAGCGGCTGACAGCGGCGGCGAAGACGGCCGGGAACGGCACAGGCCCATCGGCCTCCGGATCAGCGGAGTCGTCCCCCGGCATCGGGAATTCCGCGCAGAATTGCTTGAAGGTGATGAGCTCGAAGCGTCCGTCGTGGTGCTCGACGATGGCGGTGAGCGACTCGACCCAGTCCCCGGAGTTGAGGTAGTGGATGTCACCGATCTTCTTGTCCGCCGGCGTGTGGATGTGGCCGCAGATGACGCCGATGCAGCCGCGGTCGCGGGCGAGGGCGGCGATCTGATCCTCGAACTTGCCGATGAAGCTGACGGCCTGCTTGACGCGCGCCTTGATCGCCTGGCTGAGCGAGAAGTATTCCTTGCCGCGCAGCTTGCGGAACCAGTTGTAGACGCGGTTGAGGCGGAGCAGCAGCGCGTAGCCCATGTCGCCGAGGTGGGCGAGGAAGACCATGTTCTTCACGACGCCGTCAAAGACGTCGCCATGCAGCACGAGATAGCGGCCTTGTGGCGTCTCATGGACGAAGTCCTCGACGAGGCTGATGTTTTCAAACTGCATCGGGAGGAGGCGGGCGAGGAAGTCGTCGTGGTTGCCGCGGAGGTAGATGACCTCGGTATCGCGCTTCTGGACCATCGTGAGCACGCGGCGGATGAAACGCGTGTGGGACTTCGTCCACTGGCCGTCGCGGCTGAGGCGCCAGCCGTCGATGATGTCGCCGTTGAGGATCAGGCGGTCGCAGCGGGTGTGCTTGAGAAAATGCGTCACCTCGTCGGCCTTGCTGTGCGGGGTGCCGAGGTGCACATCGGAGAGGATGACAGTACGGACTCGGAGTGCGTGTTTCATGGTGCAGCGGAGGTTTGGGTGTTTCCTGTTGCTCCTTCCTGGGAGCCGGGGACGAGCCGCGCAGCCTGCGCTGCGGCTCGGAGTGCGGGTCGCTGGGAACCAGGCAGCGAGGACGCGTGAAATTCATCGGCCGCCTCGGCGAGGTCGGCGGCGAAGCGATCGACGATCGCATCCCATGTCAGGGTGCGGGTGGTGGCCGGGCCGGCGAGGGCGAGGCGGGCACGCACTCCGGGCTCGGCGGCGAGGCGGACGGCGTTGGCGAGGTAGGCCGCCTCATCGCCCACGGCGGCGAGCAGGCCGTTTTCGCCGTGACGGATGAACTCGTGGGCGGCGGCATAGTCGAAGGCCGCGACCGCGAGACCGCTGCCCATCGCCTCGGTCACGACATTGCCGAAGGTCTCGGTCATGCTCGTGTGCAGGTAGAGGTCGCCCGAGGCATAGTAACGGGCGAGGTTGGCGCCGGTGTAGAAGCCGGTGAAGATCGCGTCGGGCCGCTGTTTCTGGAGCGAGGCGAGGAGCGGGCCGTCGCCGACGAGGACCAGGCGGGCCTTGGGCTGGACGGCCTTGACGGCGTCGAAGGCCCGGAAAAGCAGCGGGTAGTTTTTCTCGGCAGCCATGCGGCCTACATGGACCACGGCGAGGCCGTCGGGTTCGATGCCCCAGGAGGCGCGGAGGGCGTGGTCGCGCCGGGCCGGGTTGAAGAGCTCGGCATCAACGCCGCGCGAAAGCAGGCGGACGTTGCGGTAGCCCTCGCCCTCGAGGCGGGCCATCAGGTCGCGGGTCGGCACGAACGTGCGCAGCGTGCGGTTGTGGACGCGGCGGAGCCAGGCGGAGACGACGGGCTTCATCCAGCCGATGCGGTAGTCGCGCGTGTACTGGTCGAAGTTGGTGTGGAAGCTCGACGTGACGGGGATGGCCATCTCCTTCGCCGTCGTGATGGCGGAGGCGCCCAGCGGGCCCTCGGTGGCGACGTGCACGAGGTCGGGGCGGTTGAGCTTCCATTGCTGGCGCAGGCGGCGCGAGGCCGGCAGGCCGAGGCGGAGCTGCGGGTAGCCGGGAATCGGGATCCCGGGGAGGCGGACCTGGCGGCAGGCCACGCGGTGGGTGACGCTGAAGCGGGGGGATTCGTGCCGCTGGCGGGGGCGGACGATGGTGAGGCGGTGGCCGTGGCGCGCGAGGCCATCAACCAAGCGGCCGAGCGTCATGGCGACGCCGTTGATTTCGGGAGAGTAAGTTTCGGTTACGAGGACAAGGTTCAATGATTTTGGCCCGGGCGGCGGCCACCTGCCAGCCGTCGAGCGCACTGCCATCATGGCCGCGCCACGTGACGAACCCGTGCCGGACAGGTGACAACCCGGTGAAACGAGCGGGTCGCCTTGGCGTGGATGGGCTTACGAACCGCGAAATTTGTGATCTGCCTCGCTCGCAAAAGAGGCAAATAGGTGTTGCACCCCAGAGGCGTAAGTTTCTAACGTCGCTCTTTTAGTTTGATGCAATCACACGGACCAAAGCGCATCTACACTCCGCAATCCCTGGAGTTCTGGTTCAGCCGCATGGACGTGGAATGGGAGGGTCAGTTTGACGCCCACCACGTCGAGCGGGGCCATGCGATGTACCGCGACAGCGAAATCCGGGAAGTCGAGCTGGGAGCGCGGGATGCGATCATCCACCGCCGCGTGGACAAAAAGGAGGAGTACGCGGTGATCGAGTGGGAAGGCGACCTGATCAAGGTTCGGTCGTCCTCCACCGACACGGTGCTGGCCAATGCCATCGCGGTCGCCGGTCTCCACGAGATCGAGGAACTCCTCGTCGACGAGATCAGCGCGCTGCTGCCCGGCGCCGCCAAGGGTGGCAATGGCAACGGCACGCCCAAGGCCCATGCCCCCGCGCACGCGCCGAGCGGCCAGAACGGCCACGCGACCCACCCCGGCAACGGCGCCAGCAACGGCGCGAAGCCGGCCGACGTCAACGCGCCCGCCCGCGACCTCCTGCTCAGCTTCACCACGAACGCCGAGGGCCTCGTGTTCCTCGCCTTCTGGAAGAGCGGCCGCAACCGCATCCCGGCGCTCGGCAACACGGCGCACCACCCGACGGCCGCCGAGCGCGCGAAGCTCATCGCGCTGGCCACCTACGCGCGCAAGGCCCACTTCCGCTACAACCAAGGCACGCACGCCTACGCGCTCGACGCGCTGGCCGACATCCCCGGTTTCCTGCGCGACCTGCTGCCGCACTGGAAAAAGCACTTCGCCATCGAGCTCGACGCGAAGGTGGACAACATCAAGCAGGGCGCGCGCGTCATCGAGATCGAGGCCGTCGCTAACCGCCGCCCCGGCTCCGACGGCAGCCTGGACCTGCGCTGGATCTTCCGCGCCGGCGAGAAGCTGCTGACCGACGAGCAGGCCGCCGCGCTGCTCAAGCACGGGCGCACGCCGATGCTGCTGCCCGACCTCGGGATCGTCACCATCTCGCCCGAGAAGTGGGAGAGCTACCAGCAGTGGAAGCGCAACCTCGAGGAAACCGAGGTCGACGGCGAGATCCCGCCCTACCTGATCTTCTCCCTCTTCAACGACCAGCGCATCAAGGTCACGCTCGGCCCCGAGATCGAGACGTGGCGCCAGAAGGTGATGACCGCGCCGACCACGCCGCCGTTCCTGCCGGAGTACCTGCGCAACTACCAGCGCCGCGGCGTCGAGTGGATGCACCACCTCTGTGAGACCGGCTGCCACGGCCTGCTCGCCGACGAGATGGGCTTGGGCAAGACCGCGCAGATGATCGCGCTGCTGCGCTCGCGCCCGATGGTGCGCAAGCGCCACATTGTGGTGTGCCCGGCGAGCGTCGTGCCGGTGTGGCGCGACGAGCTCCTCCGCTGTTCTCCCGACGCCAAGGTCGAGACGCTCAAGTCGGGCAACGATTTCAAGGGCATCAAGACCCCGCTGATCTGGCTCGCGAGCTACACCCAGCTGCGCAAGCACCGCGCGCTGCTCGACCACACCGAGTTCGGCTACGCCATCCTCGACGAGGGCCAGTTCATCAAGAACCCCGACGCCAAGGTCACGCAGGCCTGCTTCGCGCTGCGGGCCGAGCACCGGCTGGTGATGACCGGCACCCCGCTGGAGAACCGCCAGCTGGACCTGTGGTCGATCTTCCGCTACCTGCTGCCCGGCCTGCTCGGCTCGCGCGCGGGCTTCGAGTCCGCGCTGATCCAGGACCGCGAGGGCACGATGAACCGCCTGCGCCAGCAGGTCGCGCCGTTCATCCTCCGCCGCACCAAGAACGAGGTCGCCACCGAGCTGCCGCCCAAGGTCGAGATGGACCTGCTCTGCCCGCTCACCGAGGTGCAGCGCGCCGAGTACGCCCGCATCTGCACCGAGGGCCTCGCGCGCCTCGGCGAGGACATCGGCCTCGCGCTGCGCGAAAAGTCCTTCGGCTTCCTCGCGCTCCTCACGCGCCTCCGCCAGGTGTGCTGCGATCCGGACCTGCTGCCGTGGCTCAATTCGCCGCTCACCGACAGCGGCAAGCTGCAGCTCCTGATCGAGAAGCTCCAGGAAGTCGTGGCCAGCGGCCACAAGGTCGTTATTTTCTCGCAGTTCGTGACGCTGCTCGACCGCGTGCGCTCGGCGCTCGAAACGCATTACCCGGAGCTGCCGCGCTACGAGATCACCGGCATGACGGTGGACCGGCAGAAGCCGGTGAAGGACTTCCAGTCGGCGTCGGGCGCGGCCGCGATGCTGGTGAGCCTCAAGGCCGCCGGCACCGGCATCACGCTGCACGCGGCGGATTACGTCTTCCTGCTTGACCCGTGGTGGAACCCGGCGGTCGAGGACCAGGCGATCGACCGCGTGCACCGCATCGGCCAGACGAACACCGTGTTCGTTTACCGCATGGTCACGGCCGGCACGATCGAGGAGCGCATCCAGGCGCTGAAGGGTGAGAAGAAGCAGCTCTTCAACCAGGTGGTGGGCGGCCACAGCGGCGACTTTGAGTGGACCAAGCATTTCAGTTCGCTCAACAGCCTCATCCAGCTCAGCGCCGTCGAGGCGGCCGAGCCCGAGGCGCCCCTCGGCCCGGTGGCGCCCGGGGTTGTCGAGCAGCCGGTCGCGACCGACCGGACGGGCGACTGAGCTTTGGGCAATTGAACGTCGAACGTTCGACGTTGAACGTTCAACGTTCAGGGATCGGTGGCGTGCGCTGCGGAAGGGTGGGGCGGCCATCCCGGAAGCTTGAATTGCAGTCCGGGGTCTCCGACTGGGGATCAGCGATCCCGACCCGCAGCGTCGGGAACCACCCGCGAACAAACCTTGTCACTCAGGCCGTGTACGGGCAGACCAGACGGCGCGTGAAGGAAGTCGTGCCGCAAATCTACCACCGGCTGCTGCGCCTCCTGCGCCTGCGGCTGTGGGTCATTGAGCAGCTGCGGCCTTCCCCCTGGCAGGAGACACTGGCCTATGCCGCAGTGGCGGGCGTGATGGGCGCGCTGGTGGCGCTCGGGTTCCGGTGGGGCACGGATTTCGTGCACCTGCTCCTGACCGGCCGGGACGACGCGATTGTCATGACCTTCGTGGAGCTGGAATGGTGGCAGCGGCTGGCCGTTCCGGCGGTCGGCGGCCTCATGGCCGGCCTGGTGCTGCTCTTCGGGCGCCGGCTGCACCGGGGCGAGAGCTCGACCGACTACATGGAGGCGATCCTGATCGGCAACGGGGAGCTGCCGGTCCGATCGAGCCTGGTGAAGAGCACGGCCGCGATGTGCTCGATCGCCTCGGGCGGCTCGATCGGCCGCGAGGGCCCGATGGTGCAGCTGGCCGCCGTCGCCGCCTCGTGGTTCGGCCACTGGCGCCGGCTGTCCGCGCCGCAGCAGCGGCTGCTCG
This sequence comes from uncultured Oleiharenicola sp., assembly GCA_964481095.1. GTDB lineage: Bacteria > Verrucomicrobiota > Verrucomicrobiia > Opitutales > Opitutaceae > Lacunisphaera. Next base: position 508 of record CAYZSN010000321.1, on the reverse strand, counting down.
TGGCCTGCGGCGCGGCCTCGGGCATCGCCTCCGCGTACAACGCGCCGATTGCGGGCTCGTTCTTCGTGGCGGAAATCATCCTCGGCACGATCGCGATGGAAAGCCTCGGCCCGCTCGCGGTGGCGGCGGTCGCGGCGACGCTGACAATGCGCACGTTCTCCGCGGCACACACGCTGTACGCCGTGCCGGCGTTCACGCTGCACTCGCTGTGGGAGATCGGCCCGTTCCTCGTGCTCGGCGTGCTCGCGGGCCTCACGGCCCCGTGGTTCCTCCGCTCGCTGCGCCGGGCCGAGTCGCTGTTTGCCTGGACCTCCCTGCCGGTGCCGGTGCGCCTGATGCTGGGCGGCCTGGTCGTGGGCCTGCTGGCGATCAAGGTGCCCGAGGTGTGCGGCAACGGCTACAGCGTGGTCGTGACAATCCTCAACGGCGGCCTCGCCTGGAAGATCCTCGTGCTGGTGCTGGTCTGCAAATGGATCGCCACGGCCGCGTCATTCGGCTCCGGCGCGCC
>CAYZSN010000320.1:0-4208 GCA_964481095.1 uncultured Oleiharenicola sp. | reverse complement strand
CGCCGCGCTCGCGCGCAGCCGCGGCTGCGTCGGCGACATCTGCGGCCACATCCACACCCCGGCCGACAAGATGATCGGCGAGATCCACTACCTGAATTCCGGCGACTGGGTCGAGTCGCTGACCGCCATCGTGGAACATTTTGACGGCCGGTTTGAATTGATCACGTTCAAGCAGTTCACCGCCGTCTTTCCGATGCGCCCGAGCGAGCCCGCCGACGAGACCGATCTCGGGCCGGCACCCGTCCTCGGCGACCTCGGCTCGGTGGCGGCGCCCCGATGAGCCGCATTCTCGTCCTGTCTGCCAGTTACGGCGAAGGCCACAACAGCGCCGCCCGCGCCCTCAAAGCCGCCTTCGACGAACAGCCCGGCATCCAGGCCGAGCTGGTCGACATCTTTGCGCTCCGCGCCCCGCGCCTCAACAACCTGTCCCGCCGCGGCTACCTGAAGCTCATCAACACCGCGCCGAAGGTCTGGAGCGGCATCTACCGCTGGCTCGACGAATCCGCCCGCGCGCCCGCGATGTTCCGCACGCTCGGCAGCCACCGCGGGCTGCTCGGGCGCATTATCGTCGAGAAACAACCCGTCGCGCTCGTTTCCACTTATCCCGTCTATGCGTGGCTGGTTGACCGGCTGCGCGCGGACGGCCTGGTCACGAGCCCGCACTTCACCGTCGTGACCGATGCCCTCACGATCAATTCGCTCTGGTATCGCGCGCCATCCGACGGCTGGTTCGTCACCGACGCCGGCTCCGCCGCCTTCCTGCATGAGCGGCGCGTCCCCATGGACAAGGTGCATGTCAGCGGCTTCCCGGTCTCGCTCGCCTTCGCCGACCGCCCGGCGGCACTGCAGCCGCCCGAGCCCGTCGGCCCGGCCCAGTCGCGCCGCGTGCTGTACATGATCAATTCCAGCCGCGCCACCGCGCTGCCCATCGCCCGCGAGCTGCTCAGGCATGATGAATGGAAGATCACCTTCACCACGGGCCGCGATCTGCGTCTCCGGCGCGAAATCGAGCAGCTGGCCCGCGGGGCCGCCGCGCCCGCCGAGGTGCTCGGCTGGACCGACCGCATCCCCGAGCTGCTCATGACGCACCACGTCGTCATCAGCAAGGCCGGCGGCGCCACGACCCAGGAATCGATCAACGCGCTGTGCCCGCTGATCGTCAGCCAGATCGTGCCCGGCCAGGAGGAGGGCAACTACGAGCTGCTGCGCCGCCACGATGCCGGTGCGCTCGCCACCACGCCGCAGGCCATCAGCGCCAGCCTGCAGGCCGCGTTCTCCCACAACGCCGTTCTCTGGCGCCACTGGCGCAAGAATCTCCGCAAGATCGCGCACCCTTTTGCCGCCCGCACCATCGCCACGCATGTGCTGGCATCAGTTGCCGCGCCGACGCCAGCGGGCCGCGGATGCGGCGGCCGGCCGGATTAACGCGGGGTCGTCACCGCGAGGCTGAGCGCGAAGCCGAGGAAAACCACGCCGAGGGCGCGGTCGATCCAGTGGCCGTGGCGCAGGAAGGCGCGCCGCACGGGCTCCTTCGCAAACACCACCGAGACGAAGCTGAACCAGCCGATCGTGCTCACCGTCATCCACAGGCCGTAGCCCGCCTGGATCCACTTCGGCGTGTGGACGCTCACCGCCAGCGGAAAGAGCGCGATGAAGAACAGCGCCGCCTTGGGGTTGGACACGTTGACGAGGAAGCCGGTCGTCCAGGCGGCGCGGGCCGTGGGGGTGGCGTCCTCCTTCGCCAAGCCTACGGCGGACACTTCGTCCCCGTCCTGCGGCCGGGCCCGAAGTGCCTGCAGCCCAATCCACGTGAGGTACGCCGCGCCGAGGCACTTGACCGCGAGCAGCGCCACCGGGGAATTCTTCAGGAACAGGCCGAGCCCGAGCAGGCTGTAGGTGATGTGGACGCCGAGGCCGCACCCGATCCCGGCGCTGGTCCACAGCGCCGGGCGCCGGCCGTGCCGCAGGCTCTGGCGGAGGACGATCGCGAAATCCGGCCCGGGACTCATCACCGCGAGCGCGTGCGCGGCGAAGATCGTGAGGAATTCGGGCCAGTAATTCATTTCGTCAAATCCCAGAGACGCAGAGGCACGGAGAAGAACCTGAAGACTGAAACCGGCTCATGGGAAGTCACTGGATTCTTCGCTGCGCTCAGAATGACAGCTTTGTCTCTTCAGGTTCAACGACGGTCATGCTGAACGGAGTGAAGGACCGTGGTTGGCCCGACACTCCGTGTCTCCGTGCCCCTGTGGTTCACCTCAGGGATCGTTCAGGCTTTGGCCGCCTTCTCGCGGAGTTCCATGTCCTGCGGGACGGTGCTGAGGGCCTCGGCCATCGAGCTCAGGCCTTCCTTCACCTTCATCATGCTGTCCTGGTGCAAGGTCTTCATGCCGCCCTTCATGGCGATGCGCTTCAGCTCGGCGGTCTCGGCCTCCTTGTTGATGGCCTCGATCAGTTCCTCGTTGGTCACCATCAGCTCGTGGATGCCGATGCGGCCCTTGTAGCCGGTGCTGTTGCACTTGGGGCAGCCCTTGGGATTGGCCTTGTAGATCTGCCCGGACCAGCCGATGGCGCGCACGAGCATGTCCTTCTCGCGGCCCTCGGGCTCGTAGGCGACGCGGCAGACCTTGCACACGCGGCGCATCAGGCGCTGGGCGCAGACGCACACAAGCGACGACGAGATCATGAACGGCTCGATGCCCATGTCGGTCAGGCGGGCCACGGTGCTCGGCGCGTCGTTGGTGTGAAGCGTGGAAATGAGCAAATGGCCGGTGAGCGCGGCCTCGACGGCGATGTTCGCGGTCTCCTTGTCGCGGATTTCGCCCACGAGGATGATGTCGGGGTCCTGGCGCAGGAAGGCGCGGAGCGCGGCGGCGAAGGTCAGGCCGATCTGCCGGTGCATCTGCATCTGGTTGATGCCGGGCAGCGTGTATTCGATCGGGTCCTCGGCGGTGCGGATGACGACGTCGGCCGTGTTCACCTCGTTGAGCGCGGAGTAGAGCGTCATCGACTTGCCGGAGCCGGTCGGGCCGCAGTGCAGGATCATGCCGTAGGGCTGGCGGATGCACTCGCGGTACTTGGCGAGATTGGCGTCGGTGAAGCCGAGCGCGGGCAGCGGCAGCGTGGACTTCTGCTTGTCGAGGATGCGCATCACCACGCCCTCGCCGTGGTTCAGCGGCGCGGTCGAGACGCGCAGGTCGATGTCGATGTTCTTCTTGTTATACTGCTTGAAGACGATGCGGCCGTCCTGGGGCAGGCGGCGTTCCGCGATGTCCAGGTTGCACATGATCTTGAAGCGGGCGACGAGCGCGCCGGCGACCTTGGCGGGGAGGCGCAGCTTTTCCTGCGTGAGGCCGTCGATGCGGTAGCGGACGACGACCTCCTTCTCCCACGGCTCGATGTGGATGTCCGACGTGCCGGCAAAGTAGGCGTCCTCGATGATGCGGTTGGAGAGCTGGATGATCGGCGCGGACTCCTCGTTCTCGAGGTCCTCGTCCTTGATCTCGGTCTCCTCCTCGTCGAACTGCGCGCCGAGCTGGTCGACGACGTCGGAGAACTGTACCTCGTCGTGGACTTGGTCCTTCTTGAGCTTCTCGCGGATGTCGGACTCGCGGCCGAGCAGGCGCACGACGCGCTGGCCGGTCTTGTCCTGGATCTTGGAGGCGACCGTCGTGTCGAACGGGTTGGCGAAGGCGACGAGCAGGAAGTCGCCCACCTGCCCCACCGGCAAAATCATGTTCTTCTGGCAGAACTCGAGGTCGATCTTCTCGAAGGTGGCGGTGTGGACGCGGTAGCGGGCGACGTTGTACGGCGCGAGGCCCAGCGCGCGGCACTTGGCCAGCAGCAGCTGGAACATCGTGATGTGGTGGTCCGCCTGCAGGATCTGGTCGAGCTGGTCGCCCGTCGGCTCGTCGGGCCGCCCGAGCAACGTCGCCTTCTGCTCGGCGGAGAGTTTTCCCATCTCCTCGAGCTTGTCGATGATCTGCGTCTGGGTGCGTCCGAGCGGCATGGCTTAATGGGTGGGCGCGGGCTTGTTGCCGGCGGCGGTGGGAAACTGGATCGGGGCGGAGCCCGAGGACTGCGGCGAACTCCCGCCGGGCGGCAGGCTGCCGCCGGCCGGGACGCTGCCGGGCACGCCCATCGGGGGCGTGCTGCCGGTGCCGAAGGGCGAGCGGGTGCCGCCCTTCCTGCCCTCGGTCCGCTCCGCG
>CAYZSN010000319.1:0-18466 GCA_964481095.1 uncultured Oleiharenicola sp. | reverse complement strand
GCCAGATCCTGACGCTCTACACGACGCCCGTGATCTACGTGCTGTTCGATCGGATCCGGAGGCGCCGGTGAACATCTCGGGGCCGTTCATCCGGCGGCCGGTCGGGACGACGCTGCTCCTGATCGCGCTCGTGCTCGCGGGCGCGGTGTCGTACCTCGTGCTGCCGGTCTCGCCGCTGCCGCAGATCGACTTCCCGACGATCGCGGTGAGCGCGACGCTGCCGTCGGCGGCGGTGGGCGCGCTGCTGGCGCTCTGGCTCACGGGCCGGCCGCTCGATATGATCGCGATCATCGGCATCATCCTGCTCATCGGCCTGGTGAAGAAGAACGGCATCATGATGATCGACTTTGCCCTCGAGGCGGAGCGCAACCAGGGCATGACGCCGCGCGCCGCGATCCGGCAGGCGGCGCTGCTGCGCTTCCGGCCGATCCTGATGACGACGCTGGCGGCGCTCTTCGGCGCGCTGCCGCTGATGCTCTCGTCCGGCTCCGGCGCCGAGCTGCGGCAGCCGCTGGGCCTCGTGATGGTGGGCGGGCTGCTGGTCAGCCAGGTGCTGACGCTGTTCACGACGCCCGTGGTCTACCTCTTCTTCGACCGCCTCGCGCGCCGGGCGCGCGGCGCGCACACCCAGGCGCCGTTCCCGGTCGGCGCCGTGCCGGAACAGGGGGCGTCATGACGAACGGCGGCGCTCCCGTTGGCGGAACTTTTTTCAACGTTGAACGTTCAACGGCGAACGTTCGACGTCCAGTGAACCGGGCGGAAGCCAAGGGCAGGGGACGGAGTGGAGGGATCGCCCCATGAACCTCGCCGGTCCCTTCATTCACCGGCCGGTGGGGAGCTGCCTGATGGCGGCGGGGCTCGTGCTCACCGGGCTGCTGGCCTATCACCTGCTGCCGGTGGCGCCGCTGCCGGAAGTCGATTTCCCAACGATCAACGTCAGCGCGAACCTGCCGGGCGCCAGCCCGGAGACGATGGCGTCCAGCGTCGCCACGCCGCTGGAGCGCGCGCTGGGCAGCATCGCGGGCATCACGGCGATCACCTCGGGCAGCCGCGCCGGCTCGACCAACATCACGCTGCAGTTCGACCTCGGCCGCGACATCAACGCCGCGCGCGGGCAGCTGCCGGCGGGCATGCCCCGCAACCCCTCCTACCGCAAGGTGAACCCCTCCGCCGCGCCGATCATGGCGCTGGCGCTGAGTTCGCCCAACCTCGCGCCGGGGCAACTCTACGACTTCGCCTCGACGATCCTCGCGCAGAAAATCTCCCAGATTGAAGGCGTGGGCGAGGTGACGGTGGGCGGCAGCTCGCTGCCGGCGGTGCGCGTGCAGCTCAACCCGCACGCGCTGGCCAGCTACGGCATCGCGCTCGACGACGTTCGCCGCGCCATCAGCGACACCAATTCGCTGCGTCCGCGCGGCATGGTGGAGTCCGACGACGCGCAATGGCAGGTGCAGGTCAGCTCCCAGCTGCGCCACGCGAGCGAATACCTGCCGCTCATCATCCGCTACCAGAACGGCGCGCCGGTGCGGCTGGGCGACGTGGCGACGGTCACGGACTCGGTCGAGGACCGCAACAGCAGCGGCTACCACAACGACCAGCCGTCGGTGCTGCTGATGGTCAGCCGCCAGCCGGGCGCGAACATCGTGGCGACAATCGACGCCATCAATGCGCAGTTGAAGTCCCTGCGGGCTTTCCTGCCGGCCGACGCCGACCTCGCGGTCGTGATGGACCGGTCCCCGGCCATCCGCGCCACGCTGCGGGAATCGCAGCACACGCTCATCCTGTCGGTCATCCTCGTCGTGGTGGTGGTCTTCGGCTTCCTCGGCAGCGTGCGCGGCGCGCTGATCACCAGCGTGGCGATCCCGGTGTCGATCATCGGCACGTTCGCGCTGATGTACCTGAAGGGATTTTCGCTCAACAGCCTCTCGCTCATGGCGCTGATCGTCGCCGCGGGCCTGGTGGTGGACGATGCCATCGTCGTGCTGGAAAACATCCAGCGCCACATCGAGGCCGGGCTGGCGCCGGCCAAGGCCGCGATGAAGGGCGCGGGCGAGGTCGGCTTCACGCTGCTGGCGATGACGCTGTCGCTGGTGACCGTGTTCGTCTCCATCCTCTTCATGGGCGGTCTGGTCGAGCGGCTGTTCCGGGAGTTCTCGCTGACACTGGCGGCGGCGATGCTGGTCTCGCTGCTGGTGTCGCTGACGCTGACGCCGAGCCTGTGTGCGCGCTGGCTGAAGTACGAGTCGGTCCACACGGAGAATCGCTTCCAGAAGCTGAGTCACGGCGGGTTCGACCGGCTGCGCGCCGGTTATGCGCGGACGCTCGGCTGGGTGCTCGGCCACCCCAAGGGCACGCTGCTCGTGCTCGTGGCGATCATCGCGCTGAACGGATCGCTTTATTACAGCATTCCCAAGGGGTTCCTGCCCGAGCAGGACACCGGGCAACTGCAGGGTTTCGTGCGGGGCGACGACGGGTTTTCGTTCCAGGTGATGCAGCCCAAGATCGAAACCTACCGGAAGCTGGTGATGGCCGACCCGGCGGTGCGCGACATCGTCGGCATGACCGGCGGCCCGGCGGGCACGAGCAACGCATGGATGATGGTGCGCCTGAAACCGCTCGGGGAGCGCAAGGACTCGGCCCGCACCGTGGCCGACCGCCTGCGCCGCCAGATGCCGCCGGTGCCGGGCGGCAACCTGTGGCTGCGCGTGGCGCAGGACATCGAGATGCCGCGCGTGTCCGACGGCAGCTCCTACGACTTTGCGCTGCTGGCGAGCGAGGTGGGCGTCCTGCGCACGTGGGCGCCCAAGGTCGGGCGCGAACTGGCCAAGCTGCCGGAACTGGTCGACGTCGACGTGCCCACCGAGGGCGGCACGAAGCAGGTGCAGCTGCACATCGACCGCGAGGCGGCGCGCCGGCTGGGCGTCGACATGCGCACGGTCACCGCGGTGCTCAACAATTCCTTCAGCCAGCGGCAGATTTCCACGCTCTACGACAGCCTGAACCAGTACCGCGTGATCATGGAGCTGGAGCCGAAGTACACGCAGGACCCGGTCGTGCTCGACCAGGTGCAGGTGATCGCGGCCGACGGCTCGCGCGTGCCGCTGTCGGCGTTCACCAAGTACGAGTACGCGCTCGTCGACGACCGCGTGCGGCACAGCGAGCAGTTCGTCGCGGAGAACATCGGCTTCTCGCTGGCCCCGGGCGTATCGCTGCAGCAGGCGCTGCAGGCGATCGACCGCGCTCTGGCGCGGATCATGTTGCCCACGGAGGTGCAGGGCCGGCTCGGCGGCTCGGCGAACGCCTTCCAGAGCGCGCTGAACAACCAGCATTGGCTGATCGTCGGCGTGCTCATCGCCGTCTTCCTGGCCCTGGGCATCCTGTACGAGAGCCTCGTGCATCCGCTGACGATCCTGTCGACGCTGCCCTCGGCGGGGTTGGGGGCGCTGCTCGCGCTGCGGCTCACGGGCACCGAGTTCTCGCTCGTGGCGCTGCTCGGGCTGTTCCTGCTGATCGGCATCGTGATGAAGAACGCGATCCTGATGATCGACTTCGCGCTGGCGCGCGAGCGGCAGGACGGCATGCCGGCCCGCACGGCGATCTTCGAGGCCGCGCAGATGCGCCTGCGGCCGATCCTCATGACCAACCTCGCCGCGCTGCTGGGCGCGCTGCCGCTGCTGCTGTCGTCGGGCGAGGGCGTCGAGATGCGCCGGCCGCTCGGCCTGGCGATCGTCGGCGGCCTGGCCGTGAGCCAGCTGCTGACGCTCTACAGCGTGCCGGTGGTCTACGTCTGGCTTGACCGGCAGAAGAACCGCGTCGAGGGCTGGGTGGCACGCTGGCGCCAGCCGTCAGCGGTCAGCCCTCAGCGATCAGCGGGAGGTTCCGAAGCCGCCGGTTTGGCTGAAAGCTGACCGCTGGTCGCTGACGGCTCAGTTGACCTGGAACGAATAGATCGTGAGGTCGCGGGGGGCCGGGGCCGTCGCCGGCGGCGGGTCGAACAGCGCCCAGCCGCTGTCGGCGACAAAATAAAAACGCCCGTTGGCCACCGTGCCCAGGGACAGGTCGGTCATGGCCGGATAGCCGCCGGCGGCGACCTGCGCGACGCAGGGCTGGCCGTTGTCGCCCGCTTCGATCCGCAGGATGCGCTGGGGATTGACGCCGTTTTGCACGGCCAGCAATCCGCCCGGCACGGCGTAGAGCCCGTCGATGCCGAAGAACGTGGCGTTGGCCGGCGCGGCGAGCAGCGTGGCCGCCTTCGTGGCGACGTCGATGCGCCAGATGCCGTTGCTGTAGTCGGCGACGAACAGGCTTTTCCCGTCGGCGCCGAAGGCGAGGCCCTGCAGGTTCAGGAAGTCGTCATTTTCCAGCCACGCCTCCAGCTGCGTGCCGCCCGGCGGCAGGCGCCAGATGACGGGCGCGAAGGAATCGGTGGCGTAGAGCGTGCCGTCGGGCGCGAGGATGAAATCGCCGAGGAGATGCTTGCGGCCGTCGGCGGGCGCCGGGTAGCGGGCCACGATGCCGCCGGTGGCGAAGTCGAACGCGATGAGCGCGGAGCGCGCGCCTTCCTCCGCTTCGCCGCCGGTCATGGCGCCCACGCTGGCGGTGGCAGCCCAGAAGGTCTTGCGGTCGGGAGTGAGCAGGAGCCGGAAGACGCCGTCGAGGTTTTCCCCGGGGCTCGTGACTTTCCGCAGCGTGCCATCCGGGTCGCGCTTCCAGATGCAGCGGTTCCGGACGTCGCCGAAATACCAGTCGCCCGTGCCGGGATCGGGCACGCCGCTTTCGATGATGCCCGTCACCCCCTTGGTGCGGAGGGAGGCCAGTTCGCCGCGGATCGCGGGCGGCGCCGCGAGGCGCGCGGCGACGGCCGGGAAGCGCGGCGCCTCCTGCAGCGGCGTGAGCGCCGCGTCGGCGGCGACATTCAGGCTGACCCCCATGGCGGCGAGGCGGTCGAGCGCGGCGAGGGCCTCGTCGGTCCGGCCGAGCGCGGCGTAGAGGCGCGCGAGGCTGAGCTGGATGCGCGGGTAGTCGGGCCGGAGCTTCGCGGCCTCCTCGAGTTTCGCGAGCGCGGCGGCGTTATCGCCGGCCTTGGCGGCGGCACTCGCCTCTTTGAGGAGCGCGACGTGGGGCGGCGTGGCGAAGGCGGAAATCGTGAGGCTGCCGAGGAGCAGAAATCGTGAAATCAGCGATCGGGCATCTAGAAGCTTAAATCTCATGCGGCGTTGCGCTGATGACGCTGGGCGCAGCCGGGATCTGCAATTCCAGATTTTCGATTTTAGATGCCAGCTTCCACGATTTCCTACTCGGACCGAAGGGCGACCATCAGCCTTCGCCCAGCCTACGGCTGACGAGAAGCGCGAGGATGCGCCGAGGTGACAGGGCAATGGCGACAGGGAAGCGCTTATTCACTCCGCAGCGCAACCATCGGGTCGACCTGCGTCGCCCGGCGGGCGGGCAGCCAGCAGGCGAAGGCGGCGACGCCGAAGAGGATGACCGCCATGCCGCCGAGCGCGACGGGGTCGGCGCTGACGAGGCGCGGCATGATCGAGCCGAGCAGGCGACTCAGGCCGTAGGCGCCGCCGAGCCCGAGGACGAGCCCGATGCCGGTCAGGAGCAGGCCGTGGCGCATGACGAGGTTGAGGACGTCGGCGGGCCGGGCGCCCAGCGCGAGGCGGATGCCGAATTCGCTGGTGCGCTGCGCCACGAGGTTGGAGATGACGCCGTAGAGGCCGATGGCGGCGAGCACGAGCCCGAGCACGGCGAACCCGCCGAGGATCTGGGCGACGACCACGAGGTTGTGCTGGCCGCGCTCGACCGCCGAGGCGACGGTGAGCAGGTCGTCCGCCGGCAGGTCCGGGTCGATCTCCGCGATGGCGCGGCGGACGCTTTCCCGCAGGGTCTCGGGCGCGGCCGCGCGGATGACAAAGCGCATCCAGCTCCACGGCTCGTGGGCGGCCGGACGGAACACCTGGCCCGTGACGCGCTCGTTGCCGATGTCGGCGGCGGATTGGGTGTCGCGCACGACGCCGATGACCTCGCTCCACGTGGTCTTGCCCTCGTTGAGCATCGCGAGGCGCTGGCCGACGGCGCTGCGGCCCGGCCACAGCTGGCGGGCGAGGCTTTCGTTGACGATGGCGACCCGGGGGCCGTCCGCCTTGATGTCCTCGGTGAAGTTGCGGCCCTCGATCAGAGGCACGCCGAGCACGGCGAAGTAGTTCGACGTGATCTGGACGTGGTTGGCGAGCGGCAGGTTGGCCTGGTCGGCGTCGGACAGCTTCTCGGTGGCGACCTTGCGCGCGGTGCCGTAGCCCCAGATGGGCACGCCGGTGCTCAGGGCGACCTTCTCGACGCCGGGCAGGGCGGAGAGGCGGGACTCGACCTTGCGGAAAAACTCGAGGCGCGCGGCCGGATCGGTGTAGCGCTGCTCGCTGATGGACAGGGCGCCCGTCAGCAGGCGGCCGGTGTCCCAGCCGACGTCCTTGTGCAGGAACTTGTCGAAGCCCCGCTGCATGACGGCGGCGCCGCCGAGCAGCACGAGCGCGAGGGTGACCTCCGCGATGATGAGCGCCTGGCGCATCCGGTGGTGGCTGCGGCCGCCGGTCGAGCCGCGCGACTGGGACTTGAGCGCCGTGACGACATCGGCGCGCGACGACAGCCACGCCGGCACGATGCCGAAGAGGATGCCCGCGCAGGCGGCGACCGCGAAGGTGAAGAGGAGGACCTTGCCGTTGAGCGGGAGGTTGAGGCCGCCGGGTTCGGAGCCGATCCGGATGATGGCGGAGAGGACGCGGTTGAGGCCCCAGCCGAACAGCGTGCCCAGGGCGCCGCCGCCCACGGCGAGCAGCACGCATTCGGTCAGCTGCTGGCGGATGAGGCGGCCGCGGGAGGCGCCGAGCGCGGCGCGGATGGCGAACTCGCGCATGGCGGTGGTGGCGCGCGCCAGCTGGAGATTGGCGAGGTTGGCGCAGGCGAGCAGCAGGACGAAGCCCGAGAGCCCGAGCAGCATCAGGACGATGTGGCGGCCCTCGTCGTCCATCTGGGCCTCGTGCAGCTGGGGCACGACGTAGGTCAGGCCGTTGTAATCCTGCGGGAAATCCTTGAGCTGGGCCGAGGCGACCGGGGCGAGTTCCGCCATGACCTGCGGGCCGGTGACCCCGGGTTTCACGCGGCCGATGAGCTGGAAGGAGCGGTAGGTGCGGCTCTTGACCTGGTCGGGCGTGAAGTTGAGCGGGCGCCAGAACGCCGTGTCGCCCCAGAGCATGCGCCAGCTGAAACTGGCGGGCATGACGCCGATGACGGTCACGGACTCGCCGTTGATCCGCAGCGTGCGGCCGATGACGTCGTTGCTGCCGCCGAAGCGCTGCTGCCAGAAGGGATGGCTGAGCAGGATGACCTGGTTGTGGCCCTGGGTCGTCTCCTCGGGCGTGAAGGCGCGACCCAGGAAGGGCTGCACGCCGAACACGTCGAAGAACTCCTTCGACACCTGGACGCTCGATACCTGCTCGGCCGGGCGGCCCGGCTCGGTGAGCGCGCTGCCGCCGTAGCTCATGGTCAGGAGCGACGCGAAGGAACCGGACTTTTCGCGGATTTCGCGGGTTTCAACCTCGGAAAAGCTGTAACGCCGGCCCTGCCGGGTTTCACCGAGGATCTGGTGGATCTCCGGCCCGTGCGGGAAGGGGGCGACGCGGAACAGGAGTTCGTCGACGAGGCTGAACATCGAGGTGTTCACGCCGATGCCGAGGGCCAGCGTGATGAGGGCGACGATCGTGTAGCCCGGCGACTTCAGGAGGGAACGGAGGGCATATTTCATGAAAGGGAGGCGGGAGTGGGGGCCTCGCTGGAAAACACACCACCTTTCGATAAGTTACAGAATAAAGCCGTCAGCGACGCGGAGGAATCGTGAAATCAGCAATCGGGCGCCTAAAATCCGAAATTTCGGACTGAAACTATAGATTTTTGATTACCGATGCCCGATTCTGGATTCCTATTCTGCCCGCAGGGCTTCCAGCGGGTTCACGCGGACGGCCTTGCGCACCGGCAGCAGGCAGGCGGCGAGGGCCGCGAAGGCCAGCACGACGGGCGCGACGGCGAGCGTCGCCGGGTCCGTGGGCGCGATGCCGTAGAGCAGCTTGCCCACGACCGAGCTGAACGCGAGGTAGGCCGCGAGTCCGGCCAGGATGCCGGCCAGCACGAGCCGCGCGCCCTGGCGGAGCACCAAGCCGGCGATGTCGCCGGGCCGCGCGCCGAGCGCGATGCGCACGCCGAACTCGGCGGTGCGCTGGGCGACGGAAAACGCGAGCACGCCGTACACGCCGAGCACCGCGAGCAGCAGCGCGACGCCGCTGAAGAGTGAGAGCAGCACCATGGGCGCCTTGCGGGTCTGCGCGACCTCGTCCATGCGCTGACGCATGGTCTTCACGTCGTAGACCGGCTGTTCGGGGTCGGCGGACCGCACCGCGGCGCGGACGGCGGAGGTGAGGAGCGTCGGGTCGCCGGACGTCTTGATGACGAGGATCAGGTTGTTCGGCGGCTGCTGGGCGAACGGGAAATAATACGTCTCCTTCTTCACGTCCTCCTCGAGGCTCTGGAACTTGATGGGGGCCACGACGCCCACGATGGTCCAGATGTCGGGATGGGCGTCGTCGCCGCCGCGGCTGAAGCGTTTGCCGACCGGGTCCTGGCCGGGCCAGTACTTGTCGGCGAGGACCTTGTCGATGAGCACGACCCTCTGGGTGGCGGCGGTGTCGGCGGCGGTGAAGAGGCGGCCGCGGATCAGCGTGAGGCCCATGGCCTGGAAGTAACCGGGATCGACGCGGCGCTGCTGGCCGTGCGGGAGCGGCGCACCCGGCGGCAGCGTGATGTCGGGTAGCGAGTACGAGCCCTGGCTGTTGTTGCCGGTGAAGGGCAGGACGTCGGTGAGGCCGGCGGCGGTGACGCCCGGCAACTCGCGCAGGCGGGCGAGGGCGGCATCGGCGAAGGCGATCTTCTTGGCGGGCTGGTCGTATTTTGCGAACGGCAGGGCGAGCTGGGCGGTGATCACGCCGCCCGGGGAGAAGCCCGGGTTTTCCTGCTGCAGGCGCTCGAAGCTGCGGATGAGCAGGCCGGCGGTGGAGAGCAGCATGACGGCGAGGGCGATCTCGCCGGTGACGAGCGCGGCGCGCAGCAGCGTGGTGCGCTTGCCGGCGGAGCCGCGCGTGCCGGCTTCCTTGAGCGCGGCCGCGGCGTCGCCGCGCGAGGCCGACCAGGCCGGCAGGGCGCCGAAGGCGAGGCCGGTGAGCAGGGAGCAAAGCAGGGTGAAGGCGAAGACGGCCGGGTCCAGCTGCACGCCGAAGCCGCGCGGCAGGTTGGAGAGGCCGAGCGAGCCCAGCGCCTCGACGCTCCACCAGGCGACGAGCAGGCCGAGGGCGCCGCCGGCGAGGAAGAGGAGGAGGCTCTCGGTGAGCAGCAGGCGCATGAGCCGGGCGCGGCCGGCGCCGAGGGCGGCACGGATGGCGAGCTCGCGTTCGCGGGCCATGGCACGCGCGAGGAGCAGGCTGGCCACGTTGGCGCAGCCGATCAGCAGGGCGGCGGCGACGCCGGCCTGGACGAGCCAGAGCATGCCGCGGAGGTTGGAGACGTTCTGCTCGAGGAAACCCTGCGCGCGGCCGCCGAAACCGGCGGTCTTCCAAAAGCCGGCCTGGTCGGGCAGCCGTTCGGCGTTGCGCACCTGGATGGCGTCGAGGTCGCGCTGCACGGCGTCAAGCGTGGCGCCCGGCTTCAGGCGCGCGATCATGGTGGAGTACTCGTTGCCGCGCTCCTGGTCGGACCGCAGCTCGGGCGTGAAGAGGAACGGCACCCACGCCTGGACGCGCGGGCTCGGGAAATAGAAACCCTCGGGCATCACCCCGATCACGGTGTACGTCTCGGTGTTGAGCCGGATGGTGGTGCCGACGATGTCCGGCTTGGCACCGAAGCGGTTCTTCCAGAGGTTGTGGCTGAGGACGATGACGTGCTCGTTGCCCGGGTCGGCCTCCTTCTCCCCGAAGGTGCGGCCCAGGGCGGCGCGGGACTGGAGCGTGGAGAAGAGCGACGGCGTGGCGTTGAGGCCGATGATGCGCTCCGGCTCGCCGTCGGCCGACAGGTTGAAGCTGCGGACGTTGTACATCGCGGCGTCGGCGAAGCCGCTGACGCCGGCCTTGCGGTCGAGGTAGTCGGGAATTGAGATGCCGGCGTTGGGCAGGCCCATCAGCGGGTAGGTGTTGTAGACGTACACCAGCCGGTCGGAGCCGGGCCACGGGTAGGGCTTGAGCAGGATGGCGTTGACGACCGAGAAGATCGCGCTGTTGGCGCCGATGCAGAGCGCGAGCGTGGCGATGGCGATGAGGCAGAAGCCCGGGGTCTTGAGCAGGGAACGCAGCGCGTAGCGGAGGTCGTTCATGGAGAAGGAGCGTTCAGCAGCCAGCTTTCAGCGATCAGCTTGGTTGTTCGGCGTTCTCGGCGCGGAGGGATTTGCGGACAGCTGTAGGTTGAGAGCTGGTTGCTCAGTCGGATCGCAGCGCGACGAGCGGGTCGATGCGGGCGGCGCGGCGGGCGGGAAGCCAGCAGGCGAAGAGGGCGATGCCGGCGAGAAAAACGGAGACGGCGCCGAAGATCAGCGGATCGGTGGCGCTCACCTCGTAAAGCTGCGAGGCCAGCAGGCGCGACAGCGCGAACGAGGCGACGAGACCGGCCCCGAGGCCGGCCAGCGTCAGGCGCAGGCCTTCACCCACGACCTGGCGGACGATCGCGCCGGGCGAAGCCCCGAGCGCCAGGCGCACGCCGATTTCGCCGGTGCGCTGGCTGACGGAGCAGGCGATGACGCCGTAGATGCCGAGGCCGGCGAGGAACAGGGCGAGCAGGGAGAACGAGCCGACGAGGCCCATCACCAGCTGGCGGTCGGCGATGGACTGCGTGAGTTGCGATTCGAAGGAGCGCACCTCGGCGATCGGGATGCCCGGGTTGAGCGAGTGCACGGCGGACTTGACCTCCTCGCGCAGGGCGGCGGCCGGTCGGGTGCTGCGCAGCACGAAGGAGAAGAAGCCGTCGCCCAACTGGGCGGTGGGATAATACATCGTGTCGCCCGGCGCGGTGTCGAGCGCCTCCGCGCGGATGTCGCCCACCACGCCGACGATCTCGCGCGGGATGGAGGCGATGCCGGTGATCAGGCGGCGGCCGATCGGGTTCTCGCCCTTCGGGAACAGGCGGCGCGCCGTGGCTTCGCTGATGATGACGACATTGGGCTGGGTCTCGTCATCGCGCCAGGTGAAGTCGCGGCCCTGCTTGAGCGGGATGCCCAAGGCGGCGAAATAGCCCGGGATGGAATTCGCGCGGACGGCCAGCCGGCGCTCGTTCATTGGCGGCACGGCGGTGCCTTCGAGGACAAAGGGGGAGCGGGTGTTGCCGCCGGCGACGACCGGCAGGTTGTTGATGCCGCCGACGTCGGTGACGCCGGGCAGGGCGGAAAACTTCCCGGCGAGCTGCCGGAGGAACGCGGTCTGGCGCGCCGCATCGGGATACTGGCCGGGTGAGAGCGGCACGTCGACCGTGGCGAGGTTTTCCGGCCGGTAGCCGGTGGACACGTGCTGCAGGCGGGTGAAGCTGCTGAGCAGCAGGCCGGCGCCGACGAGCAGGACGAGCGAAAGGGCGACCTCGCCGACAAACAGCGTGCTGCGCAGGCGGCCGGCGGCGCGCCCGCCGGTGTTGCCGCGAGTGGCATCCTTGAGCGTCTCGTTCACGTCGGCTCGCGAGGCCTGCCAGGCGGGCAGGAAGCCGAGGCCCAGGCCGGTGAGCACGGAGAGTGCCAGGGCGAAACCGAGGACGGGCAGGTCCACGCTGATCTCAGCGGCGCGGGGCAGAAAATCGTTCGCGAGCCGGGCCAGCCCGCCGATCGACCACACCGCCAGCAACGAACCGAGCGCGCCGGCCGTGACGGACAGCAAGACGGTTTCGGTGAGGAACTGGCGGATGATATTGCGGCGCGTGGCGCCGAGCGCGGCGCGGATGGCGATCTCGCGGCGGCGCGAGGCGAGGCGTACGAGGAAGAGATTGGCGACGTTGGCGCAGGCAATGAGCAGGACGGCACCGACCGCGGCCAGCAACACGAGCAGCGTCGGCCGCTGGTTGCCCACGAGGTCGGCGTGGAGGAAGCGGGCGAAGATGCCGGCGTTGGCATCCACCTTGTCGGGATAAGCCGCGGCGTAGCGGCTGTTCACGACCTTCAACTGCTGGTTGACCTGCTCCAGCGTGACACCGGGCTTGAGCCGGCCGGTCACGAGCAGGTAGCCGCTGCCCCGCACCATCAGGTCGTGGGGCAGGCCCTCGGTTTCGAAGGGCTTGGTGGTCCATACCGGCGTCTGGCCGAAGGGAAACCGGAACGAAGCCGGCAGCACGCCGATGACCGTGTAGGCGCGGTTGTTGAAATTGAGCGTCTGCCCGACGAGGCCGGGATCGCGGTTGAAATGCTGGCGCCAGTAGTCGTCGGTGATGAGCGCGACATCCGGGCCGCCGGCCTGGTCCTCCTCGGGCCGGAAGTCGCGGCCGAGCTGGGGCCGCACGCCGAGCACACCGAAGAAGCTGGCGCTGACGCGCGAGGCCTGCACCTGCTCCGGATCGCCGCGGCCGGTGAGGGTGAAGCCGGTGAACGACTGGGCGGCGAGGCCGGTGAAGACCTCCATCTGGTCCCGCACGGCCTCGTAGCGCGGGTAGGAGAAGTTGGCCTGGTCGAGCCCGCGGTCGGCGAAGGCGCCCCACACGCGGACGAGCCGCGACGGTTCGGCGAAGGAAAGCGGGCGGAAGAACAGCGTGTTGATCGCGGAAAAGATCGCGACATTGGCGCCGATGCCGAGGACGAGCGTGCCCAGCGCGATCAGCGTGAAGCCGGGGTGCTTCAGGAGCTGGCGGAAGGCGAACTTGAGGTCGGACATGGCGGAAGGAAGCAGTCAGCGGTCAGCTTTCAGTGGTCAGCAAAACATAAAGTGATGGGCTGAAGGCTGAGAGCTGAAGGCTGAAAGCTTATTCGCTCCGCAGCGCGACGGTTGGATTCACCTTCGTGGCCCGGCGGGCCGGCAGGAAGCAGGCGAGCAGGGCGGAGGCGGCGAGCACGAAGGCCGCGAGCCCGAGCGCCAGCGGGTCGAAGGGGCTGACCTCGTAGAGGAAGCTGCTGAGCATCTTGCCGACGAGGAGCGCGAGCCCGAGGCCGGCGCCGAGCGCGAGGGCGGTCTGCAGGACCCCCTGCTTCATGATGAGGTTGAAGACATCGCGCGGGTGTGCGCCGATCGCCATGCGGATGCCGATCTCCCTCGTGCGGCGGGCGACGGCGTAGGATTTCACGCCGTAGACGCCGACGACGGCCAGGAGCAGGGCCACGGCGCCGAAGAGGCCGAAGAGCGCGGCGCCGAGGCGGACGATCCAGAGCTGGATGTTGCGGTTGATCAGCTCGGACATCGGGGTGAGGCCCAGCACGGGCATCTGCGGGTCGATCCGGTGCAGCGCGGACCGGATCGAGGGGATCGCCGCTTCCAGCGGCAGGGATGTGCGGACGTGCACGAAAAGATTGGACTGGAACTCGTGGGCGAACGGGACGAAGACGCGCGGGCGGTCTTTCTTCTGCAGGGCGTCATGGCGGTGCGCGGCGACGATGCCGACCACCTCCAGCTCGGGCGAGGAGCCGTCGGCGCGCGGCTGGGTGTAGCGGATGTGCTGCCCCAGCGCCTCGCCGTTCGGGAAAAGTCTCTTCGCCAGGGCCTCGTCGATGACCGCCACCGCGGGCGATTTCTCGTCGCGCACCTCGGCCTCGGTGAAGGTGCGGCCGCGGAGCAGGGTCACGCCCATGGCCTTGAAGTAGTCGGTGGAGATGGACGTGTAGAGGGCGTCGGCGCCGGGTTCGGGCGCATTCGGGTCGGCCTTCTTCGCGGAGCCGGCCTCGCGGGCGTCGACGAACCGCGCCATGTTGGTCACGTTGCCGTAGGCGAGCTGGGTGCCGAGCGCGGCGGCGGTGACGCCGGGTTCCTGCTGGAGGCGCTCGAGCGTGTTGAAGATCGCGCGCCGGGCCTCGGCCGGCGGCGTGTTGCCGAGGGAGTAGTCGAGTTCCACGATCAGCTGGCCCTGCGGCTGGAAGCCGAGCTGGGCCCGGCCGGCGGCGAGCGCGCCGCGCACGAACAGGCCGGCGCTGAAGAGCAGCATGAACGAAAGGGCGATCTGCGCCATGACCAGCAGGTGTCGGCCGGCGAAGAAGCGGTTGAGGGCGCCGCTCGCGTCCGTCTCGGTGCCCTGCTGCTTGAGGGCGGGCACGAGGTCGGTCTTCGACGCGCGCAGCGCGGGGCCGACCGAGCAGAGCAGGGTGGCGAGGAGGCAGAGGCCGAAGGTCGCGAGCAGCACCGGCGCACTGGGCGTCGGGTCGACCGCGAGCGAGAAGTTCATCGTGCTGAAGAGCGTCTCGAGCGAGCGCAGCAGCAGGTCGTTGCTCCAGAGCGAGAGGAGCAGGCCGAAAGCGCCGCCGACCAGGGCCAGCAGGAAGCCCTCGACGACGAGCTGGCGGACGATGCGGCCGCGGGTGGCCCCGAGCGCGAGGCGCAGGGCGATCTCCTTCGACCGGGCGGCGCCGCGGGCCAGCAGCATGTTGGCGAGGTTGAGGCTGGCGATCAGCAGCACGCAGCCGGACATGGCGAGCAGCGTGGCGGCGAGCGGGAAGCCGGAGCTGTCGCCGCTCGGCGTCGTGCTGATGCTGTAACGGGAGGGCGTCTCGAACTGGAGCTCGCGCTCGCTGGCGAGATCGGCGGGCTGCACGGCGTCGAGCTGCCGGGCGAGGGCGGGCAGGCGGGCGGTGAGCTGTTCGCGGGTCACGCCGGGTGCGAGCCGCGCGGTGAGGTTGAGGGTGAAATTTGTCGGGCTGTTCAGGTCCTGCAGCGTCCGGTTGTCGCTCAGGGTCTGCTGGTAGCTGGAGAACTGGCCCAGCGGGAGCCAGATGTCAGGGGCAAGGAGCGCGTTGAGGCCGCTGAAGCCCTGGCGGGCGACGCCGACAACGGTGTGCGGCTGGCCGTTGATGCGCAGCCGGCTGCCGACGAAGTTCGCCTCGCCGCCGTAGCGCTGCCAGAGGCTGTAGCTGACGACGACGACCGGCAGGTTGGCGTTGGGCTTGGATTCCTCGGCGGAGAAGAAGCGGCCCAATTGCGGGGTGGTGCCGAGCATCGCGAAGTAGTTGTCGGAAACCTCGAACGCGAAGCTCCGGCGCATGGCGTCGTCCTGGCCGATGCCGGCAAGGATCGGGTTCATGGCGGCGACCTCGGCGAAGGCGCCCTTCTCGTTGCGCAGCGCCAGGTATTCGGCGTGGGAGAACTGGCGGTAGTCCTTGCTCGCGCCCTTCTTCGCGGTGAAGAGGTTCACGACCTCCGCGGGCCGCAGGGGGATGACCTCGCGGAGGATGACGCCGTGGACGAGGCTGAAGAGCGCCGAGTTGACGCCGATGGCGAGCGCCAGCGTGAAGATGGCGATGAAGGTGAAGCCCGGCGTCTTGGCCAGGGTGCGGGCGGCGAACTTGATATCCGAAAGCATAATCAGGAGCGGGAATTAAACGGGCGGGACGCGGAAATCGTGAAATCGGGCATCTAGAATCTAAAATCTGGAATTTCAGGCCAAGATGACTGGCTCGAGATTTTCGATTTTGGATTCTAGATGCCCGATTCTAGATTTCTGCCGTTGAAGCCGGGCGCAGCCCGGCTCAGGCCTCGACCTGCTCCTCGACGACGCGGCCGTCGAAGACGTGGATGGTGCGGTCGGCGTTGCGGGCGAAGCGGGCGTCGTGGGTGACCATGACGATCGTCGAGCCGCTCTTGTGCAGGGAGCGGAGGAGCTCCATCACGGCGTCGCCGTTCTTGGAATCGAGGTTGCCCGTCGGTTCGTCGGCGAGGAGGACGGCGGGCGAGCCGGCGAGGGCGCGGGCGACCGCGACGCGCTGCTGCTGGCCGCCGGAGAGCTGGGAGGGCAGGTGCTTGGCGCGGTGGCCCATGCCGACCTTCTCGAGGGCGTCGGTCACGCGCTGCTTGCGCTCGTTGGCCGGCATGCCGCGGTAGGTGAGCGGGAGCTCGACGTTCTCATAGACCGTGAGGTCGCCGATGAGGTTGAACGACTGGAAAATGAAACCGATCTCGCGGTTGCGGATGCGGGCGCGCTCCGGGAGCGTGAGGCCCTGCACCGGGCGGCCGTTGAGCACGTAGCTGCCGTCGGTCGGCGTGTCGAGCAGGCCGAGGATCGAGAGGAGCGTGGACTTGCCGCAGCCGGACGGGCCGGCGATGGAGACATACTCGCCCTTGCGGATGTCCATGTGGATGCCCGAGAGGGCGTGGGTCTCGACCTCATCGGTGAGGAAGACCTTGGTGACGCCTTCGAGTTTGATGAGGGAGGGAGTGTCGGTGCTCATGTGGTTGGGAATTTTCGGTTGGGGATCGCGATTTTGGATTGGTCCGGGGGTTAGAACCCGCGGCGGGAAGGTAAAGTTACAGGGTTTCAGCGCTCATGGTTTTCCGGCTCGTCGGTGGCGATGAGCAGGGTGAGCAGCGAAAGAATGAGGACGGGGGCGAACACGGGGGAAACCAGGGATTTGAAATTTGAGATCTCAGAACGGGCTCAGTTCAGCTTGATGCGTTCGTTGGAGTCCCACTGGGACATGTCGGAAAGGATGACGCGGTCGCCGGGCTGGAGGCCGCCGAGGATCTCGATCGTGTTGACCGAGCTGCGGCCGAGCTGGACCTGGGTGCGGTAGGCCTCGCCGTTGTCGGCGACCTTGAAGATGTTGACGGAACTCTTCTCCTGGCCGAAGGCCGGGCGGCCGACGAAGACGACGTCGTCGAGGCGCTCGAGCTCGATGGTGCCATCGACCGAGAGGTCGGGACGGGCGCCCTTCGGCAGGGCGCCGCTGAGGAAGACGTCGACGGTGACGGTGCCGTTCTGCACGGCGGGGTCGATGCGGCCGACCTTGCCCTCGACGAGGCCATTGCGGGTGTCGATGGAGGCGAGCTGGCCGATGGCGATGTCCTTGGCCTGCGTTTCCGCGATGCGGACCTCGGCCTTGAGCTTGGTCGGGTCGGCGACGCGGGCGATGTTGGTGCCGGGCTGGACCTGGGCGCCGACCTCGACGGGAAGGGCGGAGAGCACGCCGCTCATCGAGGCCCGGACCTGGAGGGCGTCGAGCTCTTCGTTGCGGAGTTTGTAGAGGGAGGCGAGGCGTTCGACCTCGGCTTCCTGCACGGCGAGCTGCGGCTTGATGGAGTCCTTGGCGAAGGCGTAGCGCTTCTGTTCGATTTCGTTGCGAGCGGCGGCCGTTTCGGCCGTGACCTTGGAAAGCTTGTGTTGGACCGGGGAGACGAGACCGTCCTTGAGGAGTTCGTCGTTCACCTCGGCCTGGAGACGCGCGGATTCGTACTCGGCCTTGGCATTGGCGGCCGCGGATTCGGACTGGAGCAGGGTGCTCTCGAGCTGCACCCGCAGGTTGGCGAGCTGGGCCTCGGCGGCCTGGAGCTGGGACTTGGCGTTGGCCGCGGCGGAGACGACGTCGGGATTGGTCAGCTCAACGATCAGGGTGCCGGGTTCGACCGGGGCGCCGGGGCGGAGGATGATTTTCTCGACGCGGCCCTGGGTGCGGGCGGCGATCCAGCGGATTTCCTCCGGCACGAGCGTGCCGAGGCCGCGGACCTGGCGGACCATCGGCCCGCGCTTGACCGTGTCGATCCACACGAGGTTGCGCTCGACCGTCGGCGCCGCGGGCTTGAGGCGCCTGATCGCCTCGGTGACGCCGGCCAGCGCGACGAGCGCGATGACGGCGTAGATGATGCGCTTCTTGCGTTTTTCCTTGGCGACGTTGGGGCGGGCAATGTCCATGCGGATGCGATATTTCCCGCGACAATTGCACCGTCCGTGCCAAGTCGGTAGATAGCTGTAAGCTGTTAGATTTAAGCAACAAGCAAAACAGTTAGATTTTCGATCGAGGCCCTTTCAGAGCGAAGGCGGGAAGCGGGTGTCCCGATATTGGGATGCTGGCTCGCGGCCAAATCGACGGATGGTTTCCAAGGCAGGACTCACGCAGAGGCGCAGAGACGCAAAGCTCGGACCGATCCTTTGCGCCCTGGCGGCTTTGCGTGAAACCCAGGTCTTGGGTTTCGACGACCGCCCCAATTCGATCAGAGCGGGATGCGCAGGCGCGCAATGCAGCCGCTGCGGTCGGCGCGGTTCTCGAGCGTGAGCGAGCCGCCGTGGTTCTCGGCGATCTGGCGGCAGAGCACGAGGCCGATGCCGGAGCCGGAGGGTTTCGTGGTGAAGAAGGGCACGAACAGGTTCTGCGAGTTGGCGATGCCGGGACCTTCATCGGCCACGGTCACTTCCAGTGCCCCGGGGAGCTTGTGCCACGTCACGACCACGCCCTCTGGCCCGGGCTCGCCCTGCCCTTGGGGGAAAACCTGTACGA
>CAYZSN010000318.1:0-6284 GCA_964481095.1 uncultured Oleiharenicola sp. | reverse complement strand
CGGCAAGGCGCCCGAGTTCCACCCGCACGGCATCGGGGAGCCGCTGGGCCACGAGCCGGTCGGCGTTTTCGGCCCCCCGCCGCGTCAGTGCCGGCAGCAAGGCGAGGATGACCGTGACCGAGGCCACGAAGAGCGCGACGGCGACGATGACCTCGATGAGGGAAAAGGCGCGGACTGATCCCGATCGCAGCATCAGCTAAAATGCATTCCGGTCGTTGAGCAAAGCCGGCACCCCGTAAGCGCTGAGCAGCAGGCCGCGCACGCCAGCCGCGTCGCCCAGCAGCACCGGCGGCTGGCCTGGCGCGTAGCTGCCCGGCGCGCGCAGCTGGCCGAGCGCGATGACGATCGCGCCCTTGGGTGGCGGCCCGCCCCCGAGCGACGCGAGCGTGCCGTTGGGCGTGAAGGCGACGCCCGTCCAGATTTGCGCGGTGGCGTCTCCCTCGAAAACATAGGCGAGGTTCTGGTTCGCGAAGAGATCGGAATCGAGGTCATCGCCGGCGTCGGACACGCGTTTCCATTGGGCGGCGTCTGTCACCAAACCGGCGAGCGAACCCGGCACGACGTAGGCGCCGGCGGGGAGGAAGACGGACTGGACCGTCTCCCACTCCGCCGGGTTCGCCCCTGCTTGGCGTCCCAGCTGCAGCACCACGAAGCGGAGGTAGCGCTCCGGCTCGCCCGGGTCGTTGTTGACGAGCAGCCGCACCCTGCGGCCGGTGGCGGCCGCCTTCGTGCGGGCGGACGTGACGAGGTTGGCCAGCGTGGCCTGGCTCGCCTGCAGCGTGGCGGTCCGGCCCGTGCCCGTCAGGCCGCCGAACAGGAAGAACGCCGCCGCCGCGATGAGGCCGATGACCACGAGCAGTTCGAGCAGGGTGAAGGCGTGGCGGTTCTGGAGCCGATAGCTGACCGCTGACTGCTGACCGCTGACTTTCATTTCCAACTGAAGATGAATTCGGGATTCGCGGCGGTGGCACCCGGGGCCGGCGCGTAGAAGATCACGCCGGCGCGGATGCCGGTGATTGGAAAATCCGCCGCGGTCGGCGTCATCCCGTTCACCGCCGGGAGCAGGGTGAAATCGGCGCCGGGCTTGATGACCCCGTCGAGATCCTTGTCCACGAGCACGGCGATCGCGGTGTCGTCGAAGGCATCGCGCACGAGGCCCGCCGGCGTCAGGTCGGCCTCGCTGAACGCATAGAACGAAACCAGTTTCCGGTTCTGCTGGGCCGCGAGGCTGGCCGCCGGCAGCGCGGAGCCGTCCCGCCGACGGCCGGCGAGCAGGTCATGAAAGGGATGGTCGGCGGAAGTGACGCCGCCATTGACAAGGTTGCTCGGGTCGAAAGCCGGATAGTAACCGTACTCGCCGCGAAAGGCCTCGGTCGCGGCGACCCATTGGGAGAACTGCACCTTGACCTTGGCCTTGTTGGCCGAGCGCCGGGCGGCACCCACGCTCGGGAAAATCAGCGCCGCCAGGATCCCAATGACGGCAATGACGCAGAGGAGTTCCAAAAGAGTGAATGCGGATCGCGAAGTGCGGGCTGCGGAATATCGAAGCTCCCGTTGAGGGGCTGATGGCTGAACGCTGACTGCTGTCATGCTGATCATCGGTTGGCGTAAAGGTTGTCGGCGTTGCCCGCGGCAGCAACATCGGGGAAGCCGCCCGCCTGCAGCGTCGCGTTGTCCAGCCCGTCCGGCCCGGCGGAATACAGGACATAGGAGGAATTGCTCCACGGCGTTTGTGACTTATAGGCGTAACGATACGGGCGGCCCCACGGGTCGGCGAGCTCGGCCAGGTCGCTGGTGAAAGGATCGAGCGCATTGGCCGTGCTGAACCTCGTCAGCTCGATCGCCGCCGGCGCGGTCATCGGCGCATACGCCGGGTCCCGCTTCCCGATGAGCGACTGCAGGAGGTGCGCCGGCATGTTCGTCCGGGGATAATCGCCCTGCGTCGCGCGGTAGTGGTCGAGCGCCGCCGCCAGGGCGGCGAGTTCGGCCCGCGCGCGCGAGGTGCGGCCCTTTTCCAAGGCATAACGGCCCACGCCCAGGACGAGGCCGGTCAGCACGGCGACCACGCCGATCACCGCGAGCAGTTCGAGCAGGGTGAATCCTTTTAGCCAACGGTCATTGCGAGGAGGGCCACACCGTGGCCTGACGAAGCAATCCAGCTGGATCGCCACGGCCCGCGGCTGCGGGCCTCGCGATGACAAACATTGTTTGGAATAAAACATGGACCTGGGGAGTTAAACACCGGCAGGCCCATGACCGTCACTCGTTAATCCTCGGACTGCAGCGCGGCAATGACGGAAAAATCCTCGAGCGTGGTGGTGTCGCCCTTGACGCTGCCGGAAGTCGCCAGCTCCTTGAGGAGGCGGCGCATGATCTTTCCGGAACGGGTCTTGGGCAGGCCGGCGGCGAAGCGGATGTCGTCGGGCTTCGCCAGCGAGCCGATCTCCTTGCCGACGTGCGCGCGGAGCTGCTCCTTGAGCTCGGGCGTGGTCGCGATGCCGGACTTGACCGTCACGAACACCACGAGGGCCTGGCCCTTGAGGTCGTCGGGCCGGCCGACCACGGCGGCTTCGGCCACCGCCGGGTGCGAGACCATCGCGCTCTCCACCTCGGCCGTGCCGATGCGGTGGCCGGAGACATTGAGCACGTCGTCGATGCGGCCGACGACCCAGAGATAGCCGTCCTTGTCCTTGCGCGCGCCGTCGCCGCAGAAATACAGGCCGGGAATCTCGCTCCAGTACTGCTTCTTGAAGCGTTCGTCGTCGTTCCACAGCGTGCGCAGCATCGAGGGCCAGGGCTGCGTCAGGAAGAGCTTGCCGCCGCTGTTGGCCGGAACCTCGACGCCCTTTTCGTCGAGCACCTTCGGCACGACGCCGAAGAACGGCAGGGTGCAGGAACCGGGCTTCTGCGGCGTGACGCCCGGCAGCGGCGTGACCATGATGGCGCCGGTCTCGGTCTGCCACCACGTGTCCACGATCGGGCAGCGCTTCTTGCCGATAAGGGTGTGGTACCACATCCAGGCCTCGGGATTGATCGGCTCGCCGACGGAGCCCAGCAGGCGCAGCGACGCGAGGCTGTGCTTCTTCACGTAGTCGTCGCCCCAGCGCATGAACGCGCGGATCGCGGTCGGCGCGGTGTAGAAAACGGTGACGCCGTGCTTGTCGATGATGCGCCAGAAGCGGTCGGGCTCGGGCTGGTTGGGCGCGCCTTCGTACATCACGACCGTCGCGCCGCAGCTGAGCGGGCCGTAGACCACGTAGCTGTGGCCGGTGATCCAGCCGATGTCGGCCGTACACCAATAGACGTCGGTGTCCTTCAGGTCGAAAACGTAGTGGGAGGTCAGCTTCGTGCCGAGCAGGTAGCCCGCGCTGGTGTGCAGCACGCCCTTCGGTTTGCCGGTCGAGCCGGACGTGTAGAGGATGAAGAGCGGCGTCTCGCTGTCGTGGGCCTTCGCCTGGTGCTTCGCGGGCGCGGCGTCCATGAGGTCGTGCCACCAGCGGTCGCGGCCGATGTCCATCGCGACCTCGTTGCCGGTGCGCTTGACGACGACGACGTGCTGCACGCTCGGGGTGTGCGGCAGGGCGCGGTCCACGTTGCCCTTGAGCTCGATGACCTTGCCGCGGCGCCAGCCGCCATCGGCCGTGATGATGAGCTTGGCCTGGCAGTCGTTGACGCGGTCCTTGATCGCCTCGGCGCTGAAGCCGCCGAAAATCACGGTGTGGATGACGCCGACGCGCGCGCAGGCGAGCATGGCCACGGCCGCCTCGGGCACCATCGGGAGGTAGATGGCGGCGCGATCGCCCTTCCTCAGGCCGAGCGATTCGATGACGTTGGCGAACGTGCAAACCTCGCGGTGCAGCTGCGCGTAAGTGAGGGTGCGCACGTCGCCCGGCTCGCCCTCGAAAATAATTGCCGCCTTGTTCGCGCGCGCGCTGCCGAGGTGCAGGTCGAGGCAGTTGGCCGCCACGTTTAACCTCCCGCCCAGGAACCACTTGGCGTGCGGCGCCTTCCACTGCAGCGTCTGCTTGAAAGGCTTCTCCCAGACGAGGTGTTCGCGGGCCTGTTTCGCCCAAAATTTGTCTGGGGCGTTGACAGACTGGGCGTAGAGCGTACGGTACGCGGCGAAACTGCCAAGGTTTGCTTGGGTCTTGAATTCGGCCGACGGTTTAAAAATCCGGCTCTCGCGAGACACTGAGGTAATCGTTTGGTCCGTCACTGGTTTCTCCTCTGATTTATTCCGGGGTTGAAGCTGAGGTTCGAGAAATGCCCCCGACGGATTGCACGGTCAAGCCTAGCGATTCGTTAACCGTTTTCGTATGGACAAAGATAACCCGCCGGCCGCTCCCGCAGAGTCGCAGGCTCCGTCACCCACCCCGGCGCAGCCGGAAAACACCATCCGCGTCGAGGGCATCCTCGACGTGGACAACAGCCGCAACGGCCAGTTGCTGGACCTCGCCAAGTTCGGCAAGCGCCGGCCCACCGACCCGTTCGTGCCGCGCGAGCTGATCCGCCGCTTTCACCTGAATCCCGGCAGCACCATCACCGCCACGGCCACGCCCGACCCGCGCTTCCCCAACCCGAAGGTCCGCTTCATCGAGAAGGTCGACGGCCTCGACATCGACGAGCGCCGCCGCCGCACCGACTTCGCCAACCTCACGACCATCACGCCCGACGAGCAGATCAAGCTCGAGCTGAAGGACGGCCGCATGACCACGCGCGTCATGGACCTCTTCGCCCCGATCGGGAAGGGCACCCGCGGCCTCATCGTCGCCCCGCCGCGCACCGGCAAGACCACCTACCTGCGCGACATCGCGCTCGGCGTGCTGCAAAACCATCCCGAGTGCCACGTCATGATCCTCCTCGTGGACGAGCGCCCCGAGGAAGTCACCGACTTCAAGCGGAGCGTCCCCGCCGAGGTCTGGGCCTCGTCCAACGACGACCCGGTCGAGAACCACATCCGCATCGCCGACCTGTGCATCGAGCGCGCCAAGCGCCTCGTCGAGGCCGGCAAGGACGTCGTGCTGCTGATCGACTCCCTCACCCGCCTCGCCCGCGCGCATAACACCGCCAAGAACTCCGGCCGCACCGGCACCGGCGGCCTGGACGTCCGCGCCCTCGAGAAGCCCCGCCAGCTCTTCGCCGCGGCGCGCAACACCGAGGACGGCGGCAGCCTCACGATCATCGCCTCCATCCTCGTCGAGACCGGCAGCCGCATGGACGACGTGATCTTCCAGGAATTCAAGGGCACCGGCAACATGGAGCTCGTCCTCGACCGCAAGTGCGCCGAGATGCGCCTCTGGCCCGCCATCAACGTCGCCGCCTCCGGCACGCGCAAGGAGGAGCTGCTGGTCGACGCGAAGACGCTCGACGGCATCCACTTCTTCCGCCGCGCCCTCGTGCAGCAGAAGATCGAGGAGGCCACCGAGACGATGATCGCCCGGCTCTCCAAGACCAAGACCAACGCCGCGTTCCTCAAGCTCATCGCCCAGTAAATTGGCACTTGCCGCCGCGCGGCCCCGCCCGGCACACTTCCCCTTCCGCCCGCCGTCCGCCGCCCCCTTTTTTCCCAGCCGCCCACACACCAACGCATGCACAGTTTCTCCGAGCAGTGTCTCGACATGGCCCGCTCCATGCTGGCCCACAATCTCGCCTCAATCCAGCCAGACGGCACGATCCTCCCCGCCAACGGCGAGCAGTCGCGTTCCGACGAGCCCGGCCACGTCGCCTTCGCCCTGGGCGAGTTCTACCGCGCCACCGGAGAGACCACCCTGCGGGATTTCGACCTCATCGACCTCGCCGCCCGCTGCGTCACCGCGCAGATGTTCACCGAGCCCGCCGCCGAGAACGGCCTCGCCTACGCCGCCCTCGGCCTGCTCGCCTTCGGCCCCTCCAAGGAGCGCAACCCGGTCTGGGAGCGCCTGGTGGACGAGACCAAGCAGCGCATCGACAAGCAGCTCCTCCACCGCAGCGACTACGACAACCACTGGCAGGCCTTCAACATCGCCAAGGCCGTCGCCCGCTTCTCCTTCGGCCTCTCCAAGAAGGACGAGACCTCGCGGCTGATCGAGCGCATGGTCGAGCGCATCAACTCGACCAGCTCCTCCGGCTTCTTCGACGACGCCGTCTCCGGCTTCGGCGGCAACTTCAACCACTACGGCGTGATGAACTTCGTGTTCATCCGCTCCGCCCTCCAGCTCCACGCCAACAGCGGCGTGCGCGACCGCAAGCTGCCGACCCTCCGCACCTACGCCGAGAAGTACATCCGGATGATGCCCGACCTGGTC
>CAYZSN010000317.1:0-24076 GCA_964481095.1 uncultured Oleiharenicola sp. | reverse complement strand
TCCTCGCCGTGGCCTGCGTGCTGATGGCGCTCGTGTCGGTGTTGCAGCCGGCGCGTTGGGCCGAGCGGCTGCGCCGCTTCGGCTGGTGGGGCCCGGCGCTGGCCATGGGCGGCGCGCTGCGGCGGCGTCAGGCCCCGAAGTAGGCGCCGCGGCGCGTCACTGGATCCAGAGCTTCCAGCCGCCGAGCGCGGCCTGCGACTCCTCGCGGACCTTCGCCCCCTCGGCGCGCGAGCCCTCGGTGGCGTAACGCTGCGCCAACCGGTCGAGCGCCGCCCGCTGGGCCGGGGTCAGCTGGTCGGGCCCCGCGGCGGCGCGCTCGGCCGGCGCAAGCTGCCCCACGAAGGAACCGGCCGCAAGACCCGCGGCCGCCCGCCAGCCGAAACACCCGGACACGAGGAGTTTTTCATGCGGAAGCAGCAGAGGCCAACCGGCGGCGGGTCACTTCCAATTCAGCAGCAGGCTGGTGAAATAGGTGGTGTCGAAACGGTCCACGCCCGCGGCCGGCACGCTCTGGTACTCGTTGGCGACGCCCAGCTTCAGTTTCCACAGCGAGGCGGTCAGCGGCACCTCGAGGCCGGACTCGTGGCGCAGGCGGTAGTTGGCGAAATCGCGGAACGCCGGCTCGTAGACCAGCGTCGTCGACAGTTTCGCGCCGCGGAAGGTGTAGGTGTTCAGCAGCGTGAAATCGAGGCCGGGCGAGTTGAACTTCTTGCCGGTGGCGTAGGATTCGTAGACGTAGCTGGCGCCCGAGCGGAACTCGAGGTCCTGCGTGCTGGTGCGCCGCAGCTTCCGGCTGAAACCGAGCGCGGTCGTCGAGCGCAGGTCGAGGGCCTTGATCGCGTCGCGCTCGAGCGAGCTGCGCACGTACCAGCCGTGTTCCGGCGAATAGAACGCGGAATAGTCCGCGCCGCCGAACTGGCGGTCGGCGGTCCGGACCCCGCCGTCCTCGGCCCGCTCCGCGTTCACCGCGAGGATCAGCCGGTCGCGGCTGCTGGCCAGGGTCGCCTTCAGGCCGGCGGTCGCGTTGAGCTTGTCGCTGGTGCCGCTGCGGCCGGTGAGCGCGATGGAGGCCTCGTAGGCCCATTTGCGCCGCGCCTTCTCGAGGGTCTCGCGGGCCAGCTTCTCCGCCGGGTTTTCCGCGCCCTGGCGCCAGAGGGCCGCGATCTGCTGCGGGGCGGCCGCGATCCGCTCCCGCGGCGTGTTGACCTGCACCCCGGGCCCGCCCGGGTCGATCCGGCCGAGCACGGCCGGCGCCCCCGCGACGCTGACATGGACGGCCTCGTCCGTGGCGAAGGCCGTCACGTTCCGGAGCGCGATGCGGATCGTGCCGGCGAACGTGGTCTCGAGCTGGATCTTGCCGTCATCCACGGCAACGATGCGGCCCTTGATGAGGGAGCCGTCGGCGAGCGCGACCTGGTCGGCTGCGGCGGGCAGGACCAGCGCCGCACCGCCCAGCAGAATAGCGGACAGTAGCTTCATGGCCCCGAATGGGGGCCATGATTCCGCCGGCATCAACAGGTTTTTTTCGCGGCGCGGAAAATTCCCGGCGCGCCCCGGCCTCACTGCCAGTTCAGGATCAGGCTCGTGAAGTAGAGCGTGTCCAGGCGGTCGACCCCCGGCTGCGGCGTGCTGGTGTAGTCGTTCGTGACGCCCAGCTTCAGTTTCCACAGCGACGCCGTGAGCGGCATCTCGTAGGTCGACTCGTGGTGGAGCCGGTAGTTGTTGAGGTCCTCGAAGGTCGGCGTGTAGGAGACCGTGTTCACGAGCTTGCCGTTCCTGAACTGGCAGGTGTGCAGCAGCGCGAAGTCCAGGCCGGGCGAGTCGAAGGTGGTGCCGTTGGCGTAGGACTCGGAGAGGTAGCTCAGGCCGACGCGCGCCTCGAGGTCCTGCTCCTCCTTCTTGATCAGCTTGCGGCCGACGCCGAACGCCGTGGAGGAGCGCAGGTCGATCGCCTTGATGACGTCCTTCTCGATCGAGGTGCGGGCGTACCAGAGGTTTTTCGGGGAAAGGAACGACGAGTAATCGACGCCCGCGAACTGGCGGTTGGCGGTCTCGACGCCGTTGTCCTCGGCCTTTTCCGCCGCGAGGTCGAACACCAGCTTGTCGTCGGGCGTCTCGCGCGTGGCCTTGAAGCCGAGCACGCCGCCGAATTTTTCCGCGCCGCCGGTGCGGCCGCTGACGGCCAGCGAGGCCTCGTACCGCCAGCGCTGGGCCTTGAGGGCGCGCGCGGCCGGGCTGTCGTCGCCCACCCGCCAGAGGGCGCTGACGTCGGCGGGCGCGGCGGCCAGGGTGCCGGCCGGGGCGACGATGGCGACCCCGGTGGGGGCGGTTTCAACCCGGCCCTGCAGGGTGTTGCCGGATTCCAGGCTGACGTTGACGGGCTCGTCCGTGACGAAGGTGCGGACGCGCTTCCGGTCGATCTCGATCGTGCCGGCAAAGTCGGTCTCGACCTTGAACTTGCCCTTCCCGGCCGAAACGATCTTGCCCAGCACGACGGAGCCGTTGGTGAGCTCGACGCGGTCGGCGAAGGCGGTCGCGGCCAGGATCAGGCCGAGGGTGCAGCGGAGGAGGTTTTTCAGGTGCGGCTTTTTCATGGGAATCGGGTCTTCAGCAGGGTTTTTCATCCATTCAAACCGCAAAAGCCGGCGGGAGGTTCCCTGCCGGGAGCTTAGGCGTTGCGCTTTTAGCACGCGCGCAATTACTTGCCGCATGCCAATGCGCGCCTGGTTTCCCACCTATATCTACCACGAGGCCCTGCAGGCCGCGGGTTTGGCGCGGTTCAACGAGTCACTGGCGGACGAATGCCGCAACCTGCGCGACTATGATGAGGCGGGGCGCCGCTGGTCGGCGAAGAACTATCCCGGCGGCTACACCTCCTACGCCTCGCTCAACCAGTTGCACAAGTTCTCGTCCACCTTCGCCGGCCTGGAGAAGAAGCTCACGGCCCATGTCCGGAAATTCGCCGCGCAACTCGACATGGACCTGCGCAGGCGGGAGGTACACATGACGGATTTCTGGGTGAACATCATGCCGGAGCATGCCGCGCACAGCCTGCACCTGCACCCACTGTCGTTCATCAGCGGCACGTACTACGTGGTCACGCCGCGCGGCTGCCCCGGCCTGAAGTTCGAGGACCCGCGCCTGAGCAAGTTCATGGCCGCCCCGCCCAAGACCGCCCGCGCCCGCCCGGCCAACCGGCCGCACATCACCTACCCCGCCAAGGCGGGGCATGTCATCCTCTTCGAAAGCTGGCTGCGGCACGAGGTGGCCGCCAATCGTACGACGGCGGAACGGATCAGCGTGAGTTTCAATTACAATTGGAGCTAGGGCGGTCCGCTGCAACCTTTCGGCCGGATTCGCGTCTCAAGCCCGATGATCCCCACCCCGTCTCACCCCGCCCGGGTCGCCCCTGGCCTGTTCCTTTGCGCCGCGCTGCTCCTCGCCGCCGGCTGCGCCAGTGACGACGACCGCCCGCCGTCGCGCGAGGCCGGCAAACACCGCGAGCATTTCCCGACGATGGCGGGACAGGAGACGTTCTTCAAAGGCGGCCTCACCGCCGAGATCCTGGTCGGGGCGATGACCGGCTTCGACCGCGGAGGCGATGGCACGGCGATGGGCGGCGAACACGGGGGACGCCGGCATGGCGGCGGCGGCATGCACATGAGCGGCATGGGCGGAGGCGGCGGCCGCCGGCATGGCGGAGGCGATGGCGAGGCAAGGCCGGGCGACGACGACCCCAATCGCGCCCAAAGCCAGGCGACCCGGCGCGCCAGCAACATGGGCTCGCCACCGGTCATGATCCACCTGCGCTTCGTCAACAATGGCGCCGAAAAGCTGGACGTCGTGATCGCCGATTTCCTGTCGCCGCTCGGCAACTTCGTCGTGCAGCCGGAAAAATTCTCCCTCGATCCCGGCCAGGCGCTGACGGCGGAACCCATGACCTCCCGGCTCGCCGGGGAACCCGGCGGCGGCGAAATCACGCTCAGCCTGAAGGCCGGCGGCGTCACGGAGACCAAGACGATCACGCTCGCGCTCCAGCCGGAACCGGCGGCCCCGTCGCCGGAAAAACAACCCTGAGCTTCGAACGTCCAGCGTTCAAAGCGCGGCCCGGCCATGGATGTTGAACGTTCAACGTTGAGCGTTGGACGTTGAGTTTGATCAGGCGCCAAACGCGCCGAGGTCCTGGATCTCGTCCGACGGATAGACCAGCAGGCCGCGCGCGCCTTCGCCGTACGAACTGCGCAGCATCGCCCGGGCGACCACCTCGGCCCGGATCGCCCGGTATTTGCGGAGCGAGCCCAGCAGCATCGGCTCGGCCGCCCAGAACAGCATCGCCCCCACCCGCTCGCCAAACCGCGGCTGCGGACGCGCGCCCAGCAGCAGGGCCGGGCGGAAAATGGCGAGCGTCCTGAAACCGAGCACCTGCAGGGCCTCCTCGGTCTCGCCCTTCACCCGGTTGTAGAAAACCCGGGAGCGGCTGTCGGCGCCGAGCGCCGAGACGACGAAGAAGCGCCGCGCCCCGTTGCGCCGCGCCGCCCAGGCGAAGGCCAGCACGGCGGCGTGGTCCACCGCGCGGAAGTTTTCCCGCGAGCCCGCCTGCTTGATCGTCGTGCCCAGGCAGCAAAAAGCGTCGTCGCACCGCAGGTCCGTCCCGTTTTTCTCCAGCGCGGTGAAGTCCACGATCTCCTGCTGCAGCTTCGGGTGGTCGAGCGGCAGGCGGCGGCGTCCGACCGAGACCACGCGGTCGTACTCGGGCGCGTCGAGAAGGAGCCTCAGGAGGTGGCCGCCGACGAGGCCGCTGGCGCCGGCAATGAGCGCGATGGACATGCGAGCAACTTGGCCGCCCATTCCCGCGCGGCAATGCCGCACTTTGTCGACTGCGGATTGGGGATGGCGGGCTGCGGAGTGAGATCCACGGCCTGCAACTGGTGGCCAAATCCGCATTACGCACGCCGCACTCCGCAATTTCCCCGTCCCGAAACCGGGACTTCCGGTCAAGGGTTATAAATTTTCCGCGGCCGCGCCGTTGTCAGCGCGGCAAAAGCACCCACCTTGGCGGCATGAAGAAGCTGGAACTGAGCGACGAGCACTACGCGGCCCTGGAGCGCCTGGCCGCGGCGAAGCACCTGACGCCGGCCGAGCTCGTCGCCGCGCTCGTCGGCGCGAAACGCCCGCCGCTCGCCGGCGACAACCTGCTGTTCTTCCTCACGAGCGACGACTTCACGCGGCTCGGCGACCCGGTCGATCGCTACCTCGCGCTGCTCGGCTGGTGCGCGCGGCACTACGCCACGGATTTCGCCGACTTCATCTCCCACCAGGAAAGCGGCCGGCACTACCTCGCGTGGAACCGCGCCGAGATCAACGAGGCCCGCGCGCGCAACCACGCGCGCCAGATCGCGGGCACGCAGTTCTGGGCGGTGATGACGATCGACGAGTCCACCAGGCAGCGCTTCGTGAACCGGCTGCTCGAGTTCATCGGCTGCCACGACGAGACCGTCGCGCAGGCCGCGCAGGCCCTCGGCTTCGGCGTGCCCGCCGGCTTCGGGCGCCGGAGCGCCTGACGCGAATTTGATTTGTCGCGGCCCGCGCGCCGCGCTGGACTCGCCGCCGTGAGCGAGCCCATTCCCCCGCCCGAAACCAAGCGCCGCGATTTCCGGAATTTCTTCCAGTCGGTCGGGTACGCGCTCGAGGGCTTCCGCGCCGCGCTCAAGCACGAGCCGTCGTTCCGCGAGGACCTGATCTTCGCCGTCATCCTCACGCCCTTCGCCGTCATCCTGCCGGTGAACGCCGTGTCCACGGCGGTGATGATCGCCTCGCTGCTCGTGATCGTGGTCGCCGAGCTGCTGAATTCCGCCATCGAGTGGACGGTGGACGACATCTCGCTCGAGAAGCGGCCGTTCGCCAAGCGGGCGAAGGACATGGGGAGCGCGGCGGTCTTCATCGCCCACATCAACTGCTTCGTCGTCTGGGCGCTGATCCTTTATTCCAACTGGCACCGGATCGCGACGCTGGAGTTCCTGCACTGGCCGCCGAAGTTTTTGCAGTAAGCGCGGCCCGTAGCGGCCGCGCAGTCGAAGGTTGAAAGCTGAGGGTTGAACGAACGAACCGGTCGAATGTGAACGGGCTTTCACCCTTCAACTTTCAACTGCGCCGCGTCTGCGGCGCTCACCGCATCCGCCCGAAGAAATACGCCGCCAGGCCGGTCATCGCGAGGTTCGGCATGATCGCCGCCCACATCGGCTCCAGGTAGCCGCGGCTGCCGCAGATCGTGGCCAGGGTGGTGAGGAAATAATACAGCACGAAGAGGCCGATGGACTTGGAGACGCCGACGGCCGGGCTGACCCGCACGCCCGACACGGCGAAGGGAATCGCCATCGCGATGATGATGAGCGGCCCGATGGTGTCGCACAGCACGCTGTAGTACCGCACCTCGTAGCGGACGACCTTCGGGTTGTTCTCGGAAGAGAAGTAGTCGGTGATGCGCGCGAGCTCGTTGATCGACAGGTCGCCGGGCTTGCGGTCGATCAGCAGCATGAGCGCCGGGTCCTCGTTGAAGTGCGGCACGACCTTTTCGGCAAACGTGACCGTGCGCATGATCTCGCCCAGCTCGACGTCGAACCAGGTCTCGCGCCCGTCGTGGAAAACCCAGGCATGGCGGGCGGCGTCGTACTCGCCCTGCCGCGCCTCGAGGCGGGTTTTTTCGCGGCGGCGGCCGTCGAGCTCGGACACGGTCACGCCGTAGGCCTTCTGCGTGTAGCGGCTGAAACGGTTGATGAACCACATCCGGTTCTGCCGCTGGTTGTCGAAGGTCACGCTCGAGACCAGGCCGAGCTGGTCGGCGTCGGTCCCGGCCTGCCGGGCCTCGGCCTTGAACTCGAAACCGTCGCGCAGGCTGCGCGAGGTCTCGACCGACCAGGGCACGACCTTGGCGTTGAGGAGGAAGGAGACGCCGCAGAACACCGCGCCCGCGAGCCAGAGCGACCGGGTGGTGGCGAAAATGTTGAGGCCGGCGGCGCGGATCGCCGTGAGCTCGTTGTTGCGGTGCAGCTTGCCCAGCACGAAGAGCAGCGACAGCAGCATGGAGAGCGGCAGCACCACCGAGAGGTAGCTCGGCATCAGGGTCGCGTAGTAGCGCATGATGTCCGCGAGCCCGACGCCCGCCTGGATCAGGTCGTGCAGCTCGTCATAGAGCGCGAACATCAGCAGCATGCCCATCGTGGCTGCCAGCAGCAGGACGAGCATCTTCAGCCATTCGGCGAGGAGATAGCGGTCGATCAGGTTCAACGTCGGCGTGAGACAACCAACCGGGCCGCCGGTGGCAAAGCCCAATTGGATCCGGCGGGGAACAAGTCCGGCCCCAACCCGCTCCCAAGACCGGCGCCAGTTGCGGGTTGAAAGACCCGCAGGCCTGCCTTTACGTCCCTCCCTCCATGTTTTCCCGTTTTTCGTCCCCGGTCGCCGGGCTGCTCCTGGCCGCGGGCCTGCTCGCCGCCCGCCTTCCCGCCCAGGAGCCCATCAAGCTCGGCGAATTCGCCTCGCTCACCGGCAAGGAGGCCACCTACGGCCAGACCGCCCACCAGGGCACGCTGCTCGCCATCGAGGAAGCCAACGCCGCCGGCGGCGTGCTGGGCCGCCCGCTCGTGCTGCTCACCGAGGA
The DNA here is from genome assembly GCA_964481095.1 of uncultured Oleiharenicola sp. Taxonomy (GTDB): domain Bacteria; phylum Verrucomicrobiota; class Verrucomicrobiia; order Opitutales; family Opitutaceae; genus Lacunisphaera. The sequence continues at coordinate 16,419 of CAYZSN010000317.1, read as the reverse complement.
CGACCAGTCCAAGCCCGGCGAGTCGGCCACCGTGGTCAAGAAGCTCATCGCCCGCGACAAGGTCGTCATCGTGCTCGGCGAAATCACCTCCGGCCGCACGCTCGAGGCCGCGCCCATCTGCCAGGCCGCGAAGATCCCGCTCATCTCGCCCGGCGCGACCAACGTCTCGGTCACCGCGAAGGGCAACTACATCTTCCGCGTCTGCTTCATCGACGATTTCCAGGGGACGGTCATGGCGAAGTTCGCCCGCGACACGCTGAAGCTCGACCGCGTCGCCGTGCTGTCGTCGGTGTCCTCCGCGCAGAGCGTCGGCCTCGCGAAGTATTTCCGCGACGGCTTCACCGCCCGCGGCGGCACCATCGCCGCCGAGCCGAAGTACGGCGAGGGCGACAAGGACTTCCGCGCCCAGCTCACCGCGATCAAGGCGGCGGGCGTCGACGGCATCTACGTGCCGGGCTACTACGCCGAGGCCGCGCTGATCTGCAAGCAGGCGCGCGACCTGGGCCTGACGATGCCGTTGTTCGGCGTGGACGGCTGGGAATCGCCCGAGCTCATCTCCATCGCCGGCGCCGCCGTCGAGGGCTGCTATTTCAGCACGCACTACTCGCCGGAGAACCTCGCGCCGCAGGTCATCGCCTTCAACGAGCGCTACCGCCAGCGCTGGGGCGCGCTGCCCGACGCGCAAGCCGCGCTCGGCTACGATTCGGCCATGCTGGCGGTCGACGCCATCCGCCGCGCGGGCACGACCGACGGCCCGGCCTTGCGCGACACGCTTGCGGCCACGAGGGATTATCCGGCCGTGACCGGTGCGATCACCTTCGACGCCCAGCGCAATCCCACCAAGTCCGCCGTCGTGCTGACGATCAAGGACGGCCGCTTCGCCTTCGTGCAGGCGGTCCGGCCCTGAACCTGCTTCCCCTCCCCTCATGAAAACTCCCGCCCTGCTCCTCGCCCTCGCCTTCGCCGCCCGTGCGGTGGCCGCCGAACCCGTCAAGATCGGCGAATTCGCCTGCCTCACCGGTAAGGACGCCACGTTCGGCCAGTCCCAGCACAAGGGCATCGTCCTCGCGCTCGAGGAAATCAACGCCGCCGGCGGCGCGCTCGGCGCGCCCATCGAGGTGATCACGGAGGACAACCAGTCCAAGCCCGGCGACTCCGCCACCGTGGCCAAGAAGCTCCTCTCCCGCGACAAGGTCGTCGGCATCCTCGGCGAGGTGACCTCCGGCCGCTCGCTCGAGGTCGCCCCGCTCGCGCAGAACGCCAAGGTCCCGATGATCGCGACCGGCGCCACCAACCCGAAGGTCACGCAGACCGGCAACTACATCTTCCGCGTGTGCTTCATCGACGATTTCCAGGGCACCGTGATGGCGAAGTTCGCCCGCGACGACCTGAAGGCGAAGAAGGTCGCCATCCTCACCAGCGTCTCGAGCGCCTACAGCGTCGGCCTCTCCAAGTATTTCAAGGAAACCTTCCTCGCGGCCGGCGGCGAGATCGTCGCCGAGCAGAAGTTCAACGAGGGCGACAAGGACTTCCGCGCGCAGCTCACCGCGGTGAAGGCGGCCAATGCCGACGCCGTGTTCGTGCCCGGCTACTACACCGAGGCCGCGCTCATCGCCCGCCAGGCCCGCGCGCTCGGCATGGAGCTCCCGCTCTTCGGCGGCGACGGCTGGGAATCCGAGAAGCTGCTCGAGATCGGCGGCGACGCCCTCAACGGCTGCTATTACTCGACGCACTTCACGCCCGAGAACAAGGACCCGGCCGTCGTGGAGTTCGTGAAGAAGTTCAGGGCGCGCTGGGACGGCGAGACGCCGGACGCCTACGCGGCGCTCGGCTACGACGCGCTCTACGTGCTGGTCGCCGCGATCAGGTCGACCGGCGGCACCGAAGGGCCGAAGCTCCGCGAGGCGCTCGCGGCGACGAGGAACTTCTCCGGCGCCAGCGGCATCACCACCATCGACAAGGACCGCAACGCCTCGAAGCCCGCCACGATCATCGCGATCCAGGGCGGCAAGACCGTGTTCCACAAGACCGTGGCGCCGTGACGTCGCCGGGCCTGTCATCCATGCAAAGCACACACCCCGCCCTGACGGGCACCCCTCTTGATAGAGGGGACTCAAGACAAACGGAGCGAAAGTCCCCTCTATCAAGAGGGGTGGCGCGCAGCGCCGGGGTGTGTCGGCTCGTCCTCGTGTTCTCCATGCTATTGTCGCTTGGAGTCGCAACCCATGCCGAGGACTCCCCCATCAAGATCGGCCAGTACGGCGCGTTCACGGGCAAGGAGGCGGCGTTCGGCGTCTCCGCGCGCAAGGGCGTGATCCTCGCGTTCGAGGAAGCCAACGCCGCGGGCGGCGTGCTCGGCCGGCCGGTCGAGCTCGTCACCGAGGACAACCAGTCGAAGCCGGGCGAGTCGGCCACCATCGCCAAGAAGTTCGCCTACCGCGACAAGGTCGTCGCCGTGCTGGGCGGCAACCCGTCCACCAACTCGCTCGAAGCCGCGCCGGTCCTGCAGAACGCGAAGATCCCGATGATCGCGATCTCGTCCACCAATCCGCGCGTCACCGAGATGGGCAGCTACATCTTCCGCGTCTGCTTCATCGACCCGTTCCAGGGCGCCGTGCTGGCGAAGTTCGCGCACGACACGTTGCACGCGCAGCGCGCCGGCATCCTGACCTCGGTCAACAACGCCTACAGCGTCGGGCTCTCCAAGGTGTTCCGCGAGAAGTTCACCGCGCTCGGCGGCACGATCGTCGCGGAGCAGAAGCACAGCGAGGGCGACAAGGACTTCCGCGCGCAGCTCACCGCGCTCAAGGCCGCGGGCGTCGACAGCATCCTCCACTCCGGCAACTACACCGAGGGCGCGCTCATCTGCATCCAGGCGCGCCAGCTCGGGCTGGACGTCCCGGTCTTCGGCGGCGACGCCTGGGAGGCGCCACAGCTCATCGAGATCGGCGGCAAGGCCGTCGAGGGCACCTACTATTCCACCCACGGCTCGCCCGAGTCGACCGCGCCCGAGGTCGTCAACTTCGTCACGAAGTTCCGCGCGCGCTGGGACGGCGAGACGCCCGACAGCATCGCCGCGCTCGGCTACGACGCCGCGCTGATGCTCTTCGACGCGCTGAAGCGCGCGGGCACCACCGACAGCGGCCCGCTGCGCGACGCCCTCGCCGCCACGAAGGATCTGCCCGGCGTGACCGGCCACATCACCATCGACGCCCAGCGCAACGCGTCGAAGTCGGCGGTGATCCTGACGGTGAAGGATGGCAAGTTTGCGTACGTGGAGACGGTGGCCCCGTAAGGCGCCTTCGGAGTTGAAAGGTGAAGGTTGAAAGTTGAAAGTCCAGACATGGGCCCCCAATCCCATGTTCAACTTCGAGAAACTTGATGTCTGGAAAAAGAGCATCACTCTGGCCGGCAACGTTTATACGGTGAGCCGGACCTTCCCGGAGACCGAGCGTTTCGGCCTCACCAGTCAAATGCGACGGGCCGCCGTCTCCATTTCCTCCAATATCGCCGAAGGCTGCTCGCGATCGTCCAAGCCCGACTTCCGGAGATTCGTTGAGATTGCCACTGGCTCGGCCTTTGAGCTGGTTTCGCAGGCTCGCGTGGCCCAAAACCAAGGCTTTATCTCCCCGGCGGCACACGATCAGCTTTATCAGGCTGTATTGGAGATTGTTCGCATGCTTTCCGGCCTGAATAAGGCATTGCGCGAATAACTCTTTCAACTTTCACCATTCAACTTTCAACTCCGTCCCAGTGTCCGAATTTCTTCAGCAATTGCTCAACGGCCTGTCGCTCGGGGCCATCTACGCCCTCATCGCGCTCGGCTACACGATGGTTTACGGCGTCCTGCGCTTCATCAATTTCGCGCACTCCGACGTCTTCATGGTGGGCTCCTTCATCGGCTACTACCTCGGCCGGAAGGTGCCGGAAAACACTCTCGGCGGCGGCCTCCTCGTCCTGCTGGCCGCGATGCTCGGCTGCGCGGCGCTGGGCATGCTCATCGAACGCCTCGCCTACCGGCCGCTGCGCGGCGCCGCAACCCTCAACGTCCTGATCACCGCGATCGGCGTCTCACTGCTATTGGAATATTCCGGCCAGGTTTTCTTCGGCGCCACGCCGCGGACCTTCCCCGCGGTCTTCCCGTCGACGAACTTCAATTTCGGCAGCCTCGTCATCTCCTCCAACCAGATCGTGGTCATCGTCGTCACCGCGCTGCTGATCATCGCGCTGCAGCTGATCGTCTACCGCACCAAGATCGGCACGGCGATGCGCGCCGTCTCGCTCAACCCGAAGGCCGCGCAGCTCGTCGGCGTGAACAACGACGTCGTCATCTCCTTCACCTTCGGCCTTGGCTCCGCCCTCGCCGGCGCCGGCGGCATCCTCTATGCGCTCAACTACCCCTCGATCGACCCGCTGATGGGCGTGATGCCCGGCCTCAAGGCCTTCGTCGCCGCCGTGCTCGGCGGCATCGGCAACATCCCCGGCGCCGCGCTCGGCGGCCTGCTGCTCGGCACGGTCGAGACCTTCGTGAACGGCAGCCAGTGGTCCACGTACAAGGACGCGATCGCGTTCGCGATCCTCATCATCATCCTGCTCTTCCGCCCCGCGGGCCTGCTGGGCAAGTTCCGCGCCGAAAAGGTCTGAATGGAAACCAAGCTGAGAGTCCAGAGCGCAGAGCTGAGAGCCGGAGCCCCGATTCTCGCAGCCAAGGTGTTTGCTCTCAGCTCGGAGCTCTCAGCTCTCAGCTCCTCCTAGCTCCATGCCGCGCCCGCATCTCTATCTCCTCGCCGCGCTGCTCGCCGCCTTCGGCGTCTCGTATTTCTCGGACCGGATCGATCCCTACTACCTCGACGTCCTCATCGGCATCGGGATCAACATCATCCTCGCCGTCTCGCTCAACCTGGTGAACGGCTACACCGGCCAGTTCTCCCTCGGCCACGCCGGGTTCATGTCAGTCGGCGCGTACTGCGCCGCCGCGATTTCCCTGTTTCTCGGGCCCAAGCTGCTCGGCGAGGACGGCGGCACCGCGCTGCAACAGGGCGCGCTCTTCCTCGGCGCGCTCGTGGCGGGCGGACTCGGCGCCGCGCTCGCGGGCCTGCTCGTCGGTGTGCCCTCGCTCCGCCTGAAGGGCGACTACCTCGCGCTCGTCACGCTCGGCTTCGGCGAGATCATCCGCGTGATCTTCCAGAACGTGGAGTTCCTCGGCGGCGCGCTCGGCCTCAACGGCATTCCCGCCTACACCTCGATCTTCTGGGTCCTGGCGTTCGTCGCGCTCGCCGTCTTCACCGTCACCTGCCTGGTCAACTCCACCTACGGCCGCGGCTTCATCGCGACGAAGGACGACGAGATCGCCTCGGAGGCCGTGGGCCTCAACACCACGCGCTACAAGATCGTGGCCTTCGTCGTCGGCGCCTTCTTCGCCGGCGCGGCGGGCGGGCTCTACGGGCATTTCAAGATGACGATCACGCCGACGGGCTTCGACTTCACCAAGAGCATCGAGATCGTCGTCATGGTCATCCTCGGCGGCATGGGCAACACGCTCGGTGTCATCCTCGCGGCCATCCTGCTCACGCTGCTGCCCGAGGTGCTGCGCCCGATCGCGGAGTACCGCATGATCATCTACTCGCTGCTCCTGATCGTCCTGATGATTTTGCGCCCGCAGGGGCTGTTCAACTTCAAGCTCGGGAAGTCCAAGTCCTGATGCCCGCCGACATTCAAAATAACCAGGCCACAAACCCGCCGATCCTTCGGCTCGACCGGGTTTCGATCAAGTTCGGCGGCCTCACCGCGGTGAACGCCGTGGACTTCACCGTCGGCGAGGGCGAACTCTGCGGCCTCATCGGGCCCAACGGCGCGGGCAAGACCACCGTCTTCAACCTGATGACCGGCGTGTACCAGCCGACCTCCGGCTCCATCACCTTCAACGGCCGGCCGCTCGCCGGCCTGAAGGTCAATGAGATCGTGGAGCTCGGCATCGCGCGCACGTTCCAGAACATCCGCCTCTTCGGCTCGCTGTCGGTCTTCGACAACGTCCGCGTCGCCTGCAACCTGCACCGCGGGACCGCCGCCGTGCAGTCGCTGGTCCGCCTCGGCGGCTTCAGGCAGGACGAGGCCGACATCACGACGCGCGGCGAGGCGCTCCTCGACATCTTCAACCTGCGCCGCTTCCGCAACGCACCGGCCAAGGACCTGCCCTACGGCGAACAGCGCCGGCTCGAGATCGTCCGCTGCCTCGCGACCAAGCCGAAGCTTCTGCTCCTCGACGAACCCGCCGCCGGCATGAACCCGACCGAGAAGACCGACCTCATCCGCCTGATCCAGCAGGTGCAGAAGGAATTCGGCCTCTCCATCCTGCTCGTGGAGCATTCGATGAGGGTCGTCATGGGCGTCTGCCAGCGCATCGCCGTGCTCGACTACGGCGTGAAGATCGCCGAGGGCTCGCCCGCCGTCATCCAGTCCGACCCGAAGGTCATCGAGGCGTACCTCGGCGAGGACCACGGCACGTCACTGGCTCACCACTGAAGCAGGGCACCACTAATCCACACTGATTCATCACTAATGAAAACCATTCCAGCTCGAGACTGTTTCCGGATTAGTGCCCCATTAGTGTGCATTAGTGGTTAAAGATCCGAATGCTCTCCGTCAAAAATCTCGAGGTCTGCTACGGCGCGATCAGCGCGCTGCGGGACGTGTCGTTCGCCATCGAGGCCGGCCGGATCGTCACGCTCATCGGCGCCAACGGCGCGGGCAAGACCACCACGCTCCGCACGATCTCGGGTTTGCTGCGCGCGAAGCGCGGCAGCATCAGCTTCAACGGCGAGGACATCGCGAAGCTTCCGCCGCACCAGATCGTCGCGCGCGGCCTGAGCCACGTGCCCGAGGGCCGCATGGTCTTCGCCAACCTCACCGTGGACGAAAACCTCGCGATGGGCGCCTACCTGCGGAAGGACAAGGCCAAGATCGCCGCCAGCCGCGACTATGTGTTCAGCGTCTTCCCGCGCCTGAAGGAACGCCTCGCGCAGGCGGCCGGCACGCTCTCGGGCGGCGAGCAGCAGATGCTCGCCATCGGCCGCGCGCTGATGGGCGAGCCCAAGCTCCTGATGCTCGACGAGCCGTCGCTCGGCATCGCCCCGAAGCTCATCAGCACCATCTTCGAAAAGATCGTGGAGATTAACCAAAACCACGGCATCACCATCCTGCTCGTCGAGCAGAACGCCAACCTCGCCCTGGAAATTTCCCACGACGCCTACGTCCTCGAAACGGGCGTCGTCGTGATGCAGGGCGAGTCGAAGCAACTCCGCGCCAATCCCGAGCTCAAGGCCGCCTACCTAGGCGGGTGACGCCGCCTTTTCCCTGCCTGTCATCCTGAGCCGTGCGAAGGATCCAAGCGGATCACGCATGTTCGCCCCCCTCCCTGGGATCCTTCGCACGGCTCAGGATGACGAAAAATGAGGATTATCCGGTAACTTGCCACCGCAGCGGCCGCTTGATTTTTTTGCCATCTCGCTAAACTTACCGACCCGCCCTTCGGGTCTTCCAACTTCCAGCCTTCACCCTTCAACTGATCCTCCCATGCCCGCCGCCACTCCGCAAAAATTCGAATTCCAGGCCGAGATCAAGCAGCTGCTCGATATCGTCATCCACTCGCTTTACACGGAGAAGGAAATCTTCGTCCGCGAGCTTGTGTCCAACGCCTCGGACGCCCTGGAGAAGTTCCGCCACACCCAGCTGACCGAGAAGGACATCTTCGACGCCGAGGCGGCGCTCGAGATCAACCTCACGACCGACGAGGCCGCCAAGACCCTCACGATCCAGGACTTTGGCATCGGCATGACCCGCGCCGAGCTGGTCGAGAACCTCGGGACGATCGCCCATTCCGGCTCCAAGCAATTCCTCAAGGCGCTCGGCGAGGGCGGCCAGAAGAACGCCAACCTCATCGGCCAGTTCGGCGTCGGCTTCTACTCCGCATTCATGGTCGCGAAGTCCGTGAAGGTCTACTCGCATTCCTGGCAGCCCGGCGAGCCCGGCCACGTGTGGACGAGCGACGGCTCCGGCAGTTACGAGGTGGAGGAGGCCGCCGACCAGCGTCGCGGTGCGAAGATCGTCATCGAGCTGAAGGACGACTGCGCCGAGTTCGCCACCGAGGGCCGCATCAAGGAGATCCTCGAGCGCTACAGCGCGTTCGTGTCGTTCCCGATCAACCTCAACGGCAAGCGCATCAACACCGTCCAGGCGCTCTGGCTGCGCAGCAAGAACGAGATCAAGGACGAGGAATACACGGAGTTCTACAAGTTCCAGGCCCACGCCTACGACGACCCGCTGCTGCGCCTGCACTTCAGCGCCGACGCGCCGCTCGCGATCAATGCCCTGCTCTTCGTCCCGAAGGAGAACACCGAGCGCTTTGGCTTCGCGCGCTTCGAGCCGGCCGTGGCCCTCTACTGCCGCAAGGTGCTGATCGACGCCGCCCCGAAGGACCTGCTGCCCGAATGGCTGCGCTTCCTCAAGGGCGTCGTCGACAGCGAGGACCTCCCGCTGAACATCTCGCGCGAGACGATGCAGGACAAGGCCCTGCTCGACAAGCTGGGCAAGGTCATCACCAAGCGCTTCCTGAAGTTCCTCGACGAGGAGGCCGCGCAACGTCCCGACGGCTACGCGAAATTCTACAGCGAATTCGGCCTGTACCTGAAGGAGGGCGCCGCCCTCGACCACACGCACAAGGACCAGCTTGTTAAGCTGCTCCGCTTCGAGTCGTCGCTGACCGAAAAGACGAAGTCCACCAGCCTCGCCGACTACGTCACCCGCATGGGCAGCGAGCAGAAGGAAATCTATTACCTCGTCGGCAAGGATCGCGCGGCCATCGAGAGCGGCCCGTACCTCGAGGGCTTCAAGGCCCGCAACCTCGAGGTGCTCTTCTGCTACGAGCCGGTGGACGAGTACGTGATGAACAACGTCCGGGAGTTCGACGGGAAAAAGCTCATCGCCGCCGATCACGGCGACGTGAAGCTCGGCGAAATCCCGCAGGCGGAGGGCGCGCTCAGCGCGGAAGACACCAAGAAGCTGACCGAGTGGCTCAAGGCGACCCTCGGCGAGCGCGTCGCCGCGGTGAAGGCCAGCGACCGCCTCGTCGACTCCCCCGCCCTCGCGATCAATGCCGACAAGTTCATGTCCGCCCACATGCGCCGCATGATGAAGGCCATGAACAAGGACGGCGACACGCCGGTGCGCGTCGAGCTCGAGATCAATCCCCGCGCCGCCGTGATGAAGCGCCTCTTCGAGACGCACACCGCCGCGCCGGAGAAGGCCAAGCTCGTCGCCGAGCAGATCCTGGACAACGCGCTGATCAGCGCCGGCCTGCTGGAGGACGCCTCCCCGATGGTTGCCCGCCTGTACAAGCTGCTGGAAACCGTCTGAGCGCCCGGCGCGGCCTCAACGGTGCGCGATTTTCGCGGGCGCCGGCTCTTGCGTCGCCGCCTGATAGTCCGGCTTGTGCGAGGCAACCCGCTGGACCAGCAGGACGGCAGCCACCGCCACCAGGGCGAGGACGACCACTGCGACGGGAGCGGGCACGGGGCGTTCGAGCGAAGCCACGTCGATCTCTTCGATATAATGACGACTTCTCATGCGGATGCCATCGGACCGTCCGCCGGAAAATTAAGGCGCATCCACGAAATCCACCGCGGATAAGGCAACAAAAACGCCGCCCCGCCGGACCGGGCCGGGGGGCGGATGCCGGCGGCCTTACTTCTTGATGCCGACGTACTCGAGGAAGGCGTCCTGCGAGCGCGGGCGGCCGAGGAACTTCTCGACCGACACGGCCACATCGCGGGTGTTGCCCACGCCGTAGACCTCGTCGCGCAGGCGGCGGCCGACCTTGGCGTCGAGGAAGCCGTCCGGCGCGGCCTTGAACGTGCTGGCCATGTCGATCGCCATGACCTTGGCCCAGAGGTAGCCGTAGTAGCCGGCATCGTAGCCGGCGAGGTGGCCGAAATACGCCACGAAGGCGGTGTCGGGCGGCGGCGCGATCGTCACGCGAGCCAGCGTGGCGTTGGTCACGGCCACGATGTCCATTTTCGCCGCCGCCTCGGCGGAAACCGTGTGGAGCGCGAGGTCGACGAGGCCGTAGGTGAGCTGGCGGCGGGTGGCGTAGCCCTCGGTCGCCTGGCGGGCGGCCACGAGCGCGGCGATGGTGTCGGCCGGGATCTTCTTCGCGGGGTCGCGGTAGTCGGCGGCGAAGGTGTCAAGCACCGCCTTGTCCCAGACCCAGTTCTCCAGCATCTGCGACGGCGCCTCGACAAAGTCGCGCGGCACGGCGAAGCCCGTCTGCGCGACGAAGCGCGAGCGGCTGAGCATGCTGTGCATGACGTGGCCGAACTCGTGGAAGAGCGTCTGCACCTCGTCGTGCTTCAGCAGCGAGGGCTTGTCGGCGGACGGCACCGGGAAGTTGCAGAGGAGCGCGGCGACCGGCAGGTCGTAGCGGCCGTCGTCCAGTACGCCGCCCAGTTTCTGCGGGAAGCAGGCAAAGTGGTTGAACTTCCCCTCGCGCGGGAACATGTCGAGGTAGAAGGCGCCCATCGGGACGCCGCTGGCGGCGTCCTGCACGACGTAAAGCTGCACGCCCGGCGCCCACACGTAGGGCGGTTCGATGGCGGTGAACTTCAGGCCGAAGATCTTCTGGTAGATGGCGAACATGCCCTCGAGCGTGGCCTGGTACGGGAAGTAGACGCGCAACGCCTCGCGATCCACGGCGAATTTCTCCTTCATCAGGCGGTTGGTGTAGTAGCCGATGTCCCACGCCATGAGCTGCGCGTCGGCCGAGCCGGTCTGCTTCACCTTCAGCTGCCGGAGCGCTTCCATCTCGGCGGCGAATTTCGGCTGGAGGCCCTTGACCAGGTCCTCCTCGAACCTGACCGCGGTGGCGCCGGTCTTGGCCATGCGCGTCTCGGTCCGGTAATCGGCCCAGTTGGCGTAGCCGAGGCGCTTCGCGATGTCGGCGCGGAGCGCCACCATCCGCTTCAGGACGGGCACGTTTTTCTCCTGCGCGAGCGAATTGCGGGCGACGCTCAGCTTGCGGCGGGTCTCGGCGTTGTCCGCGTTGTCGCCGATGGCCACGGCGTGCCAGGTGATGTTGGCCATGACGCGGTACTTGCCGTCGGGCTGCTTGATGCCGGGGCTCTCGAGGAAGCTCGCCGGCACGCCGGCCAGCTCCTCGGCGGTGAAGTCGAGCGGGCCGCGGGCCTCGTTGATGTTGACGCCGAACTGGGTCTCGAGCCCGGTGAGTTCCTTGCGGAGTTTCTCCACCTCGGCGCGTTCCGCAGCCGGCAGCGCCAGGCCGGCGCGGCGGTAGTTGAGCATCTGGTCGTCCACGAGGCGCTGTTCCTCGGCGCCCAGCTTGGGCTTCTTGTCCGCGACGGCCTTCAGCGCGCGGTAGACGTCCTCGCGGTAATCCAGCCCGACACCCCATTCGTCGAGCGTGACGCTGAGCTCGTTGGCGGTGTTGCGCATCGCCGCGTCGAGGCTGGACTGCGCGATGGTGCCGACGAGGTTGCCGATGCCGCTCACGCGGGCCGTGATGGCGTCGGTGGCGGCGAATGTGTTTTCAAAGGTGAGCTTCGCCGGGTCCTGCGCAGCCAGCACCGTAAGCTCGGCATCGGCGCGCTTAATGGCGGCCTCGACCTGCGCCTTCAGCTCGTCCGGCGTGCGCGCATAAGCCGGAAGCTCGAGCGAGAGATGGTTGCGTCCCGCGGCGGCTTGGAAATCGGCGAGGGTGAGCGTGGTCGCAAGGGCGGCCGGCAGCGAAGCCAAGCACAGGACGAGGAGGGACAGGGCGCGATGCGCGCGGGCGGAGGTAATCATGGGAGTGAGCCGCCACACTTATGACACAGCCCTCCCGGCTCAATCCCGAAACGGAGGTCGGGGAATCCGTGGCCGTGCCTGCCAAGCCCATGCATGCCTGGCGCTCCTTCGCGGGGCCTGCGGAGGGCATGCTTCACCTTCGTTTCACTGCGGCGAAGCATGGCGGAGGGGGTGGGATTCGAACCCACGGTACCCTTGCGGGCACGCCTGATTTCGAGTCAGGTACGATAGACCACTCTGCCACCCCTCCGGAACAAGGGAGCGGAACGTAGGCCACCGGGATGAAAACGGAAGCAGAAATTTTACGGGGCCCAGATTTTCTCACGCCACGGGCGCAAAGGTCGCCAAGATTTCATCCGCCAGAACTTTGCGCACCTTGCGGCCGTGGCGCGAGGCCACCCGGCGGATTACTTATCGAACACGACGATCGTGTCGATCGGTTCGCGGGCCGCCGGAGGCAGGTGCAGCACCAGCGAGGAATTCACCGTGGTGACCTGCACCGGCTGGCCGCTGGCCAGGAACCGCGGATTTTTGCCGAGGCCGGCGGCCGGCACCGGCAGCAGTTCGTCCGGCCAGTCCAGGATGTGCACGAACACCTGGGTCGCGCTCTGGGTGCTGACGCCCCAGCTGCGTGGCGCCACCGGCCCGCCGCGCGTGCCGTAGATGGCGGTGCCGTGACTGCGCAGCCACGCGCCCATCTCGGCGAGGCGTTCGGTGAACTCCGGCTGGATGCGGCCATCGGGCATCGGGCCGACGTTGAGGAGGAAATTCGAATTATGCCCGGCCGCGCGCACGAGGTAGTGGACCAGCTCGCGCGTGCTCTTCAGCTTCTTGTCGCTTTTATTGTACCCCCATGCGCCGTTGATCGTTTCGCAGGTCTCGAGCGGCAGCCTGCCGATCTTCGAATCGCCGGAGAAACCCGACGTGTTGCCGCCGGGCAGGTCCTTCTCGAACATCTGGAAATCCTCGCCGGGCTTCGGCGCAAGGTGGTGGTTGCTGCCGACGAGCGCGGCGGGCTGCAGCCGGTGGATCAGGCCGTAGGTTCGCGCCAGCCGCCAGTCGGCGTCGCGTTTGTCCCACATGCCGTCGAACCAGATGCCCGCGACCGGGCCGTAGCCCGTGAGCAGCTCGGTGAGCTGCGCGTCCATGTAGTCGAGGTACCGGTTGAAGTCGCCCGACTCCGGCCGGCCCGCGGTTTTGCCCGTCCCGCCGCGCGGGAAATAGTCGGGATGATGCCAGTCGAGCTGCGAGTGATAGAAAAAGAGCGGCATGCCCTGCCGGTGGCATTCGTCGGCGAGGAGCTTGAGGATGTCCTGCTTGTAGGGCGTCGCGTCCACGATGTTCCAGGGGGTTTGCTTCGTGTGCCACATGGCGAAGCCGTCGTGGTGCTTGCTCGTGATCGTGATGTAGCGCATGCCGGCGTCCTTCGCCATCTTCACCCACGCCGCCGGGTCGAAATCCACGGGGTTGAACTGCGGCGCGAGCTTCTCGTACTCGGCGATCGGGATGCCCTTCTGGTTCATCACCCACTCGCCTTCGCCGCGCACGCTGTAGACGCCCCAGTGGATGAAGAGGCCGAAGCGGGCGTCCTGGAACCATTCGCGCGCCCGCAGGTTTTCCGGCGCCGGCTGGTAATCCTCCGCGTGGAGCAGCGGGACAAGCAGGAGGAGCCAAGCGAGGGGCAGGCGTTGCATGGGGTGGGCGTCGGTTTCCACACCGACGCCAGTCGCCGCCATGGAAAGCGGCGACCACCTTCGTCCAAGCTCCGGCGAAGATCAAATGTTCTCGTCCTCGGCCACCAGCGTGCGCCGGTTGGCGGGCAGGTGCTGGGGCAGGAAGCTGTAATAGAGCATCAGCTGCCAGCTGCGCGACGAGCGGTAGAGCAGCATGGGCACGACGAGCGAGCCGCCGATGGCGAGGCCGACGGCCAGCCGGCCGCCGATCGCCCCGAAATACCACAGCAGCAGCACGGGCACGAGGTAGGCGACCAGCGTCACGCCGTAGTTCAGCGACATGGCGCCGAGGAAGAAGCCCTCGTCCTTCTCGAAACGCAGGCCGCAGTCCGGGCAGGCCTCGTTCAATTCGAACAGCTTCCCGGCCTTGAACAGATGCGATCCGCCGCAGTTCGGGCACTTGTGCGTGAGGCCGCGGGCGATGATCTGGCCGTGGGTGACTTTCATCATACCGGCACCACTGATACACACTAATGGGCACTAATAAAGACAGGGCGCGAGGCTTTCCGCCGGAATTAGCGGTTCAGCCGGGTGGATTAGTGGTGTCCAAACAAAAAAGGCGCTCCGTTGCGGGAGCGCCTCGAAAGGTTGGCCGGGAACCGGCGCTTATGCGCCGAGCTGGTAGCGGACGAAGCGGCGGATGACCATGTTCTCGCCGAGCTTGCCGACCTTCTCCTGGAGGATCTCCTTGATCGTCTTCGCATTGTCCTTCACGAACGGCTGCTCGAGCAGGCAGACCTGCGAGTAATATTTCTCGAGCTTGCCCTCGACGATCTTCTGGACCGCGGCGGCGGGCTTGCCCTCGAGTTGGGCCATCGCGATGTCGCGCTCCTTGGCCAGGTCGGCCTCGGGCACGTCCTCGCGGCGGACGCAGGTCGGCGCGGTCGCGGCGATCTGCAGGCAGACGTCGCGGCAGAACGCCTTGAAGTCGTCGGTCTTCGCGACGAAGTCGGTCTCGCAGTTGATCTCGACGATCACGCCGACCTTGCCGCCGACGTGGATGTAGGCCTCGACGAGGCCCTCCTTCGTGGCGCGGGAGGCGAGCTTGTCGAGCTTGTTGCCGAGCTTCTTGCGGAGGATGGTGATGGCCTCCTCCGAGTTGCCCTGGGCCTCATCGAGGGCCTTCTTGACGTCGAGCAGTCCGGCCCCGGTTTTTTCCCGGAGCTCGCTGATCATGGAAGTGGTGACGGTAGCCATGGAGTGATGGAAGGCGGGCGCGGGTCAGACCTCGTCGGTCGTGACGGCGGATTTCTTGGCGCCGCCGCGGGCGGGGCGCTTCTTGGCGACGGGGCGCTCCTCGACGACGTCCTTGAGGCCGGCGGGGATGGCGACCTTGTCGAGGTCGACCTCGCCGGTGGTGGCGGCGGCCGCGGCCTCGGCGGGCGTGGCGCGGCGGGCTTCCCGGTGGCCGAGGCCGGCCGTGATGGCGGCGACGATGGTCTCGACGATGATGCGCACCGACTTGGTGGCGTCGTCGTTGCCCGGGATCGGGTAGGTGAGCTGGGTCGGGTCGGAGTTGGTGTCGACGAGGCCGATGGACGGGATGCCCACGCGCTTGGCCTCGGCGACGGCGATCTCTTCGTAGCCGACATCGATGACGAACATCGCGCGCGGCAGGGCGGTGAGGCCGATGATGCCGTCGAAGTTGCGGGTCATGCGGGCCATCTCGCGGCGGATGGCGGACTCCTCCTTGGAGGGGAGCTTGGCGAGCTCGCCGCTCGCGTCCATCGCCTGGTACTTTTTGAACTTCGCGAGCGACTTCTTGATCGTCTCGAAATTGGTGAGCGTGCCGCCCATCCAGCGGGTGGTCACGTAGGGCATGCCGGTGGCCTGGGCGGCCTCGCGGATGAGCTCCTGCGCCTGGCGCTTCGTGCCGACGAGCAGGATGTCGTCGCCGTGGGCGACGAGGTTCTCGACGAAGGCGCAGGCCTTTTCGAGGGCCGCGTGCGTCTTCTCGAGGTCGATGATGGTGATGCCCTGCCGGTGGTCGAACACGTAGGGCTTCGAGCGCGGGTTCCAGCGCTTGGTCTGGTGACCGAGGTGGACGCCGGCATCGAGGAGGTCTTTGGGAGTTACGTTCATGTGATCTATGTCGTGACGAGACACAGGTCGGCCAACTGGGCCGCCTTGCGATCGTTACTGCGGGTTAACGGTTGATGGATTTAAGGAACAGGAAGGGCGAAAAGACAGGGCGGCCGGACCCTTGGCAAGTGGATTCTCCGGGAAAGCCGCTGTGGCGTATAACTGGCATGCCCGCCGTCATTTAGCCCGCCATTCAAGGTGTAATTGTTTGACGTGGCGCGCGCGGGCCGGTGCATTTCCCCCGGTCCCCGCCCGCCCCATGCCGCCGCAACTCCGTCATCTTTTCCGCTTCCAGGAAAACGGCCTGCTGCTGGTGATCGTGGTGCTGGGGATCCTGCTCACGATTTTCAGCGGCTCGGTGCGCACCCCGGTGTTCGAAATCGGCCCCGACGGCACGCGGCAGCGGGTGTTCACGACCAATGCGGCGGGCGAGCGCGTGCCGGCCGTGGCCGAGAAGAACAAGTTCTTCAACGCCCAGAACCTCGCGCAGCTCGCCAAGGACACGAGTTTTATCGGCATCATGGCCGTCGGCATGGCCGTGGTCATCATCTCCGGCGGCATTGACCTCTCCGTCGGCGCGATCTACGCGCTCTCCGCCGTGCTCAGCGCGCTCGTGCTGCACCACTACGGCCAGCCCGGGGCCTCACCCGGCGTGGGCGTGGCGCTCGCGGTCCTTGTCTGCCTCGGCACCGGGCTGCTCTGCGGGCTCGTCAACGGCGGCCTCATCATCGGCCTGCGCCTGCACCCGTTT
>CAYZSN010000316.1:0-2783 GCA_964481095.1 uncultured Oleiharenicola sp. | reverse complement strand
CGGAGCCGCGCCAGGTGGAAGCCGTCGCTCACCAGGAGGACGTCGGCCAGGGCGCGCTCCCGCACCCACAGGGCCACCGCGGCGATCGTCTCGTCGGTGTCGCGTCCCTTGGCCACGACCACCACGGCGCTGTCGGGGACGCCGAGCCCCACGAGATAGCGGCGGCCCACGGTGGCCTCGCTCTCGCGGTCGCCGGAGCCGATCCCCCCCGTCACCACGATGAGGGGCGCGGTGCCCTCCTGGTAGAGCGCCAACGCGTGCTCGAGCCGGGCCCGGAGCACCGGCGACGGCTTCCCGTTGTACTGCGCGGCGCCCAGCACCACGATGGCCCCGGTCGCGCGGCGCTGGTCCTCGCGCGCCGCGCGCCATACCAGGGCCAGGGCGGTGCCGTACACCACCCCCGCCACCCCCACCGCGCCCAGCAGCACGGCCCAGCGCCGGCGGATCACTGCAGCCGGAAGCTCTCGCCCTGCCGGGGGAGCACCACCTCCTGCACCCCCTCGGCGACCAGCAGCTTGCTCATCGCCTCGCGGGCGCTGTTCTCGCCGTGCACCACGAAGGCGCGCTTGATCGGCCCCCCGAGGGCGCGGACCCACTTCCGGAGCTCGGTGCGGTCGGCGTGCGCCGAGTAGCCGCTCATGACCTCGATCTCGGCGCGCACGTCCACCATCTCGCCGAAGACCTTCACCGACTTGTCGCCGCGCTGGATCCGGAACCCGAGGGTGTGCTCCGCCTGGAACCCCGCGAACAGCACCAGGTTCTTGTGGTCGCCGAGGCCGTGGGCCAGGTGGTGGAGGATCCGCCCCGACTCGCACATCCCCGCGGCCGCGATGATCACCGCCGGGCCGTGCATCGTGTTGAGCCGCTTCGATTCCGCCACGTCGCGCACGTAGCGCACCAGCGGGAAGTCGAAGAGCTTCGAGGTGCGGCCGGCGAGGCGCTCCTTCCGGTCGAACACCTCGGGGTGCATCCGGAACACCTGGGTGGCGTCCACCGCGAGGGGCGAATCGATGTAGACGGGGATCTCGGGGACCTTCCCGTTCCGCCACTGCTCGTGCAGGGCGTAGACGATCTCCTGCGTCCGCCCCACCGCGAACGACGGGATCAGCACCTTCCCGCCCCGCTTGGCCACCCGGGTCACGATCTCGGCCAGCCGGGCGTCGGCGTCGGCCACCGACTGGTGGTCGCGCTCGGCGTAGGTCGATTCGATGATCAGCGTGTCCACCGGGCCGCTCGGCGGCTCGGGATCGCGGATCACCGGGAGTCCCCAGCGGCCGATGTCGCCCGAAAAGACCAGCCGGTGCCCGGGACCCTCGGCGAAGCGGAGGTCCACCGAGGCGGAGCCGAGGATGTGGCCCGCGTCCGTGAACTCGAAGGAGAGGTTCTTCCGGAGGTACAACGGGCGGTGGTAGGGGAGCCCGATCATCAGCTCCTGGGTCTGCACCGCGTCGCTCCCGGTGTAGAGGGGCTGCACCGCCTCCTTGCCGTGGCGGCGGAGGAAGTCGGCGTCGCGCTCCTGGATGTCGGCCGAGTCGGCGAGCATCACCGCGCAGAGGTCGCGGGTGGCCGGGGTGGCGTAGATCGGCGCGTGGTACCCCTCGCGCACCAGGAGCGGCAGCCGTCCGCTATGGTCGATGTGCGCGTGCGACAGGATCACCGCATTCAGCGTGCGGGGGTCCACCGCCAGCGACCGGTTCCGCTTGTCGGCCTCGGCGCGGCGGCCCTGGAAGAGGCCGGCGTCGAAGAGGAAGCGCCCTCCCGCGCATTCGAGGAGGTGCATCGATCCGGTGACCTGTCCTTCCACGGCGCCGTGGAAGGTGAGTTGCATTTCGCTCATCGAAGCTCGGGGGAGGTCGAGGAGAGTTGATGGCCGGGAGCCAAGAGCCTAGAGCGGACCACGGGGGATCGAGGATCCCCTCTCGGCTCTATGCTCTTGGCCCTGCACTCACTGCGTCCCGAACAACCGGTCGCCCGCGTCGCCGAGCCCCGGGAGGATGTACCCGTGCTCGTTGAGCTGACGGTCCAGCGCCGCGGCGTAGATCTTCACGTCGGGATGCGCGGCGCTCAACGCCTTCACCCCTTCGGGGGCGGCGACGAGGGAGAGGAAGCGGATGTCCCTGGCCCCCGCGTCCTTGAGCTTCTGCACCGCGGCCACGGCCGAGCCGCCGGTGGCGAGCATCGGGTCGAGGACGAGGTAGCGGGTGGTGGGGCCGGCGGGGGGGAGCTTGAAGTAATACTGGTGCGGGGCCAGCGTGTTGTGGTCGCGGTAGAGCCCCACGTGCCCCACCCGCGCCGTCGGAAGGAGCCGGGTGATCCCGTCGACGAACCCCAGGCCCGCGCGGAGGATCGGGACGAGGACCAGGTGCTTCCCTTCGACCTGGCGCCCGGTGGTCTTCTCCAGCGGGGTCTCGATGGTGACCTCGGTGGTCGGGAGGTCGCGCGTCGCCTCGTAGGCCAGGAGCGTCCCGATCTCGGCGACGAGTTCCTTGAAGTCGCGGGTGCTGGTCCCCTTGTCGCGGAGCAGGGCGACCTTGTGCTGGACGAGGGGGTGGTCGAGGACGGTGAGCTGGGGGAGGGGAGAGGACATGTTTAATAGTAGGCGGTAAGGCGGTAGGGCGGCTAGGCGGACGGATGGGCGGTACGGCGGTCTGGCGGTACGGCGGTAAGCAGACCGCGGCGAGGTTCTAAGTCGTTCGGCTTGAGGCTGTTACGAGTTGGTCCCTCGGGGACTTACCGCCCTACCGCCTTACCGCCTTACCGTCTATTATTCCCGCCCTTCCGAG
>CAYZSN010000315.1:0-6339 GCA_964481095.1 uncultured Oleiharenicola sp. | reverse complement strand
TCGCCAGGCTTCCCAGGACAAAGCCGTCCTCAATAACGCCCGCCAGCTCTCCGCTGCCGCTGACCAGTATTATCTGGAATACGGTGGTTCGAGCGTTGGTAGCGCCAACCTGATCGGTGCCACGAACTACGTGAAGGCGCTGAACACGGTTGCCCAGGAAACCTATCCGACCCAGTTCACGCAGGGCACCACGATCACCATCACTGGTGTCGCCGGTCTCCGCACGATCACGTACTCGCCGTAACCGGCAGTCCGTTTCACGACTTCAAAGCCGCTCCCGCAACGGAGCGGCTTTTTTATTTCCGCCTTCACGCATACACCATCGCCCTGCGAGGAAACGGGGTATTGTTCTATGGGGATAATCTGATTTGAAAATACCCGGCGGGCATTCCGCTCGTCTTTCCCCTGCATGAATCTTCTTGCGATAATCCGTGCTGATCGGCGCCTGCAGCTCTTTGGCCTGGTCGCTTTGCTGGCCGTCATCCTTGGGTTCTTCGTTCTTTCCCCCACGGCAGCCTTGGCGGCGATGACCATCGGCGGCTACTGGGCGATGCTTGGCACTTTCACTTGGTTTCTCTGGTCGCTGTGGCGCTTGCGGCAGCAAGGCGGGCTGTGGACGGCGGTTTCCTCGCCGGGGGCTTGGAAGATTCCCGCCCTGATCGCGAGCTGCGGCTTCATCCTGCTCATCCACGAGAGCTATGGATTCAAGATCCTCATGGATGAAATGATGCTGCTGGGCACCTCCATGGGCCTGCACTTCGAC
Organism: uncultured Oleiharenicola sp.; assembly: GCA_964481095.1. Lineage (GTDB taxonomy): Bacteria > Verrucomicrobiota > Verrucomicrobiia > Opitutales > Opitutaceae > Lacunisphaera. The sequence continues at coordinate 5,576 of CAYZSN010000315.1, read as the reverse complement.
AAGCATCCGCTGGTAGCGGTTCGTGGACACGATCTGCAAGGTGCTTTCCAGCTGCTCGACGGCCAGCTCGACAAACGGCCGCTTTTCCAGCCTTTTCTGGTTTCCACCCTCCACGACCTGACGGGCTATCGCCCGGAAAACGTCTTCGTGCTGAATACGGCGCTCACGTTTGCGCTCCTAGCCTTGGTTTATCGGGTCGCGTGCAAGCTGGCGAACCGCGAAGCCGGCATTCTCGCGGTCTTGCTGCTGACCAGCCTGCCCTTGCTGGCCCAGAACGCGACCGGCGGCGGTTTCGAATTGCTCAACCTGGTGATTATCGTCCTCACGTTCCTGCTCGGGCTCCGTTATGCGGAGAAGCGGGATGCCCCCAGCCAGCAGGCCTTCATCCTCTCTTCCGTCCTGCTGGCCCAGACGCGCTACGAATCCATCCTTTTCCTGCTGCCGGTTGCCCTCCTCATCCTTTACGTGTGGTGGCGCGAACGGCAGCCGGTCCTCGACTGGGGCACGGTCTTCATGCCGTTGCTGTTTCTGCCCGCGGCCTGGCACCAGAAGATCTTCGCTGCCCAGGAATCGTCCTGGGAGCTGGCGAGCCAGCCGGGATTCACGCATCCGTTCTCCCTTTCGTACCTCTATGACAATCTCCAGCACTGGTATGTCTTTTTCCGCGATACGAGCGGTGAGCAGTCGAACTCCCCGATCCTGGCGCTGTTCGGCTGGCTGGCCCTGCCTTTTGCGCTGCTGGCGGCAACCAAGGTCTTGCTGCGCCTGCGCGCGGCCACGCCCGTGCAGGCCGCCAGCGCCTTCTTCACGCTCGGGTTCGCGGCCCACACTTTCTTGATGCTCGTTTATTTCTGGGGCCGCTTCGACGACCCCGTCATCCGCCGGCTCAGCCTGCCGCTGAATCTCTGGCTGACCCTGGCGGTGGTTACCGCCACCGCCGAGCTCTTCCCGCGACCATGGTGGATCTGGCGGGCGCTCATGGCGGCCACCGGTTTCGGCATCTTCGCCTACTCGCTGCCGAGCATGTCGCGCCACAGCTACTCGCTAGAGTACTACGTGGGCCGGGAGATGCAGTGGCGCCGGGAGTTCATCGCGGCGCACCCCGAAAAGGACTACCTGTTCATCGACAACAACGCGATCATCTGGATCACGCACCTCGTCTCCGGCACGCCGATGAAGCAGGCGCTCGACCACAAGGACAAGATCATCTTCAACCTCCAGAACCGCACCTTCACGGCGATCTATGCCTTCCAGCGTTACGACATCGACCCGACCAACGGCCGGCAGATTGTGCAGAAGGACGACGACCTCGGGCCCGACTACAAACTGGAAACCGTCTGGGAGCGGCGGTTCACGCCGCTCACGGTGAGCCGGATCAGCCGGGTGGTTTCCATCAAGGGCGGCGAAACCACGCCGCCGCTGCGTGAAACGGCGCCGCTGGAGAAGATGTCGCCGGCGGAAAGGGAGAAAGTGCGCCAGGCCTACTTCGATCGCATGGTGCAGCGGCTGCCCTGATTCCGCCCGTGAGCGATCGCGCCGCCACCGTCAATCCCCCCCTGAACCGGCCCCAATTGCGGCTGGGGCTGTTCGGCTTTTCGGGCGCCGCCGCCCTCTACCTCGGGTTCGTCGCCTTCGAGGTCGACACCGCGCGCCTGCTCCTGCGGCAATCCGGCTATTACGTCATCCTGCTCACCTTCCTGTTCTGGCTCGGCGCGCTCTGGCGAGTGAAACGGGGGGGTGGGGCGCAGCCGCCCGTGCCTTGGCGCGAACTGTGGGCCGCGGGCGCAATCATCGCGCTCCTGACGGCGATGGCGCTCTGCCACGAGACCTTCCGCAGCAAGATCCTCTACGACGAATACGTCCTGCAATCCACGGCGTATAACATGCACTATTTCCGCGACGGCTCCGCCATCGTGCGCGGCTACGACATCCAGGGCGTCTTCCTCTCGCTCGACAGCTACGTGGACAAGCGGCCGGTGTTCTTTCCGTTCCTGCTTTCGCTCGTGCACGACCTGCTCGGCTACCGCCCGGCCAATGTCTATGTGCTCAACAGCCTGTTGTTCGTGCTCACGCTCGGGTTCGTCTACTGGCTGGGGCGCCGCCTGAACGGCTGGCGCGGCGGCCTGCTCGCCGTCGGGTTGCTGGGCTCGCTGCCTTTGTTCGCGCAGAACGCCAGCGGCGCCGGCATGGAGCTGCTCAATTTCTTCATGCTGGTCGTCGTGATCCTTCAGGCCGCCACGTGGCTGCGCCGGCTTGATGAGCCCAGCCTGACCTCGCTCGTGCTGGGCGTCATCCTGCTGGTGCAATCGCGCTACGAGTCCGCGATCTACGTCGCGCCTGCCGCGCTGGCGATCCTGTGGGGCTGGTGGCGCGCGCGCCGTCTCATCCTTTCCTGGGCGGTGGTGCTGGCGCCGTGGCTGCTCATCCCGGTCGCCCTCCAGCAAAAGATCGTCTCGAACAGCCCGGTGATGTGGGAACTCCACGACAACCAGACCTCGCGCTTCAGCGTCGCCTACCTCGCCGACAACCTGAAGGGCGCATGGACCTTTTTCGCCGAGCAGGGGCTGGTTTACGCCAACTCGCTGCTTCTCGGCGCGCTCGGCGCGGTGGCGCTGCTGGTGGTGGGTGCCCGGCTGGTGCGCCACTGGCGGCAACTGCCCGGGCTCGAACCGCTCCGCGTCAGCCTGCTGCTATTCGGCGGCGGCATGCTGGCGATTACCGGCCTCATGATGTTTTATTACTGGGCCGCGTTCAACGACCCGATGGCCGCCCGCTTCGCGCTGCCGCTGAACCTGCTGCTGGTCGTGGCCACGGTGGTCGCCGCCGCGCTGGCGGACCGGAAGGCGCCGGCGAGCAACCTCGCGCTGGCCGCGGTGGCGGTTTTCCTCCTCGGCTTCTCCGCGCCCAAGCAATCCTATCACTTCTATTCGCACCTCGGCAACGACGAGATCGAATGGGAACGGCGCATGGTCGCGGCGCGCCCGCCGGTCAGCCGGCTCATCCTCTCCAACAAGTCGACGCTGCCGTGGATGATCGAGGCCACCCCCGCGATCCTCCTCAACCGGGCCCCGGCGGTCGCCGATCGCATCGCGGAACACCTTCACCTGCCCGATTTCAACGAGATCCTCGTGACCCAGAGCGCCCGGCCCACGTCGGCGGACGGACAATACCAGATCGTGCCGGAGGAAGCCCTGCCGCCATGGTTCCACCTCGAGCTGCTGGCCGAGCGCCGCTTCGGCACCAAGCTCGCGCGCATCAGCCGGCTCGTCGCGATCGACCTGCCGGCGGACTTCAAGCCGTCCAACGCCCCGCCGTCTTCGGCGAGCGCGGCCTCCCAGCCCGAGCATCCCGGTCAATGACCGCCCCGGACTCACCGCCCGTGCCGGATCCGGCTAACGGCGCGACTCGCCGGTTGCAGGCCTGCCTGCTGCTGCTGGCCCTGGCCCTGCCGGCGGCGTTCGCGCTGCTGACGGACAACATCTGGGAGGATTTTTTCATCACCTACCGCTGCAGCTTGAACCTCCTGCACGGTGACGGCTTGGTGTATGAGATCGGGCGCCGGCTGCATGTGTTTACTTCGCCGCTGGGCGTCCTGCTGCCCGCCGGCCTGGGCTGGGTGGCGCGCACGGAGGACCCGCACGTTGTGATGGGCCTCTTCCGCGCGGTGGCGTGCGTGGTGCTCGCCGGCGCGTGGCTGCTCGCGCGGCCGCGCCTGGCCGGCACCGTCGGGCTGCTGGCCTGCGCCGGGCTCTGGCTGTTCGATCCCAAGCTCGCCGCCTTCGCCACCAACGGCATGGAAACGGCCTTCCTGGTTTTCTTCGTGGTCTTTTTCTGGCGCGCGTTGCTCGACGGGAACGCCAATTGGGCCGGCCTCGCGCTGGCGGGGCTGATGTGGACGCGGCCCGACGGCTTTGTCTATGCCGGGGCGCTGGCGGCGGGCACCTGGCTTTTCCCCGGACCGAACGGCCGGTTGCCATGGGCGAAAGGGATCCGCCTCGCGCTTATCGCCGGCCTGCTCTACGCACCGTGGTTCGTTTGGGCCTGGATTTATTACGGTTCGCCCATCCCGAACACTATCCTCGCCAAGGGTGCGCACCTGTCCGCGGCGCACTCGCTCGCCGCGCTGGCCACCTATCCCTTCCGCTACCTGTTCGGGCATTGCGTGGTCCACGACAGCTTTCTTCCGCCGTATTATTTCTTCGGCGGCTGGCCGGCCGCGCTCGATTGGTTCGGGCGGATCATGGCCTGGGGCGTGGCGGCCGTCGTGCTCTGGCCGCGTTGCGCGCGCGCCGCGCGTGTCGCGGGCCTGGCCTTCGTGCTCGGTGGCATCTACCTCACGACGACCACCCAGGCGCCGTGGTATTTTCCCGGCTGGCAGGTGCTGGGCTACCTGGCGGTGAGTGGCGGAATTGCGGCGCTGTATGATCTCGGCGGGCGTCGTCGCGGCGCGGGGGTCGCGATCGCGGCCGGCCTGATCCTCGTGCAGGGCTACCAGTTTGTCGCCGTCACCGTCCAGCTGCGCGAACAGCAGCGGCTCGTCGAATGGGGCGTGCGCGCGCCCTTGGGCCGCGAGCTGCGCGCGATGGCCAGACCGACGGACACGGTCTTCCTGGAATCGCTGGGCTACATCGGTTTTTATTCCAACCTCGCCATGCGCGACACGCCCGGCTTGTGCGCCCCGGAAGTGGTCGCGTTGCGGCGCCGGGGCGTGCTGGAGCCGGTGGACCTGATCGCGGCGCTGCAGCCCGACTGGGTGGTGCTGCGCGCCGGCGAGTATGCCGTTTTCACCCCGGCGCAGGTGGCGGACTTCGACCGTCGCTATGCGCTGCGGGGAATCTACGACGGCCGGGCAAAGGTCGACGCGGTCCCCTGGCTGCCGGGCCGCGGCTTCCTGATTTCGGATGCGCACTACGCCGTCTGGAGCCGCCGGCCGGTGGCGGGAGGGAAGCCATGATCCCCGCCCTTGCCGGGGGTTTGCTCGCGGGCGCCGGCTTGCTACTGCCCGGTGCGGGCTGGGCCTTCGCCTATCGCTGGCCGGCGCCGTGGCTGGCCAGTGGCATCATTTCGGGCCTCGCGATTTTTGCCGGGGTGCTGGGCTTTGCGCTGGCGGGCATTCCGATCACCCTGCTTTCCCTGGGCCTCTGGCTGGGCGCGGTCACCCTCGCGGGCGTGGGGTGCCTGCGGCGGCGCCGTCCCGGTCCCGCGTCCGGGGAATCGTGGAGCGGATGGTGGCTGGCGCTGCCGGCGGTCCCCATGGTGCTGGTGGCGCTGTGGCGCGCCGGCCTCGAACCGCTTTCGGGCGCCGACAACGTGTTTCGTTGGGATCATCTCGCGCAGTTGATCGTGCGGACCGGCCACCTCGACTACTACCCGCCGCACACCGCGGACGGCTTCGCGCTGTATTTCTGGGCCGACGGCATTGCGCCGCTGGTCTCCGGACTCTATGCATGGACGTATTTCGCGGCGGACAGTTCCGCGAGCGGCTGGACCGCGATTCCCGTGCTCCTGCAGATGGCCGGGCTGATCGTCCTGCTTTTCCAGCTCGGCCAGGGGTGGGGCGGGGTGCGCGGCGGCTG
>CAYZSN010000314.1:0-4615 GCA_964481095.1 uncultured Oleiharenicola sp. | reverse complement strand
GCAACCATGGGGCCTTGGCGGTGGTCCGCGTGCCAATGGAGGCGGAGGAGGCCTCGCGGGCCATCGGGCGCCAGCGCCAGGCCCTGGCGAACGAACGCGTGCGACTGACCCTGCAAGGCAAGAGGGGCCGAGCCAAAGGGCCGGGTTGTGGGGTGTGGGGTAAATGAAAAAGGGCGGACCGAGGTCCGCCCCTGCATTAGCGACGATTAGCGTGGATTAGCGGTTACTAAGGAGCCCGGTTGAGAGCTGAGCGACGGCCAGAAGGGGTCTAAGCCTCACCTTGCACCATCTGGTTTTTGCTTACGGATAAATTGCGCCGCGCCGGTCGCGAGCGCGTCGCCGGGCCGAGCCGAAGGGGCCGGGTTGTGAGGTGTGGGGTAAATGAAAAAGGGCGAACCGAAGTCCGCCCCTACGTAGCAACGATCAGATCCTTTGCGGCTCTGCGCCTCTGCGTGAGACAGCAAAGGACCGAGTAAACTCGGCCCCTACCACTCTCAATTATTTGAGAGGAGAAAAGTCCGTCGGGGTCAGGAAAATTGAGTCCGGATTGTGGACGAGGATCTTGCCGTTGGCTTCGGAGGCATCGCGGACCTTGATCCACTCGGGGTCGGCGCGGAAGGCGTCCCAGGACTTCTTGGCGGCGTCGACGGAGCTGTGAGCGAGGAAGTAGATTAGGATGTGGCCGGCGCCCTTGTCGGCGTCGATGGGATGCGTGTAGAGGATGTTCGTCATCCCATGCTTCTCGAAGAGCTTCGTGGTGTGGTTGCGGAAACGGGCGTCGAGGTCGGCGAGCTTGCCCTCGTTGGTCGTGTACGTGCGGAGCTCGTAGACGTGCGTGCTCGACAAGACCCGCAGTTTCATGTCCCGGGGGTCGGCGGAATAGTCGGTGGCCTCGAGGAACGTCGAATCCACCTTCAGCACGATCTTGCCGGCGGCCTCGGAGGCGGCCTGCACCGTCTTCCACTCGGGATCGCTGCCGAAATCCTTCCACGACTGCTTCGCGGCGTCGCGGCTCTTGTGCTCGAGGACGTAGTACAGCTTGTCCTGGTCCTTGGCCTCGACCGGCAGCCAGTAGCCGATGTTCACCATGCCGTGGCGTTCGAACAGCGCGCAGGTGTGCTCGCGAAAGCGCTTGAGGAGGTCGGGCATCTTGCCCGGCGCGGTGTAGTAGATGCGGAGTTCGTACACAGGCCCGGCGGCCGCAACGGCCGGGGCCTGAGCTGAGAGTTGAGCGCTGAGAGCTGAGAGGACAAGCAAGCCGATCAGGGATTTCATAAGGGGGTATTTGAGCAGAGGACAGATGACAGTGGACGGAGGACAGAGAAGGCATTTCAAACCCAAAGGCAAAGACAGGTTTGGGCTCCAATCCGTCGAACAGGAGACTTCCCAAGCCTTGGCCACGAAGAACACGAAAAGGCACGAAAATCCGAACCGCTCCTCTTTGTGTCTCCTCGTGTTTTTTGTGGCTAAATCGGATTGAACTCCCAAGCAGATGCCTCGCGCAAAGGACGCAATGGATACAAAGGAGGGATTGCCGTGGCGACCTTGGCGGACTTGGCGTGAGGGAATGGATTGGCCGCAAAGAGGCACAAGAGTCGCAAAAAGTGATCAATCCCAAGTCAGTTGAACCACAGAGGCTCAAAGACACAGAGAAAACCTCGGTCCGTTTTGACCACAGATTACACGGAATGCACAGATGGTTCGATCCACCAGCACCAAGGCATTGAGTTCGGTTTGGAATCCGTGAGATCAGCGCAATCCCTGGTCAAAACGGATCGACCTCTGTGTCTCTGTGCCTCTGTGGTTAATTTTTGGCGGCTTTGAGGACGGCGTCGAACGCGGGCTTCGGATTGCCATCGCGGTCGAATAGCAGCGGGTAGTTCGTGCGGCCGCGGATGGGCCAGTTGTTCAGCCACGAGTCGGCGTCGGTCACGCCCCAGAAGGTCACGCGCTCGATGTCATCTGCGTGCTTCACGAACAGCGCGAAGAGGTCGGCGTAGCGCTGCGCGAGCTTGGCCGAGATTTCCGGCGGCAGGCCGTCCTTGTACGGGTTGTTCTCGGGCGTCAGTTTGCCGCGGGACGAAATGTCGGCGCCGGCGGCATCGCGCGGGAGCACCTCGACGTCGAGCTCGGTGAAATGCACCTTCACGCCGGCGTCGCGCAGGGCGACGAGGCTGGCCTCGATGGCGTCGACCGACGGACGCTCGAGCCGCCAGTGCGCCTGGGAGCCGACGCCGTCGATGCGCAGGCCCTTGGCGCGGAGGTCGCGGACCAGCTTCACGGTGGCGGCCAGCTTGCCCGGCGCCTCCATGTTGTAGTCGTTGTAGAGCAGTAGGACGTTCTTCGGCAGCTCCTCGTTGGCGATCCGGAAGGCCTGCTCGATCCAATCGTCGCCGATGATGCGGCGGAACGGGCTGTCGCGGAGCTGGCCGTTGTCCTCGATGGCCTCGTTGACGACGTCCCACGCCCACGTGCGCGAGCCGTAGAGCTTGGCGACATGCTGCACGCGCTCGCGCATGCGCTGGAGCAGGAGTTCGCGCGACGCGGTGCCGCCCTTCCCGTCCTCGAAGATCCACTGCGGCGTCTGGCTGTGCCAGAACAGGCAGTGCGCGAGGACGCTCATGTGGTTGGCCGCGCCGAAGGCGAAGTAGGCCTCGGCCGGGCCCTCGTTGTAGACGCCGGGCTGCGGGTTGTAGGGCTCCCACTTGAGCAGGTTGGTCGGCGAGGTGCTGTCGAACTGGCGCACGACGAGGTCGTGGACGCGGCTGTCGGGGGCGGTCATGCGCTCGTTGATGGCGGCGCCGACGAGGAACTTGCCGGCGAAGGCGTCCTTGAGCGCGGGTTCGGCGGCGGCCGCCGACGCAGCAAGGAGAAGGGAGCAGGGAGCAAGGAGCCGGAAGAGCGGGGATTTCATGGGTGAAAAGCAATCAGCCGTCAGCGGTCAGCTTTCAGCTGAAACCACAGAAACCAGCAACCGCAGGTAGGCAAAGGCCGGGAGGGATTTCGTTCGTCGAACAAGAGACCGAAGCCGCGCGAGGCGCGGCCACTGTTCATTTTTCATCGTTCATTGTTCATTGGGCATTTCGATCCCAAGGCAGCTAACCACTAATCCACACTGATCGGGCACTAATCCGGATTAGGGTGAGCTTAGTGGCCATGAGTGGTGCCCATCGGGTCCAAGGCAGGGTTAGCCACGAAAAACACCAAGAGACACGAAAACGGCCGGATTTTTTGTGCCTTCCCGGGTTTTTTGCCTGCCAGCCATAGGCTCTGCGGCGGCTGGTGGCCAAAGCGGATGGGGGATTTGGAGCCAAGGCAGGTTCACGCGAAGGCGCGAAGACGCAAAGGATCAAAACTCTCCGCGGCTTGGCGGCTCTGCGTGAGACAAACCGTTAACCACTAATCCACACTGATCGGGCACTAATCCGAATTAGTGTGAGCTTAGGGCCATTAGTGGTGCCCATCGGGTCCAAGGCAGGGTTAGCCACGAAAAACACCAAGAGACACGAAAACAGCCGGATTTTTTGTGCCTTCCCGGGTTTTTGCCTGCCAGCATAGGCTCTGCGGCGGCTGGTGGCCAAAGCGGATCGTGGGTTTGGAACCAAGGCAGCCTCACGCAAAGGGCGCAAAGTACGCAAAGGATCAAAACTATCCGCGGCTTGGCGGCTCTGCGTGAGACAAACCGTTAACCACTAATCCACACTGATCGGGCACTAATCCGAATTAGGGTGAGCTTAGGGCCATGAGTGGTGCCCATCGGGTCCAAGGCAGGGTTAGCCACGAAAAACACCAAGAGACACGAAAACAGCCGGATTTTTTGTGCCTTCCCGGGTTTTTTGCCTGCCAGCCGTAGGCTCTGCGGCGGCTGGTGGCCAAAGCGGATGGGGGATTTGGAGCCAAGGCAGTCTCACGCAGAGCCGCAGAGGCGCAAAGAAGGCCACCTGCGACATACCCTACCCTTGGCGGCCTGGCGCCTTTGCGTGAGGCAAGTTTGGATTCTCGACCAAAGAAAAGGCCCGCGGTAACGCGGGCCTTGGTGAATGGGAGGACCGAGCAAGCTCGGCCCCTACGTCAGGCTTTGACGGTCGCCACCGGCGCGACGCCGACGTCCTCGAACTTGAAGAACGGCGTGGGCCAGTCCGGCTTCGGGGGAAGCGGGACGACCTTCCAGAACTTCGGCACCTCGGCCGCCCAGTTCGCGACGAGCGCGCGGGCGTGCGGGGAGCCGGTCTGCTCGGCGTGCAGCGCGACGAGCTTCTTCAGGGACTCGATTTCGTCGGCGTTCTCCAGGCGCTCGGTCTTGATGAGCTGGCTGTTGTAGCGCTCGGCGAACGTGCCCTTGTCGTCGTAGATGAACGCCAGGCCGCCGGACATGCCGGCGCCGAAGTTGAGGCCGGTCTCGCCGAGCACGACGACCGTGCCGCGCGTCATGTATTCGCAGCCGTGGTCGCCCACGCCCTCGACGACGGCGGTGGCGCCGGAGTTGCGGACGGCGAAGCGCTCCCCCGCCCCGCCGGCGGCGAAGAGGAAGCCGCCGGTGGCGCCGTAGAGGCAGGTGTTGCCGACGATGGCGTTGTGGCGCCACTCGTACTTCTCCCTGGGCCGGGGGCTGACG
>CAYZSN010000313.1:0-8959 GCA_964481095.1 uncultured Oleiharenicola sp. | reverse complement strand
GACGTTGCCATTGGCGAGCACGGGGCATTTCACGGTGCGGGCGGCCTGGCCGATGAAATCGTAGTGCACGTCGCTGCGGTAGCCTTCCTTCACCGTACGGCCGTGCACGCTCAGCAGGTCGACGGCGTGCTTGTCCACGAGTTCGAGCACGCGCTCGTAGGTGGCGGTGGAGTCGAAACCGATGCGCATCTTCACCGTGAACAGGCCGGGCACGACGGCGCGCAGGGCGCCGAGCAGCTCGTCGATCTTGGCGGGGTCGCGCAGCAGGCCGCCCCCGACGTTCTTCTTGTAGATCTTGGGCGCGGGGCAGCCCATGTTCAGGTCGATGCCGGCGATCGGGTGGGCGAGGAGGTCCTTCACCGTGCGCACCATGTCGGGGATGCTTTCCCCGATGAGCTGGGCGAAGACGGGGCGGCCGGTCCTGTTCTCCGTGATCGAGCGCAGGATGTGTTTCTCGGGCCGCGACTGGCCGTGCACGCGGAAGAACTCGGTGAAGAAATAATCCGGCGCGCCGTAGTGCGCCATCACGCGCATGAAGGGCAGGTCGGTGACGTCCTGCATCGGCGCCAGCGCGGTCAGCGGCTGGCCGGCCGTGATGGGGGAAGGCAGGAGGCGGGCGGCGGGAGGCATGAGGTCAGGCCTCGCCCTCGTCCTTGCCCTCTTCCTTCTGCTGCTTGAGCACGCGCTCGAGGATCTCGGTCATGTCCTCGACGGCGTCGAAGACCCGGCGCGCGACGAAGATCGGTCGCTTCTGCTGCAGGGCGAGCACGATGGAATCGCTGGGCCGGGCGTCGAGCTCGAGGAACTTGCGGCCGAGTTCGTTCTGCATGTGGAGGATGACGCGGGCGAAGTAGGTGCCGTCGTTGACGTCGTTGATCACGATGCGCTCCAGGCTGATCTCGAAGCCGACGAGGAGGTGGCCGATCAGGTCGTGGGTCAGCGGGCGCTCCTTCTTGACGCCGTTGATCGTCATCGAGATCGCGCTGCCGACGCTGGGGTCGACGTAGATGACGAACGTCTTGTCGTCATTGCCGAGGAACACGGCGCAGCCGTTGGCCGTGGGCATCAGGCCTTTGATGGAAACTTCGACGATCTCGGCGGACATGCCTGAAAGGTGCGAAGGATGCCGCGAAAGTGCAAGTGGGAGGTGGAGGAAGCCAAATTCCCGTTGTGAGAGCCACTAATGGCATCGCCTAACGGCGCTGCTTGGAAATCCCCTCCGCCTGATCGGCTCCGGAGTGGGTTCCGGGGATCGGCTGATCGCCGACTGGAAAAAGCCCTGAACTCGTCCGCGATCAGCGGACCCGAAATCTCCTGCGGCGACGATCAGTCGCCGCGGACCATCGAGGATCTCTCTTAGAGAGATCCCATTAGTGGTTTAAAATCCGTACAACGCGATCCCCAGCGCCTTCGCCTCCCGGAGGACCGCGGCCTTTTCCAGGATGATGACCTTGCCGGCCTCGAGGGCGGCGGCGGCGATGCCGGCCTCCTGCATGACCTCCAGGGTGCGCCGGCCGAAGACCGGCACGTCGAAGCGGAAATCCTGCCGGCCCTTGACGGTCTTCACGAAGAGCGTCTCGTCGGTCTTGAACGTGCCGGCGCGGCGCAACATGGCGTCGGTCCCCTCGAAGGCCTCGACGGCGAGCACGGTGCCCTTGCGCACGACGCAGCCCTGGCCGACATCGAGCCGGGCCATTTCGCGGGCGATGTGGATGCCGTGTTCGAGGTACTCCGGGTCGGTCGGGAGCTTCACGCCCGACATGTTGCCGGCGGCGGCCATCTCGTGGTCGATGAACGCGCGGGCGTCCAGGAGCGTCACGCCGAGCTTCCCGATCTCCTCCGCGATGGCGCCGAAGATCGTCTCGGCGTTGCGGCGCTTGAGGGAGAAGAGGATCGCGGCGGCCTTGAAGTCCGGCGTGAGGCCGTGGAAGAGCTTCTTCGGCTTCACCTGGCCGGCCATCAGCGCGTACCCCGCGCCGAAGTCCTGGAGCGCGGCGAGCATCTTGCCGATCTGGCCGACGTTGAGCAGCACGCGCTCGCTCTCCGGAAAGCTGGCGATGAGTTCCGGGCTCGTCTCGTCGTCCATCGCGATGAGGCGCACCGGCACGCCGGCGGCGCGGATGGCGGCGGTGGTGATCACCGGGTAGCTGCCGCGCCCGGCGATGAGGGCCACGGGACGGGCGGGGTTGAAATCCGGGGGCAGGAACGCGGACGGCATGCGGCGAGACTCAACGTTCAACATTCAACGTTCAACCTCCAACATCCAAGGCCGGAACCGCGGCGGCTGAAATTGAACGCTGGATGTCCAGCGTTGCGACGCCCCCGGCGTCGCCTAGCTTTGCGAGCCTCGCGCCGTGAGGATGGAACCTCACGACTGCGAGCCGTAGTACTTCTTATACGACCGGTAATACCGGTAGTTCGAGTAGTACTCGATCCGGCGCGGCGAGAGGCCGTTGAGGACGATGCCGAGCAGCTCGTTTTTGCCCTCCCGGAGCTGTTTGATGTAGAGGCGAATGTGCTTCCGGTAGGCGCGGTTGAAGCGGCACACGTAGATGATCTCGTCGGTGCGCTCGGAGATGAGCAGCGAGTCGGTGACGGCCCCCATCGGCGGCGAGTCGACGACGATCAGGTCGAAGTGCTGCTTCATGGCCTCGATGAACTGGCCGAAGACCGGCTTCTCGAGCAGCTCGGTCGGGCTCTTCGAACGGCCGCCGGAACGCAGGAGGAACAGGTTCTCCTCGACCTTGACCAGGCCGAGGGTGGCGTCCGCGAACGGGTCGGACGGGATCCGGGCGCCGGCCTCGAACCACGCGATCAGGCCGACCTCGTTGGTGAGCTTGAAATGGCGGTGCAGCATCGGGCGGCGCATGTCGCAGTCCATGATCAGCACGCGCTTGCCGTGGCGCGCGAACGACGCCGCGAGGTTGCAGCTGATCATCGTCTTGCCCTCGCCGGGGATGGTGCTGGTCACGAGAATGGACTTCGGGAAGTCGAGCTTCGACTGGATCTTGACCGCGCTGTACACGCTGAGGAACGCCTCGGAGCCGGGCGAGGTCTTGTTGCTGTTGACCAGCGAGTGCTTCTCGGTGTCCGGCACGTCGCCGAGCTCGGGGATGATGCCGAGGAGCTGCGTGCCGATGAAGCCCTCGATGTCCCAGGCGCTTTTCACGCGGTCGTCGATGAAGCTGAGGCCAACGGCGACGCCGGCGAAGACGAGCAGGCCGATGACGATGCTGGTCTTGATGATATTCTGGATGTTCGGGCTCGACGGGCTGCCCGGCGGCGTGGCGCGGTCGAGCGGCTTCACCGGGATGTTGTCCAGGTTCTTCGAGGTCGTGGTCTGGTTCAGGCGGTCGAGGATCTGGATGTAGTTGGCCTTGGCGACCTGGGCTTGGTTCTCGAGGCTCTTGAAATCGACGGAGAGCTCGCCGAGGCGCAGCTGGCCGGCCTCGGCCTCCTTGTACTCCTTGGTGTAGGAGGCCTCGGTTTCCTTGACCTTCTCGTACTGCGTGCGCAGGTCGAGGATCGACTGCTCGACGTCGTGCTGGATCTGGGCGGTGACGACGTCGATGGAATTGGCGAGGTTCACCATCTTGGGATGCCGCTCGAGGTAGCGCTCGCTCAGCACGGCCTGCTGGTTGTTCATGGTGGCCAGCTGCGTCTTGAGCGTGGCGATGTTGCCGTAGGCGGAAATGTAGCCGATCTCCAGCAGGTTGCCGTGCTGCTGCTGCATGCGCTCGATCTGGCCGAGCACCGTCTCGATGTCGATGCGGGCCATGCGGGCGGAGGTGAGGCTCGTGTTGATGGCCCGCAGGCGCTCGCTGATGATGTTGATGCTGTTGTCGAGGGAAACGAGGTTGTTCTTCCGGCGGTAGTCCTGCAGGCGCTGTTCGGCGGCCTCGGATTCACGCCGCAGTTCCTCGGAGCGCGTGCGGAGGTACTCGACGGCGGTTTCGTTCTTCCCGCCGACGTTCTCGAACAGGTAGCGCATGAACTGGTCGACGTAGCGGTTGGCCAGCAGGGCGGCGCCCTCCGGGTCGCGGTTGGTGGCGGTGATGTTCAGCAGGAAGCTGTTCCGGATCGACAGCGGCTCCATGCTCCCCAGCAGGGCCCCGACCGGCGGCGGGCTGGTGCCGGGCGCGAGGTCCTTGAGGTAGGGCCGCTGCAGGATCTTGATTTCATCCGGCGTGAGGGACTGGGCGACCATGGCGCGCAGGCGCCCGCTGCGCAGGATCTGGATGTAGGTGTTGAGGTCGATGTCCGAGCGGACGGCGGTGTCCACCACCTGTTCGCTCACGACGACGCGCTCGGGCCGCTCGAACTGCATCGTGGCCGTGGCCGTGTAGATCGGCGTCTCCTGCGCCTTGTAGTAGCCCATGGAAAGCGCCACGAGCAGGGCGACCGGCAGGGCGATCCACAGCCGTTCCCGGAGGATGATGTAGTAATCCCGCAGCGAACGGCGCTCCACCACCTGGCTGTCGTTGCCATGCAACGACGCACCTGCGCCCGGGGAGGGGGGGTGGGACGGCAGGTTTTCCGGGGGCATGCGGGGAGTGGGCCTAGATCAGGCGTTCCGGCACGTAAACGATGTCCCCGGGTTGAAGCAAGAGCGTGGTGTCGTCGATTTTGGTGTCCCGCTTGCCGCGGATGATGCTGTCGACGTCGACGGTGAAGACCTTCTTCGTGCCGTCGGGCAGGATGCGGGTGACCGTCACCGCCGAGCCCTTGCCGATGTCGTCGATGCCGCCGGCTTTCGTCACGAGCTCGACGACGGTGAGGGTGGACTCGATGGGCAGCGTGTAGCGGCCCGGGTTGCGGATGCGGCCCTGGATGGAAACCTCGCGCGGGGCGTATTCCTCGACGCTGACCGTGACCTGGGGGTTGCGCAGGAAGCGGCCGTCCTTGTACGCGTTCTCGATCGCGGTCTGCGCCTCGACGACGGTCAGCCCGCCGATGGTGATCTCCCCGATGAGCGGGAGGTTGATTTTGCCGCGGGCGTCGATGCGGGTGACACTGGCGAGGTCCTCCTCCTGGTAGACCACGACGCGCACGCGGTCGGCCAGGGCGAGGGTGTGCACGTAGTTCTTCTTGTCGTTGGCCGGGGCCTTGGTGTCGGCGGCGCGGGCCGGGACCAGGCCGGCGAGGCAGAGCAGGGCGGCGAGGGACAGGAGGCGGGTGCGTTTCATGGCAGGATCAATAGCGGGTGGAGATGTCCACGGAGAAGCCGTGGCTTTGGTAGTCCGAAAGGCGCAGGCTGGACCAGTTGTGGAAGTAGGTGTACGCGGCCCCGAGCTGGAAGTGCTCGTTCATGTGGTAATTGCCGCCCACGTCCCAGCTGAAGAACGTGTCGTGCCGGTCGCCCGCGGCCGGGTCAAGGAACCGGTTCCGGCCGACCGAGGCGCTGCTGTGGAAGTCGACCTTGCGGCTGTAAGCGTACTGGGCGTTGGCGGCGAGGGTGGTGGAGTCGACCGAGGCGCCCGTTGCGATGGTGTTGAAGTCGCGGTTGACCTGGAAGCTGAAGTTCAGCTTGCGGGTGAACGGCCAGTTGACCGAGGCCGACGCGTTGAAGTGGGAGAAGCGGTCGTTCGGCGTGCTCGGGCCGCTGACGTCGCGGAGCTGGTAGCCGACACGGACGGTGCCCGAGAGCTTGGAAAACAGCCCGCCGGTGGCGCCGACGCTGAACCAATGGTCGGTGGCACGGCCGCCGCCGTCGGTGCGGGAGACGCGGATGCGGTAGCCGCCGAGCAGGTCGAGCTTGGAGGTGTAGGTGTAATAGAGGTCGACCGCCTCGCTGTAGTCGCTGTAGTTCACGAGGCCGAGGTCACGGTCGCTGTAAGTGCGGCGCAGGTAGCCCGTGCCCGAGGTCAGGTAGAATTTCTCGTTGATGGGATACTTGACGCTGAGATCGAGCGGGAAGTTCCACGATTGCGTGCGCAGGTTGACCGCGCTGTCCGAGCGCGACTCGCGGTAGGCCCGGAGCGTGAACGAGCCGGTGGTGCGGCCCTCGCCCTTGTCCAGCGTGAGCGAGAAGTTCGGGTTGATCGTATTCTCGCCGGAAAACTGGCTGTAGCGGACGAAATCGATCTTCGCGATGGAGTTGACGGCGATGAGGCCCGCGCGGCGCTTCAGCTCGGCGCCCACCTGGGCGCTCACGTTCGAGTCGCCCCGCCCGTCCGATTCCGCGAAGATGTTGCTGTTATAGCCGAAGGTGACGCTCCCGAAGACGAACAGCTGGTTGCGCGTGCCGTCGATGTTGAGCAGGGCCGGGGCGGACGGGACCGCGGTCAGCAGGGCAAGCAGGCAGGCGCCGGCGGCAAGTCGGGGAAAACGGGAGGGTTGGGCCATGGCGGATCAGGTGCCCGGCAGGCGGTCGGGGCTCACCACGACGTTGGTGGGCGGGTTGGCCGGCACCGTGGGCTTCGCGACGATCTCCTGGTCGGGGGCCGCCCCGGCGGCCTCGTCGCCCGGTGCCGCGCCGGCGGACTCGCCGGGGTTCTCGGGCGTCTGGCGGTCGATGGCCTCAAAGGTCACCGTCTTCTTGGCGTTGCACGCCATCTCGACGCGCTCGTCGTCGATCTTCAGCGCCTCGCGCGGGATCGGTTGGATCGTGATGATCGGCTCCAGGCCCGGCCCGGGCGGTGGCTGGATGATGGCGCGCTCGCCGGGACGGAGCAGCTGGCCGCCGACGTCCCGTCCGTTGCTGCGGACCGTCAGGTCGCCTTCAAGCAGGTCGACGTAGGTCTCGTTGGGAAGGGATTCGATGGCCATTTTGCCACCGCGGATGTTGATGGCCGCGTGCGGGGTGGAGTAGAGCATCGAACTGCCCGACACGAGGCGGTTCGTGCAGATGCCGATGGCGCCGTGCGGGACGTACACGTTGCTCTGCGAGACGGAGGGTTCATACGGTTGGTCGAGCGTCGCGTCGCGGTCGGACCGGAAGGGCTCCTGGACAAAGCGGCCGATCTCGACGCGGGTGTTCTCATCGACGAACATGCCCGTGCCGTTGGAGTAGACGATCGCGTTGTGGGAGTTGGCCTTGGTCTCGATCACGGTGCCGGGCGCGTCGAACGCCGTGGCCTGGCGGGCGGTGTAGATTTTTTCGCCGCTTTGGATCTGGCTGTCGCCCACGGCCTCGGCGACATAGAGCTTGCCGACGGGGCCTTTCTTTTTGCCGAGCTGGCGCTGGGCGAAGGAAGTCGGGGCCGCGACGAGGAGGGCGAGGGCGCAGACGAAAAGCAGGCGGGTAAGATTTGTTTTCATGGCCGGTGCTGGAGTTGAAGGGCGCAGTGGACGGAGGGCAATGCAGCTGGTTTAGTTAACCCTAGGAATAGCTAGGGTATTACACCCATGACAAGCGTATTTCCGGCACCTTTACGCGTTTTTGCGTAAGTCATTAGACCAGAAAGTTTATCAATCGGCCTTTTACGTAAATCGCGCGCTTGATTTCCTTGCCGGCCAAATGAGCCGCCGCCTTGGGATTCTGGGGGGCGAGGACTTTCAGTTCGGCCTCGGTGACAGTGGCCGGCACCTCGATCTCGCCGCGGTGTTTGCCGTTTACCTGGATGACGATCGTGATGGTGGTGGCGACGAGCTTCGCCGGGTCGAACGCCGGCCAGCCCGCGCCGGCGACGGAGCCTCCGGCGCCGATGCGCGCCCAGAGTTCCTCCGCGATGTGCGGGGCGAGCGGCGCGAGCAGGCGAAGGAAATCCTGCAGCACGTCGCGCGGGAGCACCGGCTCCTTCTGCAGCGCGTTGACGAAGATCATCAGCTGCGAGATCGCGGTGTTGAAATGGAGCGCGTCGAAATCCTCGCCGACCTTCCTGATCGTCTCATGGCGCAGCTTCTCCGCTTCGGCGCTGAGCGCGCCCGTCGCGGCGATGCGCGCATTGGGCGCGCCGTTCTCGTCGAGGCACTCGCGCCAGACGCGCTTCAGGAAACGATGCACGCCCTCGATGTTCTTCGTGTTCCAGGGCTTCATGGCGTCGAGCGGCCCGAGGAACATCAGGTACAGGCGCAGCGAATCGGTGCCGTAGTCGCGGATGATGTCGTCGGGGTTGACGACGTTGCCGCGGCTCTTGGACATCTTCTGCCCGTCCTCGCCGAGGATGATGCCCTGGTGAAAGAGCTTCCTGAACGGCTCGGGCTCCGGCACGACGCCGAGGTCGAACAACACCTTGTGTCAGAAGCGCGCGTAGAGCAGGTGGAGCACCGAGTGCTCGGCGCCGCCGACGTACAGGTCGGGTCCCCGCCAGTAGCGCAGGGCCTCCGGGCTTGCGAGCGCCGTGGCGTTGCGCGGGTCGAGGTAACGGAGATAATACCAGCACGAGCCGGCCCACTGCGGCATGGTGTTGGTTTCGCGGCGTGCGCGGATCCACGTGTCGCCGGCCGGCCGGGCGGCCGTGGCGGGGACGGACTCGCCGGTCTGCAGGTTGAACCAGATCTCGAGCCACTCGGTGACGTTCGCCAGCGGGCTCTCGCCCGTCCCGCTCGGCAGGTATGATTCGACCGGCGGCAGCGTGAGCGGCAGCGCGGCGTCGGGCAGCGGCAGCGCGAACTGTTTCACGCCGTTCTCCACGAAGGTCACGGGCGACGCGGGCAGGTCCTTGCGCGTCGCGGCGGCCTTCGCGTAGTCGGGCTCGCTGACCCACACGATCGGGAACGGCTCGCCCCAATAGCGCTGGCGCGAAAACAGCCAGTCGCGAAGCTTGTAGTTGACGGTGCCCGTGCCGATGCCCTGGGCGGCGAGGTCGGCGATGATCTTCCTTTTCGCCTCGGCCCAGGGGAGGCCGTCGTAGCCGGGCGAATTCACCAGCACGCCGTCGCCGGTGTAAGGAAGCTTTTCATTGCCATCCGGCGCGGCGATGACGCGCGGCGTCGGCAGCTTGTATTGCTGCGCAAAATCCCAGTCGCGCTCGTCGTGCGCCGGCACGGCCATGATCGCGCCGGTGCCGTAGCCCAT
>CAYZSN010000312.1:0-5676 GCA_964481095.1 uncultured Oleiharenicola sp. | reverse complement strand
CTTGATTGACGAGGGTCTGCCACCTCCGCGAGCTTCGCGGACTCCGCGCTTAAAGGCTCGGGTGATTTCGTAATCTTTCCGTATGCAAACGTGAGGTCAGGCGGCGCACGACCGGATCGAGGCGATCAGGCGGTGGACGTTTTCCGGCGCGATGCGGTCGGTGAGGATCGTCCGCGGGAACTGCCGGGCGATGTCCAGGTGCACGCCGCGTTCGCTGCCGGGCCGCACGATGTCCGCGATGAAATCCATGCCGCCGCGCGGCTTGATCCAGCGGTAGCAGGGGTCGGGATCCTCGGACTCGATCACGATGTCCAGCCCGAGGAAAATGGCGCAGTACAACGTGAGGTCCCGGTAGGAGGCGAACCACGTGGGCGGGCAGGTCAGCTGGTCGCGGATCAGGAGGGTCATGCGAAATCGTTTCTGCAGGAATGATGCCGGTCAGGGCGTGGTTTTCACTGGATTAGTACCGGTCGCATGGGTTCACTGTTCCCTCAATCGGCACAATTTCCCATGGCTTCATCCCGTCCTCCCGTCCTCCTCGTCATCCGTGATGGCTGGGGCAAAAATCCCCATCCCGAGCAGCACGCCTACAATGCGGTCGAACTCGGCCACACCCCGGCGGACGACGCGCTGCACGCGAATTATCCGGTCACGCTGGTGAAGGCCTCGGGCCTGGATGTCGGCCTGCCCGACGGCCAGATGGGCAACTCCGAGGTCGGCCACGAGAACATCGGCGCCGGCCGCATCGTCGACCAGGAGCTGGTGCGGCTGAACAAGTTGTTTTCCGAAAAACAGCTGGCGAAGAACCCGGTCTGGCAGGCGATCGTCGCGCGGCTGAAGGCCAACCCGCAGGCGAAGCTGCACCTGATGGGCATCGTGTCCGACGGCGGCGTCCACGGCATGCTGGAGCACCTCTACGGCATCCTGCGCCAGGCAAAGGACGACGGCCTGACGAAGGCGCAGGTGTTCATCCACGGCTTCACCGACGGGCGCGACACGCCGCCGCAAAGCGGGCTCGGCTACATCCAGCAGGTCGAGGCGAAGTGCCGCGAGATCGGCGTCGGCACGGTCGCGAGCGTGTGCGGACGGTTCTGGGCCATGGACCGCGACAACCGCTGGGAGCGCGTGCAGAAGGCCTACGACATGCTCACCGGCAAGAAGTCGGTCGCCACCGCGCCCAACGCCGCCGCCGCGATCCAGAATTACTACGACCACCCGCTGAGCGAAACGCAGAAGGGCGACGAATTCGTGCCGGCGACCTGGATCGTCGGCGCGGACGGCAAGCCGCTCGCGACGTTCGGCAACGGCGACGCCGTGCTCTTCTACAATTACCGCGGCGACCGGCCGCGCGAAATCACCAAGGCCTTCGTGCTCGACGGCTTCAAGGAATTCGACCGCGGCCCGAAGCTCGACCTCTACTACGCGACGATGACCGAGTACGAGGCCGGCCTGCCGGTCCATGTGATCTCGGGCAAGCCCGCGCCGCTGAAGAACATCCTCGGCGAGGTCGTGAGCAAGGCGGGCATCGCGCAGTTCCGCTGCGCCGAGACGGAGAAGAACCCGCACGTGACCTTTTTCTTCAACAATTACCGCAGCGAGCCGTTCCCGGGCGAGGACCGCGCGTGCCCGGCGAGCCCGAAGGTGCCGACCTACGACCTGCAGCCCGAGATGTCGGCCGCCGAGGTGACGAAGCTGGCGAAACAGGCGATCCTCTCCGGCAAGTACGGCCTCATCGTGGTCAACTACGCCAATCCCGACATGGTCGGCCACACCGGCTCGCTGCCGGCGGCGATCAAGGCGGTCGAGGCGACCGATGCCGGCGTCGGCGAACTGCTGGCCGCGCTGGCGCAGCAGCACGGCAAGGCCGTCATCCTCGCCGACCACGGCAATGCCGAGCAGATGTGGGATCCCGTCACGAAGGCGCCGCACACGGCGCACACGCTGAACCTCGTCGAGGTCTTCGCCGTGGGCGAGGGCCTCACGCCGCAAACAAAGATGCGCCCGGGCGGCCGCCTCGCGGACATCGCCCCGACCGTCCTCGACCTGATGGGCCTGCCCAAGCCGGCCGAGATGACCGGCGAGAGCCTGCTCGCGAAATAGTCCGCTACGGTGGCGGCGGAGCGCCGGCGCCGTCGTTTTCCGGCGGTGCGTCCGGGCGCGGCAGGCTTTTCTGCAGCATCGCGATGGCCTCCTCGGAGATGCCGTGGCTGACGTTGAGGCCGAAGCGCTCGTTGAGGAACTGCTCGACCGACACCCAGCGGTCCTGCCAGCGCACGCGCCCGGTCCAGGCGCAGAACGTGACGAACTCCTGGAGGCGGCGGACGTGCTCGGCGGTCTGGCGCAGCTCCTCGATGAGCCGGGCCTGTTCCCGCTCGAATTTGCGCTGCTGGCTCATGGCGGCCGTGAGAAAGACGGCGGTGCCGATGCAGACGCCCATGAAGACGTTCAGGTAGAAGATGGTGTCGCCGCCGTTGTCGGCGCGGAACGGGCCCGCGCCGTTGAGCACCGCATCGAAGGCGAAGAGGCCGACGAGGCTGCCGACCGTGACGCCGACCGAGGGCTCGAACCGCACCGCGGCCCAGACGAGCAGGGGCAGCACGAAGATGAGCGTCACCGGCAGCGGCAGGTCGTGCACCGCCCAGCGGCCGGCGGCGAACGCGCCGGTGAGCACGGTAAGGCAGGCCAGCAGCACGAGCTCCCCGTAGCGCTGGCGCAGCGCCGGGCGCGACCACCGGAGCCACACGAGCACGGCCGGGGCCATGAGGAACTTGGCGAACGCATTGGCCGCGAACCAGGCCGCGGCCGTGGCCCCGATTCTTTCCGGCGGCAGGTGGCCGGCGATGTGCAGCCCCAGCATGCCCATCGCGGTGCTGAGCGGCTCGAGCACGAGCAGTTCGCCCAGCAGCAGGCCCACGACATCGCGCACGCTGTCGAATGCGAGGCGGCGGCCCGGCCGGTCGTGGAACCACCAGCCGGCGAGCGCGCACTCCAGCCCGTTGCCGGTTGCCATGACGAGGCTCGTGACGGCCGGCTCGCGACTGGTCAGGCCGATGGCCAGTTCGCCAAGGAAAACCGCCGGCCAGACCCGCGCGCCCCACAGGAGGGCGGCGGTCAGCGAAAGCCCGGAGGGGATGAACAGCATCCAGGAAACGTTCGCGACCATGGCGGAGGCCGCGATGCACAGGCGGCCGGTGAGCCAGTAGGCCGCGGCCAGCACGAGCCAGAAAAGCAGCCAGGTTCCGAATGAACGCGCTTGCGGCATGGGCTAGATACATCCCGGCGCCGGAACGGTTGCCAACAAGATTTTGCCCCGAACGCGCTATCAGGCGGCCGAATCCGGTGGTTTCCCTGTGACTCAAAATCTGATTGCCCCGGGGGCGGGGGAGTGGCTTGGTTCGACCCTCCGTGTCCATGAAACGCACCCACCATTGCGCCCAGCTCACCAAGTCCCACCTCGGAGCGACGATCTCGCTCGCCGGTTGGGTCGACTCCGTCCGCGACCACGGCGGCATCATCTTCGTGGACCTGCGCGACCGCGAGGGCGTGACCCAGGTGAAGTTCGACTCCGTGCTGCGCGCCGAGGCCGCCGCGCTGAAGGCCGAGTCCGTGATCGGCATCACGGGCAAGGTCGAGCCGCGCCCGGACGCCATGGTGAACAGGAACATCCCGACCGGTGAGATCGAGGTCGAGGCCACCGAGCTGGTCGTCCACAACGTTTCCGAGACGCCGCCGTTCCCGCTGACCGACGCCGGCGGCGACAAGGTCAACGAGGACCTGCGCCTGACCTACCGCTACCTGGACCTGCGCCGGCCGAAGATGCGCCGGAACCTCGCCGTGCGCCACCGCGCGACGAAGTCCGTCCGCGACTATTTCGACTCCCAGGGCTTCTACGAGGTCGAGACCCCCGCGCTGTTCAAGAGCACGCCGGAAGGCGCGCGCGAATACCTCGTGCCGTCGCGCATCCACCCGGGCCAGTTCTACGCGCTCTCGCAGTCGCCGCAGCAGTTCAAGCAGATCCTCATGGTCGCCGGCGTGGAGAAGTATTTCCAGATCGCCCGCTGCTTCCGCGACGAGGACCTCCGCGCCGACCGCCAGATGGAGTTCACCCAGATCGACGTCGAGGTGTCGTTCATCGACCGCGAGGGCATCTACGCGCTCTTCGAGGGCATGCTGAAGAAGGTGTGGAAGGACGTGCTCAACCACGACCTGCCCACGCCGTTCCCGCGCCTCGCCTACAAGGACGCCATGAACCGCTACGGTGTCGACAAGCCCGACACGCGCTTCGCGATGGAGATCGTGGACTTCAGTGACACGTTCAAGGTGTCCGGCTTCAAGGTCTTCCAGTCCACCATCGCCGCGCACGGCTCGGTGAAGGCCTTCAACGCGAAGGGCCTCGCCGACGTCACGCAGGGCGAGATCACCGCGCTGGAGGAGATCGCAAAGTCGCTCGGCGCGAAGGGCCTCGCCTTCATCAAGGTCGAGGGCGGCGAGTGGAAGTCGCCGATCGTGAAGTTCTTTTCCGACGCCGAGAAGGCCGAGCTGGCCAAGCGCCTCAACATCGAGAACGGCGACATCATCTTCTTCGCCGCCGCCCCGTGGGAGCGCGCCTGCGCCATCCTCGGCCGCACCCGCCTCGAGGCCGCGCAGCTGCTGGTGAAGCGCGGCAAGCTCACGCTCCGTCCCGACCAGTGGAATTTCCTGTGGGTCGTCGATTTCCCGCTCATGTCCTACGACGAGGAGCGCGGCGGCTACGCGGCCACGCATCACCCGTTCACCGCGCCGGTGGCGGAGGACGCCGCGCTGCTCGACACCGACCCGAAGGCCGTGCGCGGCCAGCATTACGACGTCGTCCTGAACGGCATGGAACTCGGCGGCGGTTCGATCCGCATCCACCAGCCCGCGCTGCAGGAGAAGGTGTTCAAGGACGTGCTCAAGATCCCGGCCGACCTGGTCGAGAGCCGCTTCGGCTACATGCTCCGGGCCTTCAAGTACGGCGCGCCCCCGCACGGCGGCATCGCCTTCGGCCTCGACCGCATGTGCGCGCTGCTCTGCGGCACCACGAGCATCCGCGACGTCATCGCGTTCCCCAAGACGCAGAAGGCGCAGGACCTCATGGCCCAGAGCCCCACGCCGGTCACGGCCAAGCAGCTCAAGGAGCTGCACATCCAGACCGTCATCCCGCAGCAGTGAGGCGGGGCGGGACCCGCGCCCGTCCGGCGGTGCATGCCGTAACGGATGCGCAGCGGGGACGGGCGGTTCCGCCTACAACTGGCTTGCCCCTGTGGAGCGATTGTCGTTCGCTACCCCCAATCCATTTACCACCCCCATGAAACTTATCACCGCGATCATCAAGCCGTTCAAACTCGAGGCCGTCAAAGAGGCCCTCACCCAGGTGGGCGTCGAGGGCATGACCGTCTCCGAGGTCAAGGGCTTCGGCCGCCAGAAGGGCCACCCGGAGGTCTATCGCGGCAGCGAATACACCGTGGATTTCCTGCCGAAGATCAAACTCGAGGTCGTCGTTGCCGATGAGATCAAGGAGAAGGTCGTCGCCGCGATCGTGAACAGCGCGAAGACCGGCAAAATCGGTGATGGCAAGGTGTTTATCTCGCCCGTGGATGACGTCATCCGCATCCGCACGGACGAGCACGGCGACAAGGCCGTGTAAGCAAAGCTACC
>CAYZSN010000311.1:0-20977 GCA_964481095.1 uncultured Oleiharenicola sp. | reverse complement strand
TCGAAGAATTTCGAGGCGATGTCCTCGTACGCCGCGTCCTCCTCCGCGAGTTCCAGCGCCATCGCCAGCATGGTGCTGCAATAAAACGCCATCCACGCCGTGCCGTCCGCCTGCTCCAGTTGCCCGCCGTTCGGCAGCGGCTTCGAGCGGTCGAACATGCCGATGTTGTCCAGCCCGAGGAAGCCGCCGGCGAAAATGTGCTTACCGCCCGGATCCTTCCGGTTCACCCACCACGTGAAGTTGACCAGCAGCTTCTGGAACACCCGCGCGAGGAACAGCCGGTCGCGGTGGCCGCGGGCGCCGGTCATCTTGTACACGCGCCAGCAGGCCCAGGCGTGGACCGGCGGGTTCACGTCGGAGAAGTTCCATTCGTAGGCCGGGATCTGGCCGTTGGGGTGCATGTACCATTCCCGCAGGAACAGGTTCAGCTGGTCCTTCGCGAACTGCGGGTCGACGCGTGCGAACGGGATCATGTGGAACGCGAGGTCCCATGCCGCGAACCATGGGTATTCCCACTTGTCCGGCATCGAGATGACGTCGCGGTTGAAGAGGTGCGGCCAGTCGCTGTTGCGCCCGCCCTTGCGCTCCGGCGGCGGGGGCGGCTGCGCCGGGTCCCCGTCGAGCCAGTCCGCGACGATGAAATGATAAAATTGCTTCGACCAGAGCAGGCCCGCGAAGGCCTGGCGGGCGACGTTGCGCTCCTCGGCGCCCACGCCGCGGGGCAGCACGGCGGCGTAGAACCCCTCCGCCTCGGCGCGGCGCTTTTTCATCGTGCCGGCAAAGGCCGGGCCGAACGTCTCCTTCGGCGCCTCCGCCTGCGCATACAGCCGGAGGCGCATGACCTGGCTCTGTCCGGGCTTGAGCTGCAGCACGCGGTGCGCCGCCGCCTTCGTGCCGACCCGTTGGGGATTGGTGGCGTCGGCGCGTCCGCGCACCACGTGCTCATGGAACGCGTCCTTGGTGTACGGCGTGGGATTTTGCGCGCCGAACAGCCGCTGCAGGTTGGATTCGTTCTCCGTGAAGAGGATCCGCGTGTCACCCGCCCCGGCGGCGTCGATCTCCCAGACGAACGGCTCGAGCGAACTGTGGCGCGCCACCACGCGGCCCGTCGCCATCTCCTGCAGGCGCGGCTTCACCTCGCAGCCCTCGTGGCGGCAGCCCCACGACCAGGTGTTGCGGAACCACAGCGTCGGCAGGAGGTGCAGCGCGGCCGGCTCCGGACCGCAGTTTCTGGCCGTGATCTCGATCAGCAGGTCGTTGGGCCCGGCCTTGGCGTACTCGACGGCGACCTCGAAGTAGCGGTTGTCCGCAAAAATTCCCGTGTCCTCGAGCTCGAACTCCGGGACGTCACGGCCGCGCCGGGCGTTTTCCTCGCGCAGCCGCGCGTAGGGAAACTCGGCCTGCGGGTAATGGTAGACCGCCCGCATGTGGCTGTGGGTCGGCGTGCTGGCCGTGTAGAAATACGCCTCCTTCACGTCCTCGCCGTGGTTGCCCTCCGGCCCGGTCAGGCCGAACAGCCTTTCCTTCAGCCGCGGGTCCCGCCCGTTCCAGAGCGCGAGCGCGAAGCAGAGCCGGCACTCGCGGTCGGTGACGCCCAGCAGGCCGTCCTCACCCCAGCGGTACGCGCGGCTTTCCGCGTGCTCGAACGGGAAATATTTCCAGACATCGCCGTCCGCCGAGTAATCCTCGCGCACGGTGCCCCACTGCCGCTCCGCGAGGTACGGCCCCCAGCGTTTCCAGTTTTTCGCGCGGCTGGCGTCCTCCGCCAGCCGGAGATGCTCCGGGGTCACTGCGGCTGCTTTCTTCACACCCTCAGGCTACGGCGCAAATCCGGGCGGGCACAGGCTAATATCACAGCAGCGCCTCGAGATTCTTCCGGCCGCCGCGGCTGACCACGACGATGACATTCCGCGAATCGCTCCACATGGCCAGGCAGCCGCTGCCCTTGTCCTCGAGCACGGGTTTTGCGCCCAGGGCGAGCTCCGGGAAATCCGCCACGCGCGCGATGTAGCAATGGAACCACGCGCCGTTGCGGTTGAAGCAGACCTCCAGCACCTCGTGGCCGCGGTAGTCGATGGTCCGGCAGCCGCCGGCCTCCAGACGGGCAAATTCCGCCGGCATCGGGTCGCCCAGCCTCAGGGTGGGCTGGCTCAGCGCCCATTGCAGCGCATTCGTGTCCGCGCCGCGATCCCCGTGGCCGTGCGTGGCGCCGAGGCCCGCATCCACGTAGACAAAGTCATCGAAGGCCAGGGCCTGGCGCGGCCACAGGGCCACGCCGGCGGCGAAAATCACCGCGATGCTGGCGGCCGCGGCCATCCACACGGGACGGTTCCACCAGCTGCGCTGCGTCGTGTCCGCCGCCGTCACCCGTCCGCCCGCCAGGATCGCGGCGCGCAGGTCCGCCGGCGGCGCCACCTCGCCGAGCTTGGCGCTGATGGCGGCGTCAAAGGCCTGCTCGCGGGCGAACCACTCGCCCAGGGCCGGGTCGGCCCTGGCCTGTTCCACCGCGGCGCAGAAGGTCGCGTCCCCGGCGTCGGCCCCGTTGGGGCGGTAGCCTTGGAGGATGAATTTTGCCTCGGTGTTGTTCATGGGAGTTTCCTCGTGTTGGCAGGTTGGAACGGCACGACCTTGCCGCGGCCGGATTCCTTGCGGGCCAGCGCGGCGCGGAGTTGCGCCTTCCCGCGCGAGAGGCGCGACATCACGGTCCCGATCGGCGCTTCGAGCATCCCGGCGATTTCCTTGTACGAAAGGTCCTGCATGTAGAAAAGCGTCAACGGCACCCGATAGACCTCGTCCACCTCCTGCAGTGCCTCGACAACGAGGCCCGCGTCCATGCCCGTGATCACGTCGACTTCCGGCGCCGGCGGGTCGGCTTCCACCGGGCCGAGATCCTCAAGGGCGGTCACGCGCTCGGCGCGCCGGCGGCCGCGCAGGAATTCGCGGTACAGCGTGGTGAAGAGCCAGGACTTGGCCTTCGCTTCCTCGCGCAACGCGTGGCCCTGCTTCGCCCAGATGAAGAAGGTCTGCTGCGTCAGGTCGCCCGCGTCCGACGAGTTCTTCGTCAGGCTCAGGGCAAAGCGGAAGAGCGGCGTGTAATGCGCGTCCACCAACTGCGTGAATATCTCGCTGGGCATGTCTTGCATACGAGACTTCCGGACAGGGCCTTATTCCCGGGGATTTTTACCAGCCTCAGCCGCCCGCGAGCATCTTCACCCGGCGGTGTTTCTGGGGAAACTGGAGGGTCACGACGGTGCCGAGTCCTTCCTTGCTCTCGATGCCGACGTGCCCGCCGTGATCGCGCAGGATGCGCTGCACAATCATGAGTCCGAGGCCGTGACCGCTGACCTTGGTGGTGTGGTAGGGCTGGAAAAGCCGCGCGAGATCCTCCGCCTTGATGCCGCTGCCGGTGTCAGCGATGGCCACATAGACCGAGTCGTCATCGGATCGCACCTTGAGGCTGAGGCGCCCGCCGGGCGGCATCGCCTCCATGGCGTTCTTGATGAGGTTGAAGAAAACCTGCTTCAGCTGGTCGCGGTCGCCCATGATCACCGGCGTGCCCGCCGGCAGCTCGCCCTCCACCTTGATGCCGCGGTCCTCGAGTTCCCTGGCCTGGAAGCTCAACACTTCGCCAATCAACTCCGGCAGGTAAATCTCGGCCAGGTCGGGCGGACGCGGCCGGATCGCCTCGAGGAAGTTCTTGATGATGCCGTCAAGCCGCGTGACCTCGTCGCGGCAGACTTTGATCGAATCCTCGAGCGAACGGGTCTCCTTGGAAGCCTGGAGCTTCATCAGCTTCCGTTCGATGAGCTGGAGGTGGATGGTCAGCGAATTCAGCGGGTTGCCCAGCTCGTGGGCCACGCCCGCCGCCAGCAGCAGGATGGAGGAGATCTTCTCGTTCTCGATCAGGTCGGCGGGGGATTTCTTTTCGGCCGTGACGTCGGACAGGATGATGGCGGCGCGGTGGGCGCCGCCGGCCGGGTCCTCGAACGGCACCATGTAAAGCCGCAGCACGCGCGGGGAGGGATAAGTCAGTTCGAACTCCCGCGTCACCACCTGGGCGATCTTGTCGCCCGGCGCCAGCGAGCCCCGCAGGCCGGGCACGAGGCGCCAGAGCGTTTCGCCGGCCGCGGGCAGCTTCAACCCGATGAGGCGGGCCGCCGCTTCGTTGGCGTATTCGATCACGCCCTTCCCGTCGATCACGAGGACGCCCTCCTGCAGCGTGTTGAACACGGCCTCGAGCAGGGCGCGTTCGTGGGCCAGGCGCTGGACCAGGTTGTGCAGGTTGGCCTCGTCGAGCTGGTCGAGCCGGCCGAGCACCTTGTCGAGCGAACTGTGTTTCTTGCCGGCCATGTCAGGGTGTCATTGCGAGGATCCCGCATCGCGGGAGACGAAGCAATCCCGCCGGATCGCGCCGAGTGCGCGAGCCTCGGCGGCCACGCCCGGCAAAAGCCGGCCTCGCGATGACAGAAACTTGGAAAGGCGGGCCTTCATCATCCAAACAGCGTCATCTGGCCCTCGAGGTCGCGGGGTTGGGCGAAGAGCTTGCGGAGGAAACTGTCGCGGTGCACCGCACAGCGCCCGCGCTTGAGGATCGCCTCGCGGTGCTCCTCCGTGCCGTAGCCCTTGTGCTGGCCGAAGCCGTAGCCGGGGTGCTGCTTTTCCAGGTCGTCCATCAGCCGGTCGCGCGTCACCTTGGCCACGATCGAAGCCATTGCGATGCACAGCGAGCGGGCGTCGCCGCTGACAATGCCCTGGTGCGGGTACGGGAAACTGCGCAGCGGCAGGCCGTCGATCAGGATGCGGCACGAAACCGTCGGCTGGAACGCCGCCTTCTCGAGCTCGCTGGCGAAAAGGTCGGGCTCCTCCTTGAACTCAAATGCCGTGGGCGGATAAATGCCGCCCAGCGCCCGGCGCATGGCGAGCTTGGTGGCGCCGAGGATGTTGGCGGATTCGATCTCGGCGACGCTGGCGACGCCGTAGTTGGCGTGGATGTGGCCCTGCCCCGCCAGTTCCTCGAACTCCGCCCAAAGTTCCTCGCGCTCCGCCGCGGTCAGCTGCTTGGAGTCGTTCACGCGGCCCGACTTGCCCACGGCCCAGCGGCCTTCGAGGAATTCCCGGGAAACGAGGACCGCCCCGGCCACGACCGGGCCGGCCAGCGCCCCGCGGCCCGCCTCGTCCACGCCGATCAGGGACACGAACTCGCCCAGCTGTTTCAGGTCGAAACTGCGGAGCTGTCGGCGTTTGGGCATTGGGCTCGTTCTAGGGCCCGGCCGCCGGCAGGCAAGCCCGGGCGCGCCGCCACCGGTTTGTCACGGAAGCCGGCTGGTTTTCGGGCGATTTCCGCGTTTAGTGGGCGCATGACGCTCCTCGAAAGGTGGGAATTCGCCAGTTACATCGTGACCGTCGTGGGCCTCCCGCTCGCGATCCTCACGTTCGTCTGGGAACAGCGGAAGGAGCGCCAGAACGAGGACGAGGAGATTTTCCAGCGTCTTTCCGACGAATACCGCGAGTTCCTCAAGCTCGTGCTCGACAACTCCGACCTGCACCTGCTGCGCCGCGAGAGCAGCCGCGTCGATTTCACCGAGGAGCAGAAGGAGCGGCGCCTCGCGATCTTTGGCATCCTCATCTCGCTGTTCGAACGCGCCTACCTGCTCGTCTACGAGGACCACATGGACAAGCAGACGCGGCGCCTCTGGCAGTCGTGGGAGGACTACATGCGCGAATGGGTGCGCCGGGCGGAATTCCGCGAGGCGCTGCCCACCCTGCTCGACGGCGAGGACGAGGAATTCCAGGCCTACATGCGCCGGCTCGCCGCGGAACCGCTGCCGAAGCTGACTTGATCAAACCCTGGGTTGGCGTCGGTTTCCACACGGACGCCGATCGTCGCCGATGTGGAAATCGGCGACCACCCTCAGCGCTTCCACTCGGTCTTTTCCTTCGGCACGGGCAGCGGCAGCTCGTCGAGCTTGCCCGCGGCGGACACCACCTCGTAGCAGGTGCGGAAATGCAGCTTGGCGAACCGGCCGAGCGACCGCGCGCCGAACTTCTCCACCAGCTGCGCCGCCTGCGCCTTGGCCGGCGCGCCGGCGCCGAACAGGAGCTTGTCGCCGAATTCGCGCGAGAGATAACGCATCTGCCGGACAAATTCCGCGCGCGCCACCACCGAGGCGGCGGCGACGACCGGGTCCTCCTCGGCCTTCGTGCGCATCTCCAGCTTGAAGCGCTCGAGCCCGAGCTTCTTCAGCTCGCGCTGCACGAGCGGTTCCTTGGAAAACTGGTCCAGCAGGCCGCGCGCGACCCATTTCTTCTGCAGCGCCGCGGCCAGCGCATCGGCGTGGTGCTGCGCGAGCAGGCGGTTGAGGCTGGCGTAGGGCCGGGCCATCACGCGGTTGTACTCCGCCATCTCCATGAAACGGACCTCCACCACCACCCCGGGCGTGTGCTGGATGAGCTCGTCCAGCTTCAGGATCTGCGAATCCTCGATGCTCTTGCTGTCGCGCACGCCGGCGGCGCGCCACGCCTCGATCGCCGGCCTCTCGGCGATGACCGTCGCCGCGACGACCGGTCCGAACAGGTCGCCCTTGCCGCTCTCGTCCAGGCCCGCGTGCGGCTCGAACCAGTCGGGGTGGTGGACGTCATCGTAGCCGAGCTTCGGCGTGCCGGTGACCTCCGCCTCGATGACGTTCTGCACGAAGTCCTCCGTATCCTTGCCCGCGACGACCACCTTGCCGCTCGTGTAGGCCGTGACGTTGACCTTGGGCCCCTTGAACGCGAAGCGCGCGTACGGCACCTCCGCCGGTTCCCAGTGCTTGGCCGCCACCGCCGCGCGCAGCTTTTCCATCTGGGCGTCGTCGAGCTTGATCGTGTAGGTAGTGATCGCCTTGGGCTTCTCCTCCCCGGCGTCGTCGGACCGTTTGGGCATGGGGGATTAGCCGCAAAGAAGCGCAAAAAACGCAAAAGGGAAAATCTGCCGGCCGGGCGGGTTGTTTTCTTGCGCCTCCTGCGCCTTTTTGCGGCCAATCTCTGCCGTGGCCGGCCTCTTCCAATCACGCGAACCCTTCCAACGGGCCCTGCACGCGTGGTACCGGGTCCACCACCGGAAGCTGCCGTGGCGCGACGCGCCCTCGCTCTACAAGACGGTCGTGTCCGAGTTCATGCTGCAACAGACGCAGGTCGCCACGGTCCTGCCCTATTTCGACCGCTGGCTGCGCGAACTGCCCGACTTTGCCGCGCTGGCCGTCGCGTCCGAGGCCCGCGTGCTGAAACTCTGGGAAGGACTCGGCTACTACTCCCGCGCCCGCAACCTGCACCGGCTCGCCCAAGCCTGCGTCGCGGCGGCCGTGCCGCCGCGCACCCCCGCCGAATGGCGCGAACTACCCGGCATCGGGCCCTACACCGCGGCCGCGATCACGAGCATCGCGTTTGCCGAACCCGCCGCCGTCGTCGACGGCAACGTCGTGCGCATCCTCGCCCGGCTGACCAACGAGACGCGCCGGTTTCGCGACGGCACCGCGGCGGTGAAATTCTTCACGCCCCTCGCCGGCCAGCTCATCGCCGGCAGCGATCCCGGCACGCACAACCAGGCGATGATGGAACTCGGCGCCACCGTTTGCTTCCGCCAAAAGCCGCTTTGCGCCGCGTGCCCCGTCGCGGGATTCTGCGCCGCGCGCCGCGCCGGCAACCAGGAATCCATCCCACGCTTCCAGCCCAAGCGGATCGAGCAGGTGGCCGTAATCCGGGCCTTTGTGATGGATCGCGGCCGGCTCCTCCTGCGCCGCGGACACGCCCAGGCGAAGCGCCTCGCCGGCCTGCACGAACTGCCCGAAGCCGGGGATCTCGGAATTAACATCCAGTCATTGCGAGGAGCCCAAAAAGGCGACGAAGCAATCCATCTGGATCGCCACGCCCGGCCGGGCCGGGCTCGCAATGACAAACCCGAATTGACGCTCCTCGCCACGAAGCGCCGCACCATCACACGCTTCCAGATCACGGAAGCCATCCATGCCCTCGAGCTGACGCCCGCCCTGCGGAAAAAAGTCGCCGCCAACGCCGCGCTCGAATGGGTGCCGCTCGCCCGGCTCGATCGCGTCACGCTCTCCGGCCCGCACCGGCGGTGGATCGGCGAGCTGCTCGCCTGAACTCAGTCCTTCTCCGTCACTTCCACGGCGCCGCCGGACACGGCGTAACGCATGGCTTCCTGCGGGGCGAGATGCTCGATGGGCTTCACCCGGTCGCGTTTCACGAGGTAAAGCTGGCCGGCGACGTTGTAGGCCTGGGGCACGTACACCGAGACGTAGGCCGCCCCCAGGCCGAAACTCGCCAGTTCCTCGTCCGTCAGGAACCCGATGAGCCACACTTCCTCGGCGAAGACATTGACCAGCACCGACTGGGTGAAGCGTTTTTTGTTGCCGACGAAGGCCTCGAAGAAGTCGCGCAGCGACGTGTAGATGAAGCTGACGCCGGGCATGCGCTCCATGCCGTAGCCAAAGATGCCAAAGACCCGCCGCACGATGAAAAACGAGCTGATCCAACCGATCACGATCACCGACAGGAGCATCAGGGCGAGGCCCAGCCCCGGCAGGTTCGCCTGGGGATTCACGAGGCCGTCCACCTTCCGGAACAGCCACACCAGCAGGGCCGCAGTGAGCGCGATCGGGGCGATGACGAGCACCCCGCGCAGGAAATACTGCCCGATGTAACGGAGGCGGAAACGGCGGATCTGGTAAAGGCGTGGTGTCGGTGGGCTCATGGGAAGGTGCCTCATAGGACAGCCCGCACCGGCCGCGGTGCGGTTGATTCGCGTGCTTCCCGGCCGCGTGCCGCGGCGGCCTAGGAGCCAAACCGCTTCGCCAAGAGCTCGGCCACGCGCTGCTTCGACGCCAGCACCTGCTCGGTCGTGAGGCGCGGGCTGAACTCGAGCACGAGGGTGTGCTCCGGACGCCAGAAGCTGCTCACCATGTCGAAATCGATCTTGCCCGCACCGATCGGCTGGTGGTCGTGGCCGTCGGCACTGACATCGTGCAGGTGGAAGCCGATGGCGTTAGGCGCGTTCTGCTCGAGGTGGCCGCGGTGGTCGAGCAGGCCCATGTCGTGCTTGATCTGCGCATGGCCGGTGTCGTGCCAGTAACCGCAGGCGGCGGGCTTCGCGAGGGCCGTGATCAATTCGGGGTGGTCGGCGTCGACCGGCAGTTCGTCGAACTTCTCGCGGTTCTCGAAGCCGAGCAGCACGCCCTTCGGTTCGGCGTAGGCGAGCAGCTGCGCCAGGCCCGCCTTGGTGTTTTCCCAGTAGGGCGGCATCCGCTTGCGCAGCCTGGCGAGCGCCTTGGCCAGCAGCTTCTGGTAAGACGGGTCCTCGGCCAGGTTTTCGCCCGGATGCGCCTCGAAGTAATGGTCGAGTTTGTGGGCCGGGTTGAACCAGAAGAATTCCACGGAGCCGAGATGGAGCACGACCTTCTTCGCGCCAACCTGCGCGGCGAAATCGATCGTCCGCTTGCTCTGGCGCAACCATTGGTCGCGCTCGCGGGCGTCGAGGGACGAACCCATGTAGAGGTTCGGCGCCGCATGGTTCACGCCGGTCGGCAGCGGGCAGAAGTTGTGGCAGGAGGCGATCTTGATGACGCCCTCCTCCACCGCTTTGAGGATGCCCGGCACGAGCGTGATCCTGATGCCGTGGCTGAGCTCGGCGTATTCAAACCCAAGCCCGGCCATCTCCTGCAGCATGGCGTAGCCGTCCTGGTGGCGCTGCGAAAGCCAGCAACTGGAGAGGGCGACGGTCGGCTTCATTTCGGATTCGGGTATTTTTACTAGGACAGGTGACTCCGCTAGAATCAAGACCCACGAAATCCGTCATCCTTCGCACGGCTCAGGATGACAAACAAAAGGAGCCGCCCAAAAACAAAACCGGCCGGCATCCGTGGGGACGCGCGGCCGGTAAAAGGGAACGAAACGGTAAGCCTTACTCCGCGTAACGGCGGCGCAGCATGGCGGTGAAGGCCATGACCTTCTCCTTGCGGCGGCGGCGCTCGCAGGGCTTCTCGTTGTAGCGCTTCATGCGGACATCCTTGATGATGTTCTCGCGCTCGAGCTTCTTCTTCATGCGGCGCAGCGCACGGTCGATCGGCTCATTCTTACGCATTTTGATCTCGATGGGCATGGTGAAAGGGAGGGAGTTGTCTTTGGAAAAGGTAGCAAAGAGCCAGCCCGCCAACCCACCGTCAACAGCAATTTTCAAGGGGCGGTTTCCCCGCCCCGCAGCCCGCCGCAGCCCTTGGGGGCGTAGGCGGATCAGTGGCCCCATCAGGCTTCGCCCGATTAATCCTTGCGCGCCCCTAACCCGCTGATTCCCATAAACGAACCTTGGCGGCTTCCGACTCCAATTTCGTCCACCTGCACGTCCATAGCGACTACTCCCTGCTGGACGGCGCGTGCCGGATCGACCGCCTGATGGACCGCGCCACCGCGCTCGGCATGAAGGCCCTCGCCCTCACCGACCACGGAAATCTCTATGGCGCGATCGAGTTCTACAACCAGGCAAAATCCAGGGGCATCAAGCCGCTCCTCGGCTGCGAGCTCTACCTCGCCGCCGGCTCGCGCCTCGAGCGCACCGGCCGTTCCGACGAGGGCAAGTCCATCTACCACCTCGGCCTGCTCGCGCGCGACCTCACCGGCTACCAAAACCTGCTCAAGCTCGTCTCCGACGCGCACCTCAAGGGCTTCTACTACAAGCCGCGCACCGACCTCGAGAAGCTCGCCCAGCACGCGAAGGGCCTCATCGGCTTCACCGGCTGCCTCGCCTCGCTCGTCCCGCAACACCTGCTCGCCGACAATTATCCCGAGGCGCGCAAGGCCTGCGGCCGCTTCGTCGAGATCTTCGGCCGCGAGAATTATTTCGTCGAGATCCAGGACCACGGCATCCCCGAGCAGCGCAAGGTCATCCCCGGCCTGCTCAAGCTCGCCGGGGAGTTCAACCTGAAGGTCATCTGCTCGAACGACGTCCATTATGTTAACGCTGGCGACGCCGGCCCGCACGACACGCTGCTGTGCATCCAGACGGGCGCGAAGGTCGCCGAGGAGAACCGGATGAAGTTCGACGGCACACAGTTCTACCTGAAGTCCCGCGAGGAGATGGCGCGCGTCTTCTCCGAGGTGCCGGAGTCCGTCACCAACACGCAGCTCGTCGCCGAGATGTGCGACCTGTCCATCCCCTTCCCCAAGGGCTCCGAGCGCTACCCGAAGTACCCGCTGCCGGCTGACGTGAAGACCGACCGCACCGGCTACCTGCGCGACCTCTGCATCGCCGGCCTGAAGGAACGCTACGGCGTGGACTATGCGAAGCCGGAAAAGGCGAAGGACAAGGAGCAGGCGAAAATCCTCGTCGAGCGCCTCGACTTCGAGATCTCCATCATCAGCAAGACCGGCTTCATCGACTACTTCCTCGTCGTCTGGGATTTCATCGACTGGGCGCGCCGGCAGGGCATCCCCGTCGGCCCCGGCCGCGGCTCGGGCGCCGGCTGCCTCGTCGCCTACCTGCTCCACATCACCAACCTCGACCCGCTGCGCTTCAAGCTGCTCTTCGAGCGCTTCCTGAATCCCGAGCGCGTGTCGCCGCCCGACTTCGACATCGACTTCTGCATGCGCCGCCGCGGCGAGGTCATCAGCTACGTCCGCCAGAAATACGGCGAGCAGTGCGTCGCCAACATCATCACCTACGGCACGCTCGGCGCGAAGATGGTCATCCGCGACGTCTCCCGCGTGCACGACCTGCCCTACGCGGAGGCCGACCGCCTGGCGAAGATGATCCCCGACGAGCTCAACATCGAGCTCAAGACCGCCATCGAGAAGTCCGCCGAGCTCCGCAACGAGATTGCCGGCAACCCGGCCGCGAAGAAGATCGTCGACCAGGCGCTCGTGCTCGAGGGCATGGTGCGCAATACCGGCAAGCACGCCGCCGGCATCATCATCACCGACCAGCCGCTCGAGGAGTTCGTCCCGCTCACCCTCCAGGAAGGCGACGTCACGGTGCAGTTCGACATGAACGCCGTCGGCAAGCTCGGCCTGCTGAAGATGGACTTCCTCGGCCTCAAGACGCTCACCGTCATCGCCGACGCCGTGGAGAACGTCCGCCGCACCGCCGACCCGAAATTCGACCTCGAGTCCGTCGGCTTCGAGGACCCGAAGACCTACGCGCTGCTCAACTCCGGCCGCACGACCGGCGTGTTCCAGCTGGAATCCGGCGGCATGCAGGCGCTCTGCCGCCAGATCGGCCTGTCGTCGATCGACGAGATCGTCGCCCTCATCGCGCTCTACCGGCCGGGTCCGATGGAGTGGATTCCCGACTACGTGCGCGGCAAGAAGGACCCGAGCACGGTCCAGTTCCCGCACCGGCTCCTCGAGGAGGTCTGCCGCGAAACCTACGGCGTGATGGTCTACCAGGAGCAGGTCATGGAGGCCGCCAAGATCATCGCGGGCTATACGCTCGGCGGCGCCGACATGCTGCGCCGCGCCATGGGCAAGAAGGATGCCGAGGCCATGGCGAAGGAACGCGCCAAGTTCGTCGAGGGCGCCGCCAAGGTGAACAAGATCGACGCCAAGACCGCCAACTCGATCTTCGACATCCTGAACAAGTTCGCCGGCTACGGCTTCAACAAGTCGCACTCCGCCGCGTACGCCGTGCTCAGCTACCAAACCGGCTACCTCAAGGCGAACTACCCGGTGCAGTTCATGGCGGCCATGCTCACGTCCGAGCTCGGCAACTCCGAAAAGGTCGCGCACTTCATCGCCGAGTGCGAGGCCATGGGCCTCAAGGTGCTTGGGCCGGACGTGAATGAATCGCGCGCGGACTTTACTCCGGTGTTTCGGAAAGCCCAGAGCTTAGAGTCTAGAGCCGAGAGCACGAGTGGTTCCGATCTCTCGGCTCTCAACTCTCAGCTCTCAGCTGGCGGCCTCGCCGCCATCCGCTTCGGCCTGGCCGGCATCAAGGGCGTCGGCGAGCAGGCCGCGCAAAAGATCATCGAGGAGCGCGAGGCGAACGGCCCGTTCAAGGATTTCGCCGACTTCACCGCCCGCGTCGACGCCCGGGCGCTCAACACGCGCGTGCTCGAGCACCGCGTGAACAGGGGGGCTTTCGATTTCCGCGGCGCCGCGCGCAAGCCGCTCTTCGACAGCATCGACGCCGCCATCGCCGGCGCCGCGGCCCACGCGCGCGACAAGGCCGCCGGCCAGCACAGCTTCCTCGACGTCTTCGCCGCCGAGGAAAAACCGAAGAGGAAACCCGCCGCCGGCACCAACGGCCACACCGCGCACACCACGTCCGCCACCGACTTCTCCTCCGCCGAGCGCCTCCAATTCGAGAAGGAGCTCCTGGGCTTCTATGTCTCGGGCCACCCGCTCAACGCCTACAGCGGGCTCGCCGAGGCGCTCTGCACCCACACCGAGGAAACCGTGCTGCTCGAGGGCGACCGCGTGGAATTCCGCCTCTGCGGCATCATGAGCGGCATCACCAAGCGCCTGTCGAAAAAAGACAACCGCCCGTGGGCCTTCTTCAACGTCGCCAGCAAGAAGGCCACGATCTCGGTCAACATGTACGCCGACGCCTACGAGACCTACGGCAAGGCCCTCGCCGAAAACCTGCCCGTGGTCGTGCTCGGCTCGGTGATGAAGGGCAACGACGGCGCGCGCCTCAACGTGAAGGAGCTGTACCCGCTCGACGGCTACCTCGGCCAGATCCGCAAGGTCACGTGGCTCGTCACCCCCGAACACGCGCAGCTGCCGGACTTCCTCCGCACGCTGCGCCAGTCCATCGATGCCGCCAACGGCGACACGCGTGTCGAGCTCGCCTTCCTCTTCGACGACCGCGTCGCACCCATCGCCGAGACCGCCAATTCCCTCAAGTGGCGGATCAGTCCCGATGCCTTCCAGCAGCTCCGCGGCCACCCGGCCGTCGCCGGCGTGCTCGCCGAGGCCCGCACGCCCGAGTTGAAGGAAATTAAACGCTGGGGAAAAAGAGGCTGACCATTTTGTGTAGGAGCCTGCTTGCAGGCGATCTTTCAACCCTCGCCTGCAAGCAGGCTCCTACAATCAAAACCAGATGTCTTCCCCCGTCCTCAACCTGGCCGCGCGCGTCCTGAAACTCGTCCAGGCCGGCACGCCGGCCGACCAGGCGCTGCGCGAATCGCTCACGCAAGACCGGCATTTCACCGCCCCGGTCCAACGGCGCCAGGTCAGCCGCATCGTCTTCGCCTATTTCCGCTGGTGGCGCTGGCTGGAAACGAAGGATTCCCTCCAAAGGCAACTGGAGGCTGCGCGGGTGCTGCAGGAGCGCTTCGACAAAAATCCCGCTTCCTTCAAGCCCGAGGCCCTCGCCGCGCGCGCCGTCCCGGACTGGGTGAAATCCGAAATGGACCTGCCCGGGGAATGGCTCCGCCAGCTCCAGCGCGAACCCGTGCTCTGGATCCGCGCCAAGCGCGGCCTTGGATCGAAAGTCGCCGCCGCGCTCGGCAACTGCACGCCGGCCAAGTTGCCCGGGTTTGCCGCTCTCAACTCCCAACTCTCAGCTCTCAGCTACTTCGGCCCGACCGATCTCTACCGCACCCCTGCCTTCCAGGCCGGCGAATTCGAAATCCAGGATCTCGCCTCGCAGCTCGTCGGCCACGCCTGCGCGCCGCAGCCGGGCGAAACATGGTGGGACGCCTGTGCCGGCCAGGGCGGCAAGACGATGCACCTCGCCGACCTGATGCAGAACAAGGGCCTGATCTGGGCCAGCGACCGCTCGGTCCGCCGCCTCGCGAAGCTCAAGGAACGCGCCGCGCGGGCGAAAATCTTCAACTACCGCGCGACCGAATGGGATGGCGGCGCGAAGCTGCCGACGAAGACGAAATTCGACGGCGTGCTCGTCGACGCGCCGTGCAGCGGCGTGGGCACGTGGCAGCGCAACCCGCACGCCCGCTGGACCACGACCATGCAGGACGTGACCGAACTCGCCGGCGTGCAGGCGAACCTCCTCCACCACGTCGCCGGTTCGCTCAAGCCAGGCGGCAGGCTCATCTACTCCGTCTGCACGCTTACCCGTTCCGAGACGACCGCCGTCGCCGACGCCTTCACTGCCGCCCACCCCGGGTTTGAGCCGTCCTCTGTCCTCGGTTCTCCGTCCTCTGTCTTCCTCCGTCCGGAGGAACTCAACGCCAACGGCATGTTCATCGCCGCATGGAGGCGAACGTGACCGCCCCGCCCTCCTCTTCCTGGCTTTGGCGGGCGTTTGTCTTCGCCGTGCTGGCCTTCGTCTGGTGGCGCGTCTCGGAAAACACGGCCGACAACGACCTCTGGGGCCACGTGCTCTACGGCCAGCGCATGCTGCATCTCGGCGCGCTGGAGAAAATCGAGACGCTCTCGTGGACCGCCGCGGGCCTGCCCTGGATCAACCACGAGGTGCTCGCGGAACTGGCGCTCGGCCTCACCCACCGGCTCGCGGGCGGCGCCGGCCTGTGGGCCTTGATGATGATCATGGCCGGCGTGACGCTCGGCTGGGCGTGGTACGCCGGCGCCGACCGCGGCCGCCGCCTCACTGCGCTCGCCCTGCTCGCCCTCTCGGCCAATTTCATCGCGCTCGGCTACGCCGTGCGGCCGCAACTGTTCACCTACCTTTTCTTCGTGGCGCTGCTCGTCGGCTTGCGCGGGGTTTTCGCCGGCCGCCTCGCCTGGGGCTTTGCCCTGCCGGCGCTGCTGCTCGTGTGGGTCAATACGCACGGCGGCTTCTTTGCCGGCTGGGTCATCGTGCTCCTGGCGGTGGGCGCCGAACTGATCGCCCCGCTTTTCCCCGCGTTGCAGCGCCGGCTGCGCTGCGAACCGGCGGCCATGGACCGGCTCGTCCTCGTCAACGTCGCGGTCGGTTGCACGCTGGCGCTCATCGCCAATCCCTGGGGCTGGAAGCTGGTCGCCTGGACGTTCGAAACCCTGCAGCTGCCGCGCCCGGCCATCACCGAGTGGCAGCCCATGCCGTTCACCGTGGCCACGCTGCCCTTCTTCTTCGTGCTCCTGCTCGGCCTGGCCGCGTGGATTTTTTCCCGCCAGCCGCGGCGGGTTTGGGAAATGGGCACGTGGGCGCTGCTCGCGGTCATGACGCTCCAGCACCAGCGGCATTCGCCGCTCTTCGGGATCGCGTCGCTGGTTTTCCTGCCGGTGCACCTGCAGGACCTGCTCGTCCGCCTCGGGCCGCGGACGGCGTCGCTGCGGCGGACCTTGCACCAACCCCCAGTCGCCATTGGCGCCGCGCTCGGGCTGCTGGCCGCGGGCGGCTGGTGCCTGCGCCAGAGCACCGCGGCCCCGCGAGCCTGGCCGTTCCGTATGGAGGTACCGCGCGCGCTTTTCCCGGTCAACGCCATCGAGTTCATCCGGGCGAAACATTTCACTGGCCACACCATCACCTTCTTCGACTGGGGCCAGCAGGTGCTGTGGGAGCTGCCCGACAATCCCGTCTCCTTCGATGGGCGCCTCGACACCGTCTACCCGGCGGCGGTGATGGAGGCGCACTGGCGCCTTTATGCCGGCAAGGATCCCGGCGAGGGCCTCGACCAGGCCAACGCCCGGGTCGCGCTGCTGCCCACCGGCTCGGGCGGCGTGGACTTCCTGATCAGCCGGCTGTGGACGGTCGAGTACGTCGACCCGCTGGCCACGGTGCTGATCCGGCGCCCGTATTTCATTCCCACCCTGCCCGCGCCCGCGCGCGGCGGCGAGGCGGCGGTGACGGGCAGCGTGCCGTTCCCCGACGCGCCGCCCGTGCTCGCCACGCGGATCGAACGCTGAACCGGATGAGCACAGACAAGATCACCGGCGAGACGGTCCGGGAGGACTTCAACGCGATCAACACGGTCCTGCACTACACCCGGGCGGCGCATTTCATCGGGCTCTGGAAATCCGAACTCGCCCTGATCGAGAAATACCTGCCCGAGCGCAACGCGCGGTTGCTGGAAGCCGGGTGTGGCGCCGGCCGCGTGGCCGTCGGCTTGTGGCACCAGGGCTACCGGCACATCACGGCCTTCGATTTCGCGAGCGAGCTGGTCGAGCAGGCCGAGAACCTCGCGCGAGAGCACGGCATCACCGGCATCACCTTCCTCGTGGCCGATGCGACCGCGCTTCCAGTTTGTCATATAATGTATGACAAACTGTTCGACGGCGCGCTGTTCCTGTTCAACGGCATGATGCAGATTCCCGGCCGGGAAAATCGCCGCGCGGCGATGCGCGGACTGCAGCAGGTTTGCCGGGCGGGCGCCCACTTCATCTTCACGACCCACGACCGTGACGACCCGAAGGAGCTGAAGGAATGGGCGAAGGAAACCGAACGCTGGGCGCGCGGCGAACAGAACCCGCGCCTCGTGGAATTCGGCGACCGCTACTTCACCGACGAAAACGGCAACACCTTCATGCACCTGCCCGACCGGAAGGAGGTGCTGGAGGACATGGCCGCGACCGGCTGGACCCCCGTGTTCGATGCGACCCGCAACGAGCTCGCGAGCGAAACGCCGCAGGTCCGCAATTTCTCCGACAACTGCCGGTTCTGGGTCGCGCGGAAAACCTAGGATGCGGTTTCAAAATGGTTTGTCATCGCGAGGTTCGCGCAGCGAACCGTGGCGATCCAGCTGGAGTGCTTCGTCGCCGCCTTGGGCGGCTTCTCGCAATGACATTTTGAAAGCGTATTCTAGCGCGCGAGCCGCGCCTCGAGCCGCGCCTTCACCGCCGGCCACTCCTCCGCCGTGATACTGAACATCGCGGTGTTGCGCACGAAGCCGTCGTGGCGCGCCTGGTATTTCCGCAGGATGCCCTCGAAGGTCGCGCCGAGCCGGGCGATCGCCTCCCGCGACTTCGTGTTGCGCTCGTCGGTCTTCAACTGCACGCGCACGGCGCCGAGCCGGTCGAACGCATAAGCCAGCTGCAGCAGCTTCGCCTCGGTGTTGAGCGCGGTGCGCTGCGCCTCGGGCGCGAGCCAGGTGTTGCCGATCTCCAGGCCGCGGTTGGCGCGACGGATGTCGAGGAAGGTCGTGGCCCCGACCACGCGGTTGTCGCGGCGGCGGACCGTGGCCCAGCCGAGGTCGGTACCCGCGGCCTGGCCCTTCAGAATCTGGTCCACCCATTTGGCCATCTCGCCCTCGGTGCCCAGCGGCGGGGTCAGGTACCAGCGGAAAACCTCCGGATCCTGCGCCGCCGCCAGCAGTGCCGGCAGGTGGCCGCGCACCAATGGCTCCAGCCGCACGTGGCGGCCTTCCAGCAGCACCGGTTGGGGATCGAAGGGCATGCCGCATCACTATCCGTCACTCCGGTGCGACCAAGCCGAATCATCTGTAGCGGCGCTCAATACACGCCGTTGTTCCGTGTCCACTCGTCGGAACCGAACCGGCATCGGTCCTCTGGCCGCTCCTTTCGCTCATCGCCTCCAATCATCAAGTAGTCCATTAGACTACTTGCCGTCGGGAAATCGCGCGCGGCTTAAGTAATTTAATAGACTACTTGATGGTTGTGAAAAGGCCTCGCTTCCAGGCCGGCGGGCTTCGCGGAAGCCCCGGTTCCGGCGCGGGATTAGCCGCCCGCTCCACGGTCATCAGCCATGGCTAATTTGTGCGCCGCCGCACTTGCCCGGACGCGCCCGCCCTGCCAAGTTGCTCCCCCATGTCCCTGCCGCCCACCGACCGCGCCCTGCTCTGGCTCGGTGCCTTGTTCTACCTCGCCGGTTTCCTGACCGGCCTGCTGGCGCTGCTCCGGAAATCCCACACGTCGGGCCCGCGCACCGTGCTCAACTCCCTCCTCGTGGCCGGCTGGGTGTTCCAGATGGCCGGCCTGTATGTGCGCGGCCTCGCCACCGGCGGCTGCCCGCTGGGCAACATCTTCGAGGTGGTGCAGTTCGTCGCGTGGTCGGCGATGGTCCTGTATTTCTTCGTCGGCACCGCCTTCCGCGTGAGCCTGCTCGGCCTGTTCAGCGCCGGCTATGCCGCCGCGCTCGCCCTCATCTCGCTGCTGGTGCCGGCGTGGGATGCGGTGCACGGCCGGAAGATCTTCGGCAGCAATCCCTGGATCGAGCTCCACGCCGCGCTCGCGGTGTTCAGCTACGGCGTCTTCGGCCTGCTGGCGCTCACTTCGCTGATGCACCTGCTGCAGAACTGGAGCCTCAAGCACAAGCGCCTCAACGGCCTCTTCTGGTTCCTGCCCTCCGTCGTGCAGCTCGGCCAGATCAACCTGCGCATGCTCATGCTCGGCGTGCTGCTCCTCACGGTTTCGCTCGGCCTCGGCGCCGTGTGGTGGGTGCAGGACACGGCCTCCGTCAATCCGCCCAAGCTCCTCGTCACCGTCGGCGTGTGGGCCGTCTACCTGGCCGTGCTGGTCCTGCGCTGGCGCGCGCAGCTCGTGTCGGTGCGCTTCGCCTGGGTCTGCCTCGTCATGTTCTTCCTCGCGCTGCTCTCGCTCGGGCCCGTGAACTCCAGCCGGCACCACGAGATCATCCTCGTGCCCCGGGAGCAGGACCGCTGAACGATGGAGCCGCACCCGCCCGTCCTTTTCCTCCTCGGCGCGAGCCATCACACCGCGCCGCTGGCCGTGCGCGAGAAGCTCGCGCTCGACGACGCCCGCGCCGCCGACCTCGCCGCGCGCCTGCAGCAGACGCCCGGCCTCGGCGAGTTCGCGCTGCTGAACACCTGCAACCGCGTGGAAATCTACGGCGTCGCCCGCGATGCCTCCGCCCTCGCCGCGCTGCGCGCCGGCCTCGCCGAGACCACCGGCTGCGCCCCGGCCGAGCTGGAGGGCGTCCTGCAGCTGCGGCAGAACCACGATGTCGTCGCGCACGTCTTCGCCGTGGCCTCCGGCCTCGACTCCCAGATCGTCGGCGAGACCGAGATCCTCGGCCAGGTGAAGGCCGCCTACGAAACCGCCCTCGCCCGCGCGTGGACCGGCCCGGT
The DNA here is from genome assembly GCA_964481095.1 of uncultured Oleiharenicola sp. Lineage (GTDB taxonomy): Bacteria > Verrucomicrobiota > Verrucomicrobiia > Opitutales > Opitutaceae > Lacunisphaera. Next base: position 1,043 of record CAYZSN010000311.1, on the reverse strand, counting down.
GCTGAACCGCGTCTTCCAGAAGACCTTCCAGGCCGCCAAGCACATCCGCACCCACACCGCCATCGGCGAGGGCCAGGTCAGCGTCGCCAGCGTCGCGGTCGACCTCGCCGGCCGGATCTTCGGCGACCTCGCGCCCGTGAACATCCTCGTGGTCGGCGCCGGCGACATCGGCGTGAAGACCGTGCAGGCGTTCCAGAGCCGCGGCGCCCGGTCCATCACCGTCGCCAGCCGCACGCTCTCGAAGGCCGAGGAGGCCGCGGCGGCCGCCGGCGGCTGGGCCGCGAGCCTCGCGGACCTGCCCGAGATCCTCGCCACCGCCGACATCGTCGCCAGCTCCACCGCCGCGCCGGGCGTGGTGCTGACCCACGAGCTGGTCGCCGCCGCGATGAAGCGCCGCGCCGCGCGCCCGCTGTTCCTGGTCGACCTGGCGCTGCCGCGCGACATCGATCCCGCCGCGGCGAAGCTGCCCAACGTCTATCTGTACAACCTCGACGACCTCGCCGAGATCGCCGAGGAAAACCTCGCGCAGCGCGAGGCCGAGGTGGCCCGCTGCCACGCCATCGTCGCCGAGCGCACCGCGGCGCTGTGGCCGCAGCTCGCGCAGCACCTGGCGAAGTAAGTTCGTCCCTGGTCGGGGCCGGGCTTGCCCGGTCCTCGATCCACCCGGACAGCCTGGCTCGAGGACCGACCAAGGCCGGCTCCTACCCAAAGATTCTCACGCCGCGCAGCCGCGGCGGCGGCGGTCCATCTCCGCCCGGCCGTGGGCGAGCGCCGCCGCCAGCTCGGCCTTCTTGATCGGCTTGGCCAGGTAATCGTCCATCCCGGCGGCGAGGCAGGCCTCGCGGTCGCCCTGCATGGCGTTGGCGGTGAGCGCCACGATCCACGGGCGGTCCGCCGGCGCCGGCTGCGCCTCCACCATGCGGCGCGCCGCCTCGAGCCCGTCCATCTCCGGCATTTGCATGTCGAGCAGGACGATGTCGTAGGTTTCGCGCCGGAGGGCATCGAGCGCCTCGATCCCGTTGGCCACCACGTCCGTCCTGCCA
>CAYZSN010000310.1:0-6746 GCA_964481095.1 uncultured Oleiharenicola sp. | reverse complement strand
CTGCTGGGCCGGCGCGACCCGGCGCCGGCGCTCAACCTCGAGGCGCTCGCCGCAGGGCGCGAGCCCGCCGGAAACGACCGCGCCGTGGCGCTGCTGCGGCAATCGCTCGCGCTCAATCCCGACCAGGAGATCGCGCACTTCAACCTCGGCTGGCTGCTGGTGGTGCCGGACCCCGCCGCGGCGGAACAACATTTCCTCGCCGCCGCCCACCTCGTGCCCCCGAAGGGCGGCGTCTATTTCGGACTCGGACTCGCGCGCCTCAACCAGGGCCGGCGCGACGCGGCCGCGCGGGCCTTTGCGCTCGAATGCATCAATGAGCCGCTCTTCCTGGCGTCGCCGTGGTGGAACGTGCCGGAAATCGCCGCGCTGCGGGAAAAGACCCGGGCCGAGTATGCCCGGATGCTGGCCCTCGTTCCGCTTTGGCAGGAAACCAGCCCGTGGGTCGCGCGCGACGCGACGGCGCTGGTCTCGCTCGCCCCGCGCCTCGGCTCCGTCTCCCCCGGCCCGGAAAAAAACTACCGCCGCACCCGCATCGGCTACCCGGTGCTGATGCGCAACCTCGACCTCGTGCCGCCGGACGACCTCTACGACGTGCGCGAGGACCCGCGCTTCCCGGACTCCGTCCCGTTCCCGCTGCCCAGCAAAGGCTGGCTGCCGTCGCCGCGTTTCCTCAAGCTGCTCGACGCCCCCTGACATGTCCCGCGCCACCCAGAATCCGCTCCGCGAAACGACGCTGCCCGGCGTGCTCGTGCTCGGCGACACGCTCGTGGCGTTCGGCGGGCTGTCGCTCGGCTACTGGCTGCGCTACCGCTCGCCGCTCGGCCTGCTCGGCATCGACGTGCCCGACGCGCGCTTCCACGACTACCTGCCGCTGCTGTTGGTCGGCGTGGTCTTCCTCGTCGGCGCCTTCGCGCAGCAGGGGCTCTACGACGGCCGGATGCTGCTGCGGAAGCAGCACGGCCTCAACCTGCTCGCGCGCGGCACGGTCTTCTGGGTGCTCGTGTACCTCGCGTTCTCGCTCGTCATCAAGTTCGAGCCGCCGATCTCGCGCCTCTTCGTCGTGATCGCCGGCGTCGTCACCCTGCTGCTGCTCTGGGGGTGGCGCGAGATCTTTTACCGGGTCATTACCAGCGCGGCGCTGCTGCCGCGCCTCCAGCAGCGCGTGGCGCTGCTCGGCTGGAATCCCGCCGCGCAGGGGCTGGTGCAGGAGGTGCAGAAGAGCCGCGCGCACCCGTACGCCATCGTCGGCAGCATCGACGACGGCACGCACCCGCCGATGAACCCGCTGCGCGGGCTCGGCTCGTTCCACGACCTCGGCACCATCCTGCGCGAGGAGGAGATCGACGTGCTCGTCGCCGCGCACCTCGACATCCCGGCGGAGAAGCTCCGTGCGATCACCGCGGTGTGCGAGCACGCCTACGTCGAGTGGAAGATCGTGCCCGCGGCGTTCCCCATCTTCCTCACCGGCCTGCGCCTGCAGACCGTCGGCAGCATCCCGGTGATCGGCGTGGAGGACCTCGCCATTTCGCGCCTGTTCAACCGCGGGGCGAAGCGCCTGCTCGATGTCGCCGGCGCGCTGGCGGGGCTGGTCGTCTCCGCGCCGGTGATCGCGGTGCTGGCCGCGTGGATCAAGCTCGAGTCGCCCGCCGGCCCGGTGTTTTTCCGCCAGGTGCGCGTCGGCGCCGGCCACGAGCCGTTCACCCTCTACAAGCTGCGCTCGATGCGGCCCGACGCCGCCGCGAGCGATGCCGCGCACCAGAGCACGCGCCCGGGCGACCCGCGCCTGCTGCGCGTCGGCGCCTTCATCCGCCGCTGGAACCTCGACGAGCTCCCGCAGTACTGGAACGTGCTCCTCGGCGACATGAGCCTCGTCGGCCCCCGGCCCGAGCGCCCGCATCACGTCGACCAGCTCTCGGCCGTGATCCCGCACTACCTGCCGCGCCACCTCGTGAAGCCCGGCATGACCGGCTGGGCGCAGGTCAACGGCCTGCGCGGCGACACCGACCTTGCCGAGCGCATCCGCTACGACATCTTCTACATCGAGAACTGGTCGCTCTGGCTCGACTGCCAGATCCTGCTGCTGACCTTCGCGCGCTGGAAGACGCTCGCGGAGTGAGGCATCCGCTCCGCCATCAAGTAGTCTATTAAACTACTTACCGCTCGGGCAGGCCATCGGAGACAAGTAGTCTAATAGACTACTTGATGGCTGAAGGAAGAGTCAGACGGGACGCACGGCGCGGTGGCCGCGGCGGCGGGCCCGGAGCAGCGCCACGCGCTTCCACAGGCCGAACAGCAGGCGCCATTTCGCGCGGGCGAAGGCCGAGCCGCCGAAATGCTTCAGGTACACGTCGCGGTTCGCGTCGAAGATCGCGGTCGACATCCCGGCGAAATCCTTCGCCACGCTCAGACCCTTGAGGTGCGTGAACCGCACACGCCCGTCGTACACAATCCGGTAGCCGGCGCGCGTGACGCGGATGCAGAGGTCAAGGTCGTCGCCATACATGAAGAAGGCTTCGTCGAACTGCCCCACCTTTTCGAACACCTCGCGCCGCCCGAGCATGAACGCCCCGTTGATCGCGCCGACCTCGTAGGTGCCGTCGGGGGGCAGGTGCGTCAGGTTGTAGCCCGCGAACAGGGCGGTGCGCGGAAACGCCGCGGCCAGCCCGCTCGCGCGGCAGAAGCCGTCCCACAGCGTCGGGATCGAGCGGCGGCACGCGAGGTCCATCGTGCCGTCGGCCAGCTCGAGGCGCGGGGAGACCAGGCCGAGGTCCGGCTCCGCGAGCGCGCGGCGCACGCAATGTTCGAGCGCGGCCGCGTTGCCGATCGTGTCGGGATTGAGGAAAAGCACGCACTCGCCGCTGGTGGCGCGATAGCCGCGGTTGTTGGCGCGGCCGAAGCCAAGGTTCTCCCCGGGCTCGAGGAATTTCACCGCCGGGAACGCACCCGCGATCCACGCCGCCAGGCCGTCGCCGGGCGAATTGTTGACCACGCAGACCTCGACCGGCCGGCCGAGCAGTTCCGCGGGCAGCGAGGCAAGGCATGCCGGCAGCTCGTCGCGCGAGCGGTAGGCGACGATGACAATGGAGAGGAGGGGCGCGGACGCAGGCACCGATTCAGCCTTGTGGGCGCCCGGCCGGACCGCAACGCTGCGAATACTCGCCTCATGTCCGCGCCTCCCGCCCTGGCCCGTTCCCCTTCCCGCGAGTTGTTGCTCGCGGGCGCGGTCACAGCACTGCTGGCCATGGCACTGGCCAACTGCGGGCCGGCCTTTTTTTTCCCACTCGAGCTCGAGGCCCGCGAAGGCGGCTCGTGGCTGTACGTGCTGGCGTCCCGCGCCGGGGTGTCGATCTACGACCACCAGCAGGTCGCCTTCCTGAACATGAACCACGGGCCGATGGACCCGCTGCTGAAGCACGTGCTGGCCACGCTCTGTCCTTTCCTTGGCCCGCCGATGGTCACGCGCTTTTTCGTGCTGCTGCTGCCCTTCGGGCTGGTCGCGGCGCTGGTCACCGTGTGCCGCGCGAACCGGCTGGCCGGCGTGGCGTGGGGACTGGGCCTCTACCTTTTCCTGCTCGGGATCCAGCCGCCGAGCTTTCTCGTCGGGCGTTCCGATCCCACCGCGCTGTGCCTGCTGGGCGGGCTGGTCGCCATCGCCGCCGGGCCCCTGCGGCGCGCGCTCGTCGCGGGACCCCGGCAAGGGCCGTGGATCGGCGTCGCCGGGGTTGCAAGCGCGATGGTGGTGCTGACCAACTGGCGCTTCGCGCCCGCCGTGGGTGTCGTCGTCGTGGCATTCGGCCTTGAATACTGGGACGCCCTTCCACCGGAACGGCGGCGCCGGACGCTCGGGCTTTACGCCGGCGGGCTCGTCGTCACCGGCGCGGCGCTGTTCGGGCTCATCCTGCTCACCGTGTTTCACGGCGACGCCACGCTCTATTACCGGCACTTCTTCGGCTTCTTCTCGGTGGACAGCGGCTGGGGTGCGTTGCGCAAGGGCGGCTTCGAAATTTTCCCGCTGGCGCTGGTGGCGGCGCACTGGCCGGTCCATGTGATGGCGCTGGTGGTCGGCGGGCTGGGCCTGGCTTTCCCGTCCGCGGCGCTCCCGCGGCGGCTCCAGCTGCGCGGCTGGATTCCCCTGCTCGGGTTGCTGTGGCTGAGCTGCTGCGTCGCCTACTATCTCAACCGTTCGGGTGGGGGCCTCTGGTACTTCGCCCCTTTCTACGTGCTGCTGGCGGTCCACCTCGCGCGCGCCGTCGGCTGGGAAAGGATTTCATTCCCCTGGCTGCGGGAAGCGGTCGCCCTGAACCTGCTCGCCACCCTGCCGTGGGCGGCGCCGTGGCGGCAGGCGAACCTGCTGCTGGATTCCTTCCCGCCCGCCTACGCCTTTCTCCACGAGGCGCGCGCCCTCGCCGGCGGGGAGCCCATTGCCAGCGAGGATTGTTACTTCTTCGCGGAAACCTATGGCGGCCAAACCGTCGACATGGGCGACGTCGTCTTCCAGGTCAGCGCGACGCGCTATTACGGCGACGCCCTGACCGAAACCGCCGACCGCCATTTCGCGCAGCTCCGCGCGCACCCGCCGCGCTTCGTGATCGCGGGCGAATGCGCCAGCCCGGTGTTGAACGAACTTCTTGCGCGCCGCTACCAGCCCGTGCTGCTGGTGTCGCCGGCGATGACGCGCTACGCCGGTTCCGCTCAGACCTTCTACCGGCTCAAGCCGGCGGCGCCAAAGTAAGCAGCAGCGCCCGCAGGTGCTCGAAGCGCGCGTCCCAGGAATTCGCCGCGGCCACCGCCATGCGCCCCTGCCGGGCGGCGGGGCTGTCCGTCGTCACGGCCGCCTCCACCGCGCGGACCCAGCCGTCGACGCCCGTGGCGAAGGTCATCCACGCGGCCAGCTCCGCCTGCAGTTCGGGCAGCGGGGTCGCCACCACCGGCCGGCCCGTGGCCAGACATTCGTAAGTCTTGGCCGGCAGCACCGCCTGCGTGTATTCGTTTAGCACGTAGGGCAGCAACAGCACGTCGGCCTGCGCCACGAAATCCCGCAGCGCCTCGTGCGGCTGCTGGCCGGGGAGTTCGACGTTGGGCGGGAAGGCATGCGGCGTCTTCACCGGGCCGACCAGCAGCAGGCGCCAGCCCGGGCGCGCCCGCGCGAGGCCGTCGATCAACGCGAAGTCGAGGTGCTGCCGGTGGAGGTGCCCGTAATAGAGCAGCCCCAGCGGTGCGCCGGCCACGCGGGGCTTCGGCGGCAATTGGAAGCGCTCGACCAGCGCGCCGTGCCGCAGCAGCGCGCAGCGGCGCGCGAGCGGCGCCTTGCGCGCCTCGAGCACGCGCGACGGCACGAGCGTGAGGCTGGCCTGCCGCAACAGCCGCCGCTCGTCGCCCGCGAGGAACGCGGGGATGCCGTGCACCGCGAGCCAGTCGTCCGTGCAATCGTACACCAGCCGGGCGTGCGGCACCCGGGCGATCAGCTGCAGCGCGGTGCGCGATGCGGAGTAATTCAGGATGAGGTCCGCGCCGCCCCGGAGCGCGGGCTCGCGCGCCGCGAGCCGCTTCATCCGCCAGCCGTTGAAGGCGCAGAACAGCGCGTTCGTCGCCGGCAGCACGAACGGGCGCAGCAGCGTCACGCGCGGCAGCAGCGCGGCCGCCGGGGTCGGGCGGCCCAGCGCGAGGAGGCGCCGCCCGATCCGGCCGAGGTCGGCCCACCCCACCCGCCGCACGCCGGGGATTTCGCAGAAGATGACGTCGCGCTCGCGGGCGAACAGCAGCGCCATCGTCTGGTGGCGCTGCCAGACGAAGTCCCACGCGATGTTGGAGATCACCAGCACCGGCGCGACGGGCTCAGGCATGGCGGTAGAGCGTGTTCATGCGCTTGAAGCCGTGGCGGCGGATGCGATCCCAGTAAACCCAGCGGTTGTCCCAGCGGAAGCGCCGGCGCGCGGCGGCGGCGGGGATCCGCGGCAGCCGCTCGATCGCGCGCGCGTGCTCGATCGCCGCCGCGACGGCGTCCTTGGAGAGCTGGCCCTCCTGGAGGCGGAACCAGGCCACCTCCTCGTCGTGGAAGGCGAAATTGAACCCGGCGCGCACGGCCCGGGCGAAGAAATCCAGGTCGCCCGCCAGCCGGTAGTCCGGGTCGAAGTCACCGACCCGGTCCGCCACGCTCCACTTGAAGATCGTGCCCGGCTGCGCCAGCGGCATGAGGCCGGACGCCATCAGCGCCGGCAGGTCGGCGGGCCGGTGCGCGACGGGGATCTGGCCGAAGATGCAGGACAGGAAGTCGACCATGGTCACGCGGCCGTAGATGATGGCGAGCGTGGGGTCGTTGGCCAGGCGCGCCATCGCCCGGTTGAAGCCCGGCTGGATGAGGACGTCGTCGTCATTCAGCCACGTGAAGAGCCCGTCGCGGTTCGCGGCCCGCCGCCCGTCGTTGAGCGCCGCATACAGGCCGGTGCTTTTCTCCACCACCACGTGGCAGTGGGGAAACGCGATCTCGAGGTGGCTGCGCTTGTGGGCCGGGCAGACCAGGATGTGCTGCCGCTGCGCCTCCACGGCCCGCACGGAACGCACCGCGGCGATGAGGTGGTCGGTGACGTTGCCGCGGGTGGCGGTGATCACGGTCAGCTTCATGGCGGCGGGTCACGCCCACAGGCGGCGGCGGGCGGCCAGTTCGGAAAACAGGCGGCCCAGTCCCGCCGCGTACGCCTCCGGCGTGCAGCCGGCGACGGCGGTGCGCGCCGTGGCGGCCAGCGTGG
>CAYZSN010000309.1:0-21757 GCA_964481095.1 uncultured Oleiharenicola sp. | reverse complement strand
GGAGTGAATCCGGGCGAGGAGGTCGTTGACGTCGGCGACGGCGAGCTTCCGCGCGCCCTGGTGGTGGAAGGTGGCGCGCTCCGGGTCGTAGAGGTCGAGGACCGAGGCCTGCGCGAGCAGCGAGGAGGCGCCGCCGTGCGGGGCGTAGCCGGGGTTGCCCTCGAGCTTGGTCGGGCGGCCCTGGTGGGTCTCGGCGAGGAGCGGGATGGCCGACTTGCGCAGCGGCATCGCCGTGGCGAAGTAGAGGGGGAGGCCGGGGACGGTGTACTCGACGGACTTGCCGTAGGGCAGGATGTGCTTCTCGGGGCGGCGGCAGCCGGCGAGGCCGAGGCCGCCGAGGGCGAACGAGGCCGCCATCAGGCGCATGAACTGGCGGCGGTCGACGCCGTTCAGGCTGGACGCACCCTCGGGAAATTCGCGGGCCATGTGCTCGCGGAAACCGGGCGTGTCGGCCAGCTCGTCGAGGCTGCGCCAGTATTTCGGGCCGGCGAGCTCGCGCGCCGAGGGGGCGGGATGGTCAAATTTGCGTTTCATCAGCGGTGGCAGCCCGAGCAGCTCGTGGGCGGCATGAGCTTCCAGTTGTGGACAAATTCCTGGGCCTGCTTCCGGCCGGCGTCGCCCTGGTCGGCGAGGCGGGCGGAATCAAGGTTGAACACGTCGGCCGGGTTGCGGATGCGGGCGGCGGGGTCGCGGTGGCAGTCGAGGCACCAGCTCATGCTCTGCGGCTGGTCCTGGTGGACGACCTTCATCTCGTTGACCTTGCCGTGGCACTCGACGCAGCTCACGCCGCGGTTCACGTGGACCGAGTGGTTGAAATAGACGTAGTCCGGCACGGCGTGGATCTTCACCCACGGCACGGGCTCGCCGGTCTGGTAGCTCTGGCGCACCACCTCGAGCAGCGGGCTCGTCGTCTTGATGATGCTGTGGCAGTTCATGCACGTCTGCGCCGCGGGCAGGCTCGAGGTGCCGGACTTCTCGACGCCCGCATGGCAGTAGCGGCAGTCGATGCCAAGCTGGCCGGCGTGCAGGCTGTGCTCAAACGGGACGGGCTGGACCGGCTGGTAGCCGACGCGCGTGTACTTCGGCGTCGCGTAGTAATTGATCCCCGCCGCCGCGATGCCGCCGAGGACGCCCAGGAAAATCAGGATCTGCAGGGGCAGTGCGTTGGCGGATTTCGGGAAGATCTTGGACATGGTGGCTTGACTGGAATTCGCCGGAAAAAAAGGGGATTGGCAGCCAGGCCCCCAAGTTGAACGAAGAATTCAGGCTAGCAGAGGTGTGCGGTAAAATGTGCCTCTCAGCAAAGAGCGGGCCGCGGGGGGATGTAAAACAAATTTTCCACGCCATCCCCGTCACCACCGGCTATTAGCAAACTCCCGGGGGCCAAATCGGTTGCTAATCGCTCCGCGCAGGAGTGGACGGAATGAAACTCCGCCCGGTTTTCCCGTTCCGTGCTTGGCCAACGATCGCCCCGAGCGCAGGCGGAGTCCTTTCCCTTCCCGCCTTGCCTGATTGGTCCCCTTTCAGCGGACAAATTCGCCGTCGCGCATCGGCTTGATCTCGTCGCAGCGGTTTGCGATGTCGGGATTGTGCGTGACGAGCACGACCGCCTGGCCGTTTTCCTTCGCGAGGCGGGTGAGCAGGTCGAAGACCAGCGCGGAGTTCGCGGCATCGAGGTTGCCGGTGGGCTCGTCGGCCAGGATGATTGCCGGCTGGTTCGCCAGCGCGCGGGCGATGGCGACGCGCTGCTGCTCGCCGCCCGAAAGCTGCGTGGCGAGGCGGTGCGTTTTCTGGCCGAGGCCGACGTCGCCCAGCAGCGCGCGGGCGCGGGCCGTCATCTCCTCTTCGGAGAGCCGGCCGAGCTTGCGCATCGGCATCATGACGTTGTCGAGGGCCGAGAACTCCTGCATCAGGAAGTGGAACTGGAAGACGAAGCCGATGTGCTCGCCGCGCGCGGCGGTGCGCTCGAGGTCGCCGCTGTTGGACATCAGCTGGTCGCGGATCCAGATTGAGCCGCCGTCGGGCTGGTCGAGCAGGCCGAGCAGGTAGAGCAGCGTGCTTTTGCCGCAGCCGGACGGGCCGACGATCGCGGTGGTGTGGCCCCGGCGCGCCTCGAAGGACACGCCGCGCAGCACGTGCACCCGGCCCTCGCCCTGGCCGAGGTAGCGGTGGAGGCCTTCGCAGCGGAGGGCGATGCCGCGGCCATCGCCCGGAGCAGGGGGCAGGGACGAAGGAGCAGGGCTGGAAGGCGAGGCAGACATCGGTTGTTCAGGCAAATTTTTCCCGGCGCACATCAATGAACTTCTGCAGCCGGCGCGAGAGCGTTCGTGCCTGGTCGATCAACGCCAACGCCGGCTGGTCAGGCAACAGCCGCACCCGTTGCGCCAGGTAAGCTTGGGAACGGACCTCCCCGCACGACGCCTTGGCGATAAACAAAAAACGGATCAGCTCGGTGTTCGAAGCACGCTCGTACCCCTCGGCGATGTTGCTTGAGCCCGACACCGACGCTGATCGGATCTGGTCCCGAAATCCAAAATCCCGGCAGTTTCCGAAAAGTTCATACACGCGCGCGGCCAAATCGAGTGCGTCCTGCCAGGCTTTCAGGTTTTCAAAGGTGGCCTGCGGCTTGTCGTCTGCCCCCTGCTCCTTGCTCCCTCCTCCCTGCTCCCTGCTCCTGTCATTCTCCTGTTTCATGTGCTGTTCCTTGGTTGTCGGCCCGAAAAGTCGTCCTTTCTCCCTTCTCCTTGGTCCATTCTCCCGCGCAATGAAAACTCCGTGCTCATTGCGCGGTCCCCCGGATGATGTCGCCCGGCTCGAGGCGGGCGGCGCGCCGCGCCGGCACGATCGCGGCGGTCATGACGACGACCGCGGCGGTGACGGTCGCCACGACGTAGTGCCAGATGGACCAGTAGACCTGGAAGCTGTCCGCGGAAAAGATGCCGCGGATCTTGATCGGCATCTTCGACACCGCGTAGGTCACGCCGGCGCCGAGGCCCCAGCCGCCGATGGTGCCGATGATGAGCACGATCGCGCCGAGCCAGATGAAGATGCGCGCGATGTCCTGCCGCGTGTAACCCATGGAGCGCAGGATCGCGATCTCCTTGGTCTTCTCGATGACGATCATCGCGAGCGTGTTGAACATGCCGAGGCCGGAGATGAGGATGATCGTGGAGACGGTCAGGGCCGACGAGATGCGCAGCGCGCGGAACACCTCGAGCCAGGTCTTCTCGCGCTCCTGCCAGCCCTGGGCGCCGTGCATCAGCACCTGCTCCATGTGCTCGGCATCCTCCGCCGCGCGGTCGCGGTCGAATACCGCCACCTGGATGAAGCTGGCGCCGTTCGGCTTGCGCAGCAGCGAGCGCGCCTCGCCGATGTGGAGGTAGATGCGGGTGCGGTCGATGTCGCTGACGCCGGTCTCGTAGAGCGCGGAGATCTTGTAGCGGCGCTGCTGGTCGCCGGCGCGCAGGATCAGGGAGTCGCCCACGCCCACGCGCAGGCGGTCGGCCAGCACGCGGCCCATGAGGATGCCGGTGGCGGGGGAATTACGGAAATCCTCCAGGCTGCCGGCGACGATCTGCTTGCCGAGGTCCGAGACGGCGAGATGGTTCTCCAGCTTGATGCCAAAGGCCTGGGCGGTGTCGTTCTTGAAGGAGCTGTCGGCGACGACCGAGCCGCGCACGACCATCGAGGCGCCGCTGACGTTCCGGAACTCGCGCAGGGCGTTCATCATGTCGTCCGGCTCGTCGATGCCCTCGATGTATTTGCGGGCCTCGCGCGGCGTCGCGATCTCGAACTTGCTCTCGGCGTGCGAGCCGGCGGCGCGCATGAAGAACATCGTGGCCTGGATGCGGTCCTCGATGCGGATTGCGCCGTTGGTGCCGAGGATGGTCTTGACGAAGAACTCCTCGAAGCCGCTCGTCTGCGCCTGCGTGACGATGAAGAAGCCCACGCCAAACACGATGCCGGTCAGGCTCATCAGCATCGAGCGGCGCTTGGCCGTGAGAAAGCGGAGGGCGATGCGGAGGTTGGTGGACAAGGGAGGGGAACGGTGGACGGTAGACAGTAGACGGTAAGCAGAGGGACAGATTACAGAGAACGGATCGGGAGCAGGGTGGGACGGAACGAACTTTCAACGTTCAACATTCAACTTTCAACACTCACGAAGGACAGTGAACGGTGGGCGGTTCTCCAGCCTCCGGCCTCCCGTCTCCGGCCTTCATTAATTCTCCAACACCTCCGTCCGCACGCGCTCGCCGGAACGGAAGCGGTCCTGCTGCTCGACAATGACCTGCTCGCCGCTGTCGAGGCCCTTGAGGATCTCCACCTGGCTGAGGCTGTCGTAGCCCTTCTCGACCTTGCGGAGGGAAACCTGGCCGTCGGCGACGACGTAGACGTAGTCGCCAACCAGCGCGCGGCGCGGGATGGTGACGGCGTTGGGGCGCTCCGCGGTGATGATGCTGACCTCGCCGGTGAGGCCGGGCAGGAGTTCCCGGCCTTCCGGGATCTGGACGTCGAGGTAGACCGAATAACGCTGCGTGGTCGGGTCGGCGGAGGGCAGGATCTTGGTGATCGTCGCGGGATACTGGTCGTTGCCGAACGTCAGGAAGCGCACGGAGGCGCGCTGGCCCAGCCGGATCGCCGCGAAATTGTCCTCGCTCAACCGCGCCTCGATCGTGCGCGTGGTGGAAATGAGGGAGGCGATGGGGGCGTTGTTGGCGATGAGGTCACCGACGCGCGCGTAGACCGCGGTGATGGTGGCGTCGGACGGCGCCACGATGGTCATCTTGGTCTTTTCGCGCTGCTTCGCGCGCAGGTTGTTTTCGAGCGTGTCGAGGGCGACCTTGAGGTTCACTTCATCCAGTTCGCGGCGCTGCACCAGCTGCTGGTAGAGGCGCTTCTGCTTTTCGAACTCGGCCGCCGGATAGGAACCGGTGCTCACCTGCCGCTCCAGGTTGTCGAGCGTGTCCTTCATGTTCTCCACGTCGGCCCCGAGCGTGGAACCGATCTCCACCTTGCGCTTGGCGGCGGTGATGTCGTTCGTGATGCGTTCGATCTCGAGCTCCACGTCACCCGGATCGATGGTCACGAGCGTGTCGCCCTTGAAGACCTTGCCGCCGACCGTGAGTTCGCTGGAGAGCACGCGACCGCCGACCTCGCTCTTGAGCTCGATGTTGTATTCCGACTTCACCTCGACGGTGCCGGGCACGCTGCGCACGGCCTTGCCGCGGGTGGCGGCGGCCACTTGGGCCACCGGCCGCAGCACATAGCTGACCGCGTAGGCCGCCGCGGCCAGCACGGCCAGGACGACGGCAAGTTTGACCAGCCAGCTGACGCCGGCCTTCGGGGACGAGGCGCTCATTGGTCCTTCAGGTTGGCCAGCACCGGGTCTTCCATGACCAGGCCGAGAAACCCACCGAGCTGGCTGTAGTAGATGCTGCGGGCCGACAGGGCGTTGTATTCCGTGTCGTAAGTGGCGAGTTGCGTGGCGCCGACGTCCTCATCGGAAATGACCCCGCGCTTGAAATCCTCCTGGCGCGTGCGCAAGCCGCTGCGGCCAGCTTCGTAGAGCCGGTCGGAGATGCTGGACTGGCGGGTGGTGAACGACAGGGTCTGGATCTGGTTCTGCGCGTCGCGGGCCAGCCGCTCGGTCAGGGTGCGGTAGTTGGCTTCCATCTGCCGCACCTTGGCGGCGGTGGAGCGGACCACGGCGCCCGACGCGAAGCCGTCGAAAATGTTCCAGTACACCGATACGCCGCCGTAAATGGACTGCACGCGATATTTCTGGGTGGTGGTCACCTTGTAGCTCTGCTCGTCCTGGCTGGTGCCGACAATGAGGTTGAATTTCGGGCGCAGGCGGGTTTTCTGGTTGGCCAGGTTGAGCTTCTCGATTTGCAGGCTCTGGCGGAACAGTTCCGCCTCGGTGGTCGGCGGATCCTTTTGGGAGAGAAAGCCCGCCAACACACGCTGGACGGCGTCGGCCTGGGCGGGGATCGGCGGGATCTCGTCGGGGATCTCCTCATCCTTGAGCAGCGCGCCACCCGTCAGGCGGGCAAAGGAGGCCCTGTCGTTTTCGAACTCAAACCGGACCTGCTCCGCGGCGATCTGGGCCCGCTCGGCGGAGAGGCGGATGTTGAAGATCTCGCTCTCGGCGATGACCTTTTTCGACAGCTTTTCCTCGGCTGCCTGCCGCTGCTTGGCCACGTAATCGCGGTAAAAGTCGTTTCGCTTCACCCGGACCTTGTCGAGGATCAGCGTGAGGTAAAGGGTGCGCACCTCAACCGCCAGCAGGCGGTAACCCTCGCGATACTGGCCCTTGGCAATCTCGTTGCGGATGACGCCCATGCGCGCATTGTTGCGGCGTTCGCCCCAGTGGAACAGCGGCTGGCTCAGGCTGAAGTCGTAATACTGCTTCGCGACGTTCGTCGGGCTGGCGAGGTCGGAACGATCGTCGCGCGCTTCCACGATCCGGTACGAGCCGCCGACGCTGGGCAGGATCGCCGCCCGGGATGAAATCCGGTCCTGCTCGGCCATCTCCAGGTCCAGGGCCCGCGAGACCATTTGGGGCGATTGGGCGACCGTCTGCTTGAGGATGGCGTCGAGCTGCGGAAAGAGCTTTTCCGGCGTCGTGATGTCGTCCGCGGCAGACGCAGAAACGCACCACGTGATGGCTAACAACGGCACGGCCAATGATCTAAGATTCATGGAGGGGAAAGGAGACAAGCCGTCTGAAAGGCGGTGCCTTGGCAACTAGTAAATTCTCCGGCCGCCCTCTGGAGTTTGGCGGATCTGCCCCCATCAATTGTCATGACAAATTTCTCTTTCCGCACTCCCTTGCGAACCGCCCCTCTCCACCCTTCCGGCCCTTGTGAGAAAATTCATTGTCATACCCGAAGCGCTCAAAGCCGGACCGGATGGGCGGGGCACGGACGAGCCGAGCTTTGTCTATTGCCAGGTGCTCGATTTCACGCTCCGCCTGGCCCGGCCGGAAGATGAGGTCTATTTGGCGCCCGCCAATGCATTCGGGGGACCGCTGACCGAAGAGGAGGCCGCCCGGCGTTACCTCGAGGCGCGCAATGCCCGCCTTTGCATCCGGTATCCTGGAGCCAACCTTCCGGTGGATCCGGATCGTCCGCGCTACATCGATACGTGGGACAACGCCCGGCTGTTGCGCGCAGCGCTGGGCCCGCCCGCCGCCGATCGCTTCGAGCTGGTTTGCTCGCAACATCACGCGCGGCGGGCGGCCTGGTGTTTCCAGCGCACCGGCTTCCACCTCGCGGCGGTGCACCGCGTGCCCTACGTGCTGGAGCCCGAGCCGGTGCCGCGCCGCGTCTTCTATTATCGTCATCCCCTGCTCTACCGGCTGTACGAAGCCGCCGCCTTGCTGCGGGACGTGATAATGGCGGCCACGGGCCTTCGCCGCTAAAGTTGAACGTTGAATGTTGAACGTTGAAAGTTCCCTCCCACTCTCCGAAACTTGAGCGTTGAGAATTAGGCGTTGAAGCTCTGGGCTCATAGCTCCCAGCTCTGGGCTCACAGCTCCGTCCTCCGTCTTCCGTTTGCCGTCTACCGTTCGATGAAATCCTTCGTCCCTTTCGCCGCCGACCTCTGGCAGCACCGCGAATTGCTCTGGCAGTTCACGCTCCGCAACGTCGAACTCCGCCACAAAGGCAGCCACTTGGGACTGATCTGGTCCTTCCTGAACCCGCTCCTGATGCTGGGGCTGTATGTGATGGTGTTTGGCTACATCTTCGCCGGAAAATTCGGCATCATTCCCAACGAGACGCGCGCCGACTACGCCCTCGGGATTTTTGCCGGCCTGACCTACCTGCACCTCGTTTCGGAGGTCATGGGATTCGCTCCGGCCATCATCGTGAGCAATCCCAACTTCGTGAAGAAGGTGGTGTTCCCGCTGGAAATCCTGCCGGCCGCGGCGGTGGGCGCGGCCCTCTTCCATTTTGCGATCAGCCTGGTGCTGACGCTGCTGGCCGTGCTGGTGGCCGGCGTTTCGCTTACCCCCGCCGTCCTCTGGCTCCCGGTGCTGGTGGTGCCGATCGTGCTCCTGGCACTCGGTGTCAGCTGGTTTCTTTCCGCCCTGGGCGTGTTCTTCCGCGATATCGGGCAGATCATGCAATTTCTCACCATGGCCCTGATGTGGTGCAGCGGCGTCTTTTTTTCCGCCGAGAAATATCCGGCGGCCTGGCAGTACCTCCGCTTCAATCCGCTGCTGCTTGCGATCGACCTGACCCGTGACGCCCTCCTTTGGCACCGGCCGGTCAACCTCAACCACGTCGCCTACATCTATGCCGTGAGCCTGGTGGTGTGCTACCTCGGCTACGCCGCGTTCCGGAAGATGCGCCCCGCGTTCGCGGATGTGCTTTGAATGGGAGCAGGCAGAAAGGAGCATGAAAAAAGGAGCAAGTACCATTCATGAAAGCTGAATGTTGAAAGCCCGGTTCCCCTTCTCCGCTCTTCGATAACTGTCTACCGTCGACCGCCCACTGTCTTCCGTCCTCTGTCATCCGCCCACCGGCTTGAACTGAAAGTTGAGTGTTGAGCGTTGGGCACCGAAGCTTTGAGCTCCCAGCTCCTCGCTCCCAGCTCCTCGCTCTGAGCTCTCAGCTTCAATCTCATAGCCCATAGCTTCCTCCCCTAATGCCCCTCCCGCCTCCGGCCTCCAGCCTCCCCGTGCGCCCGGCGCACGTTTTCTGGCTCTTCGGTCTGTCCGGCGCCGGCAAGTCCACCCTGGCCGCGCTGCTCGCCGCCGAGCTGCGGGCGCGCGGCGTCGCGGTGCTCTCCCTGGATGGCGACGTGATTCGCGCCGGCCTGTGCCGTGGGCTGGGCTTCTCTGACACCGACCGCGCGGAAAATCTGCGGCGTTCGGACGAAGTCGACCGCATCGCGCTCACTTCGAACCTCTGCGTCATCGCCGCGTTCATCACGCCCCTCGAGGTGCACCGCCGGCTGGTGGTGGAAGTGATCGGCGCCGACCGGCTTTCGCTCGTGCATGTGGACGCGCCGCTGGCCACCTGCCGCGCCCGCGACGTGAAGGGGCTCTACGCCGGCGCCCAATCCGGGAAGATCGCGCAAATGACCGGCCTGACCTCGGGGTTTGAAAAGCCAACGGCACCCGCGCTGACCGTCGACACCGGCGGCCCAACGGCCGAGGCCTCCGCCGCCGCCCTGCGACAATTCGCCCTCGCGCGCCTGCAGCTCGGGTGAGCGGCCGATCCCGCAGCCCGTTTGCCGTTTTCGGTTTTCGGCAAGCCTTCACTCAAAGTTGAAGATTGAACATTGAATGTTCTTCCCAGCTCCTCGCTCCCACCCAGCTCGTAGCTCCTCGCTTCCCCGTCCTCCCCCCTCCCAGCTCATAGCTCCTCCGTCCTCCGTCCACCGTCCTCCGTTCTCTGTTCTCTGTCCTCCCAGTTCGTAGCTCTGCCGTCCCCTTCCCCCTCGAAAACGCGGCCAGAGCCGGATTGACTGGCCGGCGAAAGCAGATTTGTTGGGGACGATGAAACTCGGCTACACGGTGCAGCTTTGGCGGGAAGGTGGGCAATATATAGCCCATGCCATGCCGCTGGACGTGGCGAGTTCCGGATCGACGCCGGCCAAGGCGCGCAAGGCGCTGAAGGAGGCCGTCGATCTCTTTCTCAAAACTGCACAGAAAGCAGGCACGCTGGAACAGATTTTGGAAGAGACGGGCTATACGCGAGGAGCGCGAGGCTGGCTGAGTCCCAAGTGGCTCAAGACCGAAAAAGCCGCCGCGCTTGTCGCCGTGTAGCCTTATGCCCAAGCTGGTCCCCATCAATTGGCGGGCCCTGGAGGCGGTGTTTTTGCGCGCCGGTTTTGAATTCAAGCGACAGCAGGGCAGCCATCGTTCTTATGTCAAAGCAGGTGTTCTCCGTCCGGTGGTGATTCCAACTTACCCTGAAGTCCCCGTGTTCATCATCCGGAACAACCTGCGCACGGCAGGAATAACGCGGGAAGACTACTTCAAGCTGCTCGCTGAGGTACATTGAGGAATCACCATTAGCCAAAACTTGAGAGTTGGGCGTTGAAGCTTTGAGCTCTCAGCTCCTAGCTCTGCGCTCTCAGCTCATAGCTTCTCTGTCCTCCGTCTATTGTCCACCGTCCTCCGTCTTCTGTCCTCCCAGCTCCCCGCTCATAGCTCATAGCTTCCCCGCCCTCCGCCCACCGTTCTCTGTCCACCGTCCTCTGATCTCCGTCCACTGTCCTCCGCCCTCCGTCTTCCGTCCTCCGTTCTCCCAGCTCTGAGCTCTCAGCTTCAATCTCCCAGCTCCTCGCTCTGCGCTCCCAGCTCCTAGCTCCCCACCCCCTTGCCCTCCGACCCCGTCATCTCCGTGCGCAACGTCAGCAAGGCCTACCGCATCTGGGACAGCCCCGCCGCGCGCCTGACCGCGCCGATGTGGGAGACCGCCGCGAACATCCTCCCCGGCGCGGAAGGATTGAAAAAGCGCGCGGCGAAATCCTACCGGGATTTCTGGGCGCTGAAGGATGTGTCCTTCGAGGTGGGGAAAGGCGAGGCCGTCGGCATCATCGGCCGCAACGGTTCGGGGAAGTCCACGCTCCTGCAGATCATCGCCGGCACGCTGCAGCCCACGGAGGGAGAAGTGAAAGTGAACGGGCGGGTGGCCGCGCTCCTCGAGCTCGGCAGCGGCTTCAACCCCGAGTTCACGGGCCGGGAGAATGTCCATCTCTACGGCTCGATTCGTGGGCTCACGCGCGCCGAGATTGACGCCCGCTTCGACGCCATCGCCGCCTTCGCCGACATCGGCGACTTCATCGAGCAGCCGGTGAAGACCTATTCCAGCGGCATGGTCGTCCGCCTGGCCTTCGCCGTATGCGCGCATGTCGACGCCGACATCCTGATCATCGATGAGGCGTTGGGCGTGGGCGACGCCCGCTTCCAATTGAAGTGCGCGCGAACCATCGATCGGTTTCTCGAGAAAGGCGGAACCCTCTTATTCGTGTCGCACGATGTGAATTCAGTTCGTCGGCTTTGCGCGAAAGCCAGCCTATTAGAAGCGGGCAAGATCCTCCACACTGGCTCGCCGAATACAGTGGTTAATTTATATTCCAAGCTTCTCGCCAATCCGACCGGCGCGGCTGACATATCTGAAGATATTCGCACCCTCATCGCGGGCGAAGATTCAAGCGCAATGGGCAAGCGCATCGATTCAAAGCAGAGCCAAAGCGAAGTTCTTTCGAGTCCAATTGACGTGGTTGAATTCGCTAAACTGCAGGCACGATTGGCCGAATTGCAGGGGCAACTGGAACAGATAGCACTTGCGGCGAAAAATGACCCGCAGGCCGACGCAATTCTTGCCAGCGAACGGGAGGGGTTTCAACAGGCAAGCGGGGAGTATTCGTACGGCGGCGAACTTGGCCGGATTGTACACCGCTCGATGCACGGGGCTGACGGGGCCGAAAAAAATCTATTTACCAGCGGAGAAAAAGTTGAGGTGCGGTTGAAGGTGGAGGCAAATGACGCATTCAGCGCCCCGATATATGCAATGACGCTTAAGAGCAGCAAGGGACAGGAAATCTATGGAACCAATACTTTTCATTCCAATCAGATCGCTCCCCCTATTGCGCGTGGCGAATCAGCATCAATTGTCTTTCGTTTCCCCATGAATCTGGTCGCCGGAGATTATTTCCTTTCTCTTGGCTGGACCCATTGGGTGGGTGAAGAGTTGCTCGTGATCCACCGGCGGTACGACACGATGAAATTCACCGTGCTCGGAATTGATCGCTCTTTCGGCATCGCGCACCTCTTTGCCAAAATCGAAGTAATACCTGGTACACACACGAACACATGAGCGGGACCGCTATTACCGTGCGCATTGACACCCACTCGACCGAGCTGGCTCCCGGCAGTGAAATCATCGCAGCGACTGAAAAACTCTATCGGGATGCACCCGACCCTCTTTTGGAACTAATCCGCTCCGATATCGTCCAAGGCATTCCATGGCGTCAGGCGGTTATGGATCGAGTTTCGCCGACTAATCCTTGGCTCGGCCGAATAGTAACCGATCCAGCCCGAACTCTTTGGCTGGAGCAAAATCCAGTCCGCAAGGATTGCCTGGTTTTGGATGTCGGCGCCGGTTGGGGGCAATGGACACTTCCTGCGGCCAAAGTCGCACGAGTCGTGGCGATTGAACCCAATCCTGCACGCCTTGCGATCATCGAAGGGATCGTTCGGCAAGAGGGAAGAAGCCAGCAGGTATATTTTGTCGGTGCGCCTTTGGAGCGAATAGAATTTCCACAGACCAAGTTCGATCAAATCTTCTGTATTGGGGTTCTTGAGTGGGTGCCCAAGTTTCACCCCTCCCTCGAACCCGTCGAAGCCCAGCGTCAATTCCTCAGACGTCTGCGGTCTCTTGTGGACCCGAGTGGCGAATGCATCATCGGCATCGAAAATCGCTTCGGGCTAAAATATCTACTTGGGGCACGTGACGATCACATTGGGTTGTCAAATATCTCGATGCTCGATGCTGATACAGCAGCGCAGCGATATCTTGCCAAAACTGGTCAACCCTTGCGCGTCTTTACTCACACCATGCGCGAATACGAAGAACTCTTAACCGAGACCGGTTTCAAAGCAGTAGAGTTCTTCGCCGCTTATCCTGATTACAAGGTTCCCCAAGCCATTCTTCCCATCGCTAACGGCACGGCCAACCAGCATTGCTTGAAAGGCCCACATATCGCTGAACATGATGGATCTGATGGCGCTCCGCTTTCCATCCAAGAAGATCTGGCATCACATTATCGTTCGCTCGGTGCGCTAGGTATTGCCGGCCAGTTCGCGCCTAGTTTTTATATCCGCGCCCGTTGCTAATCGTTACTTCCCTATAGAGTCGGGAAGGCCTCGAAACTGTAAGGGGAATTTTCTACGACAAAACCTAGCTGGCGCCTCGACTGCCCAGTACATCGGGCAACCTGCTATCAGGAAGAGGGCAATCGAAGCGACCAAGGTCTCAATTCGGTTGGAGGCGAGTTGATGTGCCTTTACAGCAAAGAACCAATGAAAGAGGTAGATGCTGTAGCTCCACTGCCCAATCCATATCATATACGAATCTGGTCGAGCGCGGTGGGGCTAGAGTTCGCTTCCAACATTTGTCCAATCGAGAATTCGCGATGGGGGCGCTGTATTTGAGAAGGATTTCACTGGTCAGTCTTCCCAGCCTCATCGTAAAACTGCCTGTTCATATGTGCTCCTATTGGCGACTCTCATGTCATTGAAGCTTTGCGAACAGTTACCATTCGTATCTCGCGCCTTTCTCATAGTCCATTGCAAGCTCCTCTCTGAAATCTTAACCGATGAACCTGGATTTTGACTCCCTTTCCGACGCCGAGATCCTGGCCGTGATCCGGCGGGCCCATGTCATGCCGCGGACGAGCGAACTCCATTTGCAGCGCTACCCGGTCAATCCCAACCGGAAGGATAACCGCCAGCGGGTCAGTTTCAGGGTTTGGAAGGGAAATTCCGCCATCGCCCACCTCATTGTGGGCCGCGGCCTCAACCAAGTGCATCTCCAGACCGTGGCCTTCCACCGCGACTGTCCCGAGATTTCCGTCCGGCCGCTATTCTTCATCCAATACGCCGGGGTCGATTATCTCGGGGAGGAATGTCCGGGCCTGCACAACCTGGACGAAGCCCTTTCCGCCGGCCGGATCGATGTGGCGGGTTGGAAGCAGGCGATCCAGACGGTCGCGGAACGCCTGCAGGCGAGCGCCCGGCCCTCGACCTCTTCGCAACTGCGAAAGGAAATGGTGGAGTTCGAGGCGACTGTCTCGGCCATTCCCTCCTTCACGCGCATCGACGCCATTTTCCTTCGCGACACGGTCTTCCCGCTCCTGCGCCTCGAGGCGGCCAAACTGCCGCCAGTCACCGCCTGGTCCAACGGTGATTTCATCGCCCGGAACATTGTCCTCGATTCGGCGGGTGGCCCGCGGCTCGTGGACTACGAGTTCGCCCGCCGCACCCATTTTGCGCAGGCCGACTGGTTCCGCCTGTTGCGTTTTTCGCCCCTGCCGGCCGGGGTGAAGCCCGAGGACCTCGGCGCGCCGCTGCCCCTGCCTTCCTGGCTCGAGATGCGCGGCTGGCTGGAGCATGCGGTCAAGATGGATGCGGTGTGCAAGCCGGCTGTCGCCCAAGTCGACATGGGCAAGATTTCGGAACGCATCACCCAGCTGGTCGAGCAGGCGGCGCAAACCCGCTATACTTCCGTGTTCTTCGATTTCGCGGGGGCCAAATCGGCCACCCGGGAATCCTCGCTGGCCGTGGCCAACGACACGCTGGCGGTGGAATGGTCGCGCCAGGGATCGCGCCAGTTCCGGGCCGAACCCCCGGTCGTGCTGCAGGCCAGGGATTGGAACGAGATTCGTGTGGATCTTTCCGGCGCGCCAGGCCGCATGCCCCAGCTTCGCCTCCGCCTGCCGGCCACGCCCTGCGTGCTCGAGCTGCGCGGCATGGAGGTCTACGGCCGGAACCGCGAGCAGGTGCTCTGGAGCGTGGATTCGGCCCAAATGCACACGGTGGTTTCCTGCACCGGCACGGTCCTCGACATGCCGACCTCGGTGGGCCTGGGCATCGTGCAGTTCGGCGGCGAATCGTTCGTCACCCTTCCGCCCCTGCGGTTGAACCAGTCCGTCACCGCGGCGGGGATTTCGGTCTGGGTCCGCTACGTGCCCGACCTGCATGACTTCTCCCAGCGCCTCCGGCATGCATTTTCTGACGGGACCCTGCCTGAGCTTCTGCCCGATGGGAAAGATCAGGCGCAGCTCGAGGGCGGCGAGACCTTGGCTGTGACCGCCCAGCTTTTCATTCCGGAAGGAGAAACCTATCTGGAGGAAAAATCCATCCG
Organism: uncultured Oleiharenicola sp.; assembly: GCA_964481095.1. GTDB lineage: Bacteria > Verrucomicrobiota > Verrucomicrobiia > Opitutales > Opitutaceae > Lacunisphaera. Next base: position 6,872 of record CAYZSN010000309.1, on the reverse strand, counting down.
GACGCAGATCCGGGAATTGGGCGCCTGGATCGACCTGTCGTTCGACTTGCCGCCACTGCCCGAGGGTGCGGTGATCCGCTTTGATCCCGCCGACCGGCCCGGCTTGATTGAAATCGCCAGTCTGATGCTGGAGCCCACGCCTGTGATACCGGGTCCAAGTAACCGCACGGCGGCACGCCCCTGGCTCGCCGACCTGAGGTGTGAAGGCGACGCCATCCGGCTGGCCGATGAAGAACGCGTGCGGATCCTGCTCTTCGGGAACGATCCCATCCTCAAGCTGGCCCCCTTGACCGGCCGGCTGGCCAATCGCCCGTGCCGCCTGAACGTCACTTTGCGCTTCGATGCCAACGCTCCGCTCAGCGCCTGGGCCGCCGTCTTGAAGGAAAAGGACAATGCCGCAATCGCGCTGAATGTGCGATTGCATCAGCTTTCGATCGAGACCGGCCAACGGCTGGCCGATCTCGACCGGCAGGAGCGGCAGGAGCATCACCGCCTGGCTGAGGCGCTGGCCACCGCCGAGGCCGAGGTCGCAAAGACCCGGGCCGAACTGGCCGCGGCGCGGTTGCAGGAAGAGAAGCAACGACAGGCACTGGCGGACGAGACCGAGGCCGCCCGGCGCAAGGGCGACGATCTGCAGGAAAATCTCGACCTCCATGTGCGGGAACGCCGGCAAGCCGAACAGTCGCTGCTTTCGTCTCGCGCGGCACTCGCGGCCTTGGAGGAGGAGAACCTCCGCCGGCAAGCCGAACTCGCGCAAGCACAGGCCGGGATGAAGGCCGAGCGGGAAGCTGCCGCCCAACTGCAGCAGCGGCTTGCGCAGGCGGGTCGGGACCATCAGCAGGGCATCATCGCGCTCGCGGCGGCCCAGGCCGAAAGCGAAAAACTCCGCAGCGACATCGCCCATCTTCAGGCCGTGGCCACATCCGTCCGCCAGGGCGAGGCCAGACGCAATGCCGACCTGGAAGCAGCCAACCGGGCCATCGCCGGACTCAAGGACGAGCTGGCGAAGGAGGTTTCGGCCCGGACTGAAGCGCAGCAGGTCATCAATCAAGCCCGGATCGAGAGGGAGAAACTGCGGACTGAGGCTGAAAACGTGCGGGCCGAATGCATCCGTCATGAACAGAGCCTTGCCGATTCCCGACAGGCCGCCGCAAGGCAGGCCGCGGAGGCGGAACAGTTCGGGCGGGAAATGTCCGCGATGCTTGAAAATGCCCGCGAGCAAGCACGGTTGTCCGAGCAGAAGAACGCCTTGTTTGTTGAAAGCCTTCATGCCCAGAATGAAAAGATCCTGGACCTGACGAATCAGGCCGGATTGCTCGACGAACACTGCAATCATCTCGGCGAAGAGCTGGCTTCGGCCTTGCAGGCCATCGCCGAGTTGAAGGATTCACTTGCGGTCGCACAAACCCAACGCGACCGGCTTAAGGAGGATTTCGCCGCGGCAACGGACACTATCGCACGCTTGGAAAATTCCCTCGCAAAAGTCAGCACCGAACGCGTCGGCCTCGCCGCCGGGCTGACTCAAGCCAGAGAAAGGATCGCCCAGCTTGAAGGCACTCTGGCTGCAGTGGCTCGCCGTCCCCTCCTCCGGCTCGACCGCAAAGCCGCCAGCCTGATCAATGCCGCCATCGCGGAACCGCACGCCAGTCCAACCACCCCGCCGTGACCCCCGCCCCTGCACCCATAGCCCCCAAAGTCTCCGCCTCGCATCAGCCCCTGGTTCCGGTCAAAAACACCCAGGTGCTGGCGTTTCATCTGCCGCAATTCCATCCCATCGCGGAAAACGATGAGTGGTGGGGACGCGGATTCACCGAGTGGACGAACGTCACCCGCGGACGTCCCCTTTTCCAAGGACACCAGCAACCTCACTTGCCGGCCGATCTTGGATTCTATGACCTGCGCCTGCCGGAAGTGCGGGAAAGGCAGGCGGCGCTCGCGCGGGAAGCCGGGATCAGCGGATTCGTCTATCACCATTATTGGTTCAACGGCCGCCGCCTGCTCGAAAGGCCGGTGGAGGAAATCCTGCGGTCCAACCAGCCCGATTTCCCCTTCTGCTTCAACTGGGCCAACGAACCCTGGACGAGAAACTGGGATGGCAAGTCATCCCAAGTCCTGATGCCACAGGTGTATTCCGACGAGGATGACCTGGCCCATATCCGCTGGCTGCTCGAGGCCTTCGCCGACGAACGCTATATCAAGATCGACGGCCGGCCGCTGCTGCTCATCTACCGGCCGTCGCACCTGCCCGATATGCGGCGGACGGCGGCGCTGTGGCGCCGGGAGGCACAGGCGCGCGGATTTCCCGATCTCTACCTCTGCGCCGTGCGGGCGTTCGTCGAGGAATTCCGCGACGCCCGTGCCTATGGCCTCGATGCCTCGGTCGAATTCAAGCCCAATGGCACCGACTGCGGCCAGCCACTAAAGGGCGACAATGCGCTGGATGTCGGCTACCGGCTCCACCGGGTGTGGGATTACGACCAGATGGTCGATTATGCGCGGAACTCGCCCCTGCCCGATTATCCATTTTTTCCCGGCATATGTCCGTCATGGGACAATTCCGTGCGACGCAAGTCCGGCGGGATGATCTTCCGCGAGGCGACTCCGCAGAAATACGAAGCGTGGTTGCGTGAAATCTTGATGCGCGAGAACCTCCGACCCCAAACCGAGAGCCTGGTGTTTGTGAACGCCTGGAACGAATGGGCGGAGGGCAACCACCTGGAGCCCTGCCAGCGCTGGGGGCACGGTTACCTGCATGCGACGCGCGAGGCGGTCGAGGATGCCCAACGAAACCGGGCGGGGCTGGCCGAATTCACGCGCGGCCAGGTCGTTTCGCTCAATTTGGATTACAGGATCCTCGGCAATCGCGACCATTGCGAATGGGATGTGGGCACCGTGGCGGCCAACGGGTGGTGTCTTGACCTGGACACACTGGCCCCGCCGGACGTGCTGGCCTATGCCGTCAAGCAGCGGGACGGTGATTTCCATCTGCTGGCTCCCGTCGAGCACCAGCGCATGCCCCGGCCCGATGTCCTGAAGGAACACCGCGTCGCTCAAAGCCTGCAGAGCGGCTGGAAGGGCCGGCTGCAGCTGGACCGCGCCGGGTTCCAAGCGATAGACGTGTACGTCCTCGCCCTGCGTCTCGCCGACGGTGCGGCGGCGGAATTGACCTGCCTTGGTTGAGTTCGTTCCCTCCGCAATGGAAATCCTGTCCAACATAGAAGTCGCGAACTGGGTGCGCCGGGAGGACCGCCTGTTGCTGGTTAGTGGCTGGGCGCTGATGAAGGACGGCACACCGGTCACGGTCATCCGCCTTCGCCAGACTGGATGGAGCAGCGTGGGTTACTACGGAATTTCACGTCCCGACGTGGCAAAAGCCCACCCTGAGCATCCCGATGCCCAATTCTGCGGGTTTTCCTTTCTTGCCGCCCTGAAGGAGGTGTCCCTTCCCTGCACCCTGGAATTGCAGGACAACGCCGGCGGCTGGCACAAATGCCGGGTGATCGAACCGGCGCAGATCACGCATCAGGCCGTACCCGCACCAGTGTCAACGGAGCTTGAAGATGGGGCTGCGGATCATCTTTCAACACCGCCCATTGACAACCGACCGGTGCTTTTCATCAGCCACGACTTCGCCTTTGCAGGAGCGCAGGTGATCCTGCTTCGTCTTTTGCGTTGGCTTCGAAAGAACAGTGACCTGGCGATTGAGGTTCTGATCGCAGTACCACGCCATACTGCCGGGCACGCCTCGACTGAAGAGCGGCACCTGTTGTCTGGTTTCAATGAAACCGGCTCGGTGCATTTTCTTTCCGATCTCACCCATGCGCCGGAAAACCTCGGGAGGATCCACCGCAACCGATACCGTCTAATCTATGCCAACACAGGCACGCTGGGCTGGTTGCTTCCATCCCTTCGCCCATTCACCTGTCCGGTGATTTCCCATGTGTATGAACTCGGGTTCTGGTTGAAACGCCGCACGGGCAAGGCAGTGTTCAACCGGCAGGCGACGCAAACCGATTTGTTTCTGGCCGGGGGGCAGGCGGTGCACGATTTGCTGGTTAATGAAATGTCCGTGCCCGCCTCAAAAACCAGAGTGGTGTACGCGTGCGCTTCGATCGAGCGGGCAAAGAAGGCCCTGACTGAATACTCACGCCAAAAAGTGCGTCACACTCTGGGCATACCCGGAGACGCCTTCGTCGTGGAGGCTTGCGGGACCCTGGATTGGCGCAAAGGGGCCGAACTGTTCGTGCCCATCTGTGTGGCGCTCCGCCGCAAACTCGCCGGACGATCGTTCCGCGCCATCTGGATTGGTGATCCAGGAGCCCAAATAGTAAAGGACCAGTTCCTGCACGACATCGAAAGTGCCGGACTTGCCGAACAAGTGACCTTGGTGGCTCCGCAGCAAAACCTGCCCTGGTGGATGCTCGCCGCCGATTGCTTTGCCCTGCCCTCCCATGAAGATCCTTTCCCCATGGTCATGTTGGAAGCGGGAGTACTCGGACTGCCGGTCGTGGGATTTCAGCATTCCGGCGGGATTGTGGAGTACGCCGGCAAGGATGCCGGGATTGTCGTGCCCTTTCTCGACGTCGAGGCGTTTGCTGATGCCCTTGCCTCTCTCGCCGCCGATCCGGCCGCCGCGACCCGACGCGGACTGGCCGGGCAGCAGCGGGTCGCGCAATCCTTCGATGAGGAAATCTCCTTCCAGCTGATCGCGGAATTGATTACGAATCTCGCCACCCCTGCGCATTTATCCCATGCCCCCCAAGCAAGAGAATGACCCAAGCCTGGCGGATGAGCAGGCGGCACCGGCGATTTCGACCGATACCCGGCTGGGAACAGACCCCCGCAAGCTCAAGATCCTGATTATTTCCACGCCCAAAACCGGCAATACGTGGCTCAAGTATCTGCTAAGCGATGTCTACGATCTGCCGATCGTGAATGTTGAGCCCAAGATCCGTCGGGAGGACTTGATTGGGTTCGGTGAACGCTGGGTAGGGCATCAGCATCTATTCCCCAGTGAACAACTCCTGGCTATGTTGCGCGAACTGGATGTCCGGATTATCACCACCGTGCGTCACCCGGCCGACGTGCTTGTTTCCTATTTTCACTATACCAAGGCGCTTGCTGCTCAGGGACAAAATTATGAAGGCAGCCCCGAAGCGCTGCTTTTAGCCGACGACGAGAAACCAGGCGTGAATACTCTTCGCTATGTGCGGGAGGCGTTCAGCGGTATTCTGCTTTATTCGGCAGCCTGGCTGCCCTTCAACCCAATCTTGGTTCGCTACGAAGACTTGAAGGATAATCCGGTGCGCGAACTGTTCCGGATCACCAAAACCCTGGCCGTGACTGCAGACGTCGCAGTAGAGCGGGCCGTCGCCCTCTGCGAGTTGAGCATCATGCGCGGCCGGATACCCGAGCTGGCTTATCATTTTCGCAAGGGAGAGTCCCAGTTCTCGCACCGGGAGGATTTGCTTCCAACCGATATAACTGCCGTGTTGGCCAACGAGCCTCTATTCCGGGAGATCAATCGCCGGCTCGGATACTCTTTCGATAAACCGCCAAAAATCCGGCGTTTCGACTATTCCCTCGTCAACCCGTTTCATGGTAATTCCGTGTTCAGCAATGGGGTGCCGGCGGCATCGAAGTTGATTGATATATATCTGAAACTGTCACCCGAACTGCGCCGGCGCTGGCCGGACCCGGCTAACGCGAGCAAACCCGACAGTTTTTTTGCCTACCTGACCGGGCCGGTTGACCTGCATGTTCCGGTAATAACCGGACTTGCTGATTCCCTTTATAAGATCCGCCCTGACCTGATGTCGGCTTATCCCGATTATCGTGGCAGGGACCGATGGCCGTTTGTCAGCTGGTTTATCTACACAGGAAACGCTGACTACAAATTCGACCCGGTCTTCATCAAGCCGGTGATAGAATTCATTCTCACCCTCGACAAGGACCCCTTCGCGCGAACGACTCCGACAAAAAACAAGGACCCGCAGTATATAACCTCTTTTTCCGTCAATGACGCGGCCGGACAGCATTGCACCCGGTTCAATTCGGGTGAATGGATCCTGGTGACGATTGAATTAACCGCACCGCATGCCATGGACCGGACCGTCATCGGACTTCGTGTGTTGGACGGCTCCGCACGTGAGTTCTTCGGCACCACGACCCGTTCACCGCAGGGCGCCCCTTTTCATCTCGAGATCGGGCAGCAGCACCGCGTCACCCTGCTGCTCCAGGTCAATCTTCCGCCGGGCGGCTATCGCTTTGACGTGGAGGTGTTGCAAGAGTCGACCGAGGAACCGGTGCTCTTGGCCCGGACTTCCGGCATCGGACAATTGGAAGTGACAGGAGAACGGAGCTGGTCGGGTCTCGCCCATTGCCACGCAAAGGTCATTTTGTGATCCGAACGAAAGATCCCATGCCCAAGGTCGCCGTCATCATTCCGAATTTCCGCCATGCACCTTTCCTGCACTGGCGGATTGATACCGTGCTCAACCAGACCTTCCGCGACTTCGAGCTCCTGATTCTCGATGACGCATCCCCGGACAACAGCCGGGAGATCATCGAGCAATACCGGGGTCGCGACCGTGTTCGCATTCTCTACAACGAGCAGAACAGCGGGTCGGTCTTCCGCCAGTGGGAGAAGGGCATCAAGGCGACACAAAGCGAGTATGTGTGGATCGCGGAATCCGACGATTGGGCGGATCCCAAGTTTCTCGAAAAACTGGTGCCCGTCCTCGAGGCCAATCCCCAGGTCGGCCTGGTCTACGCGCAATCATGGCTGGCGGACCGGGATTCCAAGATCACCGGCCATGCCAGTTGCTGGACGGATGACCTCGACCCAGTGCGATGGAAAGGCGACTTCATCG
>CAYZSN010000308.1:0-16807 GCA_964481095.1 uncultured Oleiharenicola sp. | reverse complement strand
GCCGGGTCCTCGGTCATCTGGCCGCGCTGCGTCAGCAATCCCTGGTGGATCACATTGTCGAGCAGCGTGGATTTGCCCGAGCCGGAAACGCCGGAAAGGCAGACCAGCCGCTGGAGCGGCAGCCGGAAGCTCAGGTCGCGGATGTTGTGCTTGGAAGCCTTCGTGTAGCTGAGCCATTTGGCCGGCTGGGCGCGCCGCTTGGCCGGGACCTCGACCTGTTCGCGGCCGGACAGGTAGCGCCCGGTGATGCTGCGGTCCGAGCGCAGCATGGCCTGCGTGGTGCCTTGGAAAACAATCTCCCCGCCGCGCGCGCCGGGCTCGGGCCCGACCTCGATGACATGGTCGGCGGCGCGGATCATGGCTTCATCGTGCTCGACGACCACGACCGTGTTGCCGGCGTCGGTCAGGCTGCGGATGATGCCGATGAGCCGGTCGATGTCGCGCGGGTGCAGGCCGACGGACGGTTCGTCGAGCACGAAGAGCGTGTCGACGAGCGAGGTGCCGAGGCAGGACGTGAGGTTGACCCGCTCCACCTCGCCGCCGGAAAGCGTGCGCGAGGTGCGGTCGAGCGTCAGGTAACCGAGGCCGACCTGCGCCAGGTAGCGCAGGCGCGTGACAATCGAGTCGTAGGCGAGGTCGCGCTGGTGGTATTCGGAGGAAGAGGATTTGTGGCGCGGTTGCGCGTCGCCCCAGGCCTGCACCCGGGCGAGCAGCTCGCCCACGGGCAGCTGGTAGAGTTGGGGCAGCGTGAAACCGGACCATTTCCAGCAGAGCGCTTCGGGTTGGAGGCGGGCGCCGTGGCATTCGGGACATTCATTGTAGGCCCGGTACCGCGAGAGGAAGACGCGCACGTGCATCTTGTACGTGGTCTTTTCCAGGTAGCGGAAAAAACCTTTCAGGCCGTACCAATATTTCGGCCAGGCCTTGGTCTCGCCGTCGTAGCCCGGCGAGCCGTCGATCACGAAGGCCTTCTGCTGGGGGGTGAGCTGCGCGAACGGGACGTCGGTCGGCAGCCCCATCCTGCGGGTGAATTGGATCAGGTCCTTCTTCGACTCGCCGTAGATCTCGCCTTCCCACGGCCTGATGGCGCCGTCCTCGATCGAGAGCGAGTGGTCGGGGATGGCCAGCCGGTAGTCGATGTCGATGATGCGGCCGAAGCCGCGGCAGCGCGGGCAGGCGCCGAGCGGGGAGTTGAAGGAAAAGAGGCCGGGCGTGGCGGGCCGGAAGGTGCGGCCGGTGGCGGGCGAGTGGAGGCCGCGCGAAAAATGCCCGGCGGGCGCGAAATGCTGACGGTGGTCCCGTTGCGGCGTGCTCGCCGCCCGGGATGCGTCCGCAGAACTCGCGCGCCATTCGTCGCGATTCCGCGGCGCAAACAGGAAGACCTCGCCCTTGCCGAAATGCAGCGCCGCCTCGCAGGCCTCGAGGAAGCGGGACTTGTTCTCTGCGGTGATGAGGAGCCGATCCTGGACGACGAAAATGCTGGTCGAGAGTCGACGGTCGACGGTCGAAGGCTTGGCTAAAAGGTCATCGATTTTATGCAGTTCGAGCCCGGCGTTCGTCTTTCGACCTTCGTCCTTCGACAGCAAGACGCGGGTATAGGCCTGGCCCTTGAGGCTGGTGAGGATTTCGGTCCACGTGAGGTTGGCGGGGCGCGTGACTTTGAAGCCGAGCAGCAGCGTGGCGGCGGGATGGGCGGCGAGGGTCTTGGCCCAGATGGTGGCGGGCGTGTCATCCTCGACCTTTTCGCCCGTCGCCGGGTCGAAGCATTCGGCCACGTGGCTGAACCAGACTTTGAAGAAGTCGGTCAGCTCCGTCATCGTGCCGACGGTGGAGCGCGAGGTCTTCACCGTATTGGTCTGCTCGATGGTGATCGACGGCCGGATGTTTTCCACGGAGTCGACCTTCGGCTTGTCGAGCAGGTCGAGGAACTGGCGCGTGTAGGCCGAGAACGTCTCGACGTAGCGCCGCTGGCCCTCGGCGTGGAGGGTGTCGAACACCAGCGAGGACTTGCCCGCGCCACTCAGGCCCGTGACCACGACGTACCGGCCCAGCGGCAGGTCCAGGTCGAAGCCCTTCAGGTTGTTCTGGCGGACGCCGCGCAGGCGGATGGCTTCGGGAGAGGGAGCGGGCTTCTTCTGGGACACGAAAGGGAGAAAGCGTGGTAATCCGCCGAAAGCAAATCACGGTGCGGTCCGGTCGGAACCTGCTGACATAACGCTGTCAGGAGGCACTGATTCACGTGAAGAAGCAAAGCAGCAAAGTCCGTCCGAACAGCGCTTCGCTGCTTGGCTGCTTTGTGTTGGTTCAAGCCTTGGGCTTAACCAGCTCGCGGAAGAGGTTGAGGTGTGCCTGGACCTGGCGGTCCGGGACAAAGTGGGCCTGAGCGTGCCGGCGGGCCTGCTCGGAGAAGCGCTTGCGCAGGGCCGGCTCGCGGATGAGGCGGTCGAGGGCGTTGACGAACGCGGTCTGGTCCTGGTTGGGGATGAGGAAACCCGAGCGGTCGGGGGCGAAGCACTCGCCGACCCCGACGACGTCGTAGGCGATGGCGGGCAGGCCGTGAAGCTGGGCCTCGATCAGGTAGTTCGAAAGCGATTCGCTGCGGGAGGCCAGCACGGCGAGGTCGGCGGCGAGGTAGAGGGGGCTGGGCTCGGGCTGGTAGCCGAGGAACTTCACGCGCGAGCCGAGGCCGAGGTCGTGGGCGAGCCGCTCGCATTTCCTGCGGGCCGGGCCGTCGCCGGCGAGCCACAGCTGCCAGTCGACGTAGCCCGGCAGGCGCGAGCAGATCTCGATGAGCTCGCGCTGGTTTTTCTCGGGCCGGAACATCGCGACGTTGAGCAGGATCACCGTGCTCGGGTTGGCGCCGTGGTAGCGGCGGAGGGAGACGTTGCGGGCGGCGGCCTCGTCGGTGAAGCGCAGCACGGCATTGTGGATGACCGTGACCTTGTGCGCGGGAATGTCGTAGTCTTCCGTCAGCACGCGCTTCGCCACGTGGCTGTTGGCCACGACGTGCGGGCATTTGCGCAGCGAGCGGACAAACAGATATGGCAGCAGCTTGCCGGTGCGCATGGTGCAGATCACCGCGGCGCGCGGCAGGCGGCCCTGGATGAAACCCGCATAGCAGTTGGCCATCCGGCCCATGCAGAGGACGAGGTCGGGGGCGGCCTCCTCCGCGGTGCGCAGCAGGCCGGGCGCAAACCAGTCGAGGCGCGTGTCGAAGGACTGCAGCGAGCGGAACGCGAAAGGCTGGGGCTCCCCATCGAGGTCCAGGACCCCGCGCGGGCGGAAGGTGAGCAGGGTGACCTCGTGGCCGGCCTTGGCGAAGGCCGCCGCCAGGAAAACGGATTGGCGCTCGGTGCCGCCGCTGCGAAGGTAGTCCTGGACGATGAGAATTTTCATTGCTCCGCGGGGGTCCGCGGCGAAAGTGAGGGAATCATTCAATGAACAAGGCGTTCGTCAACCTGCTGCTGCGCTGGCTGGTGCTGGCCCTGGGAGTGCTGCTCAGCACCAAGCTCGTGCCGGGCATCAAGTGCGACGACGGCCTGACCCTCGCCGTGGTCGTGCTGCTGCTGAGTTTCTGCAACGTGGTGCTCAAGCCGATCCTGATGCTCTTCACGCTGCCCTTCATCGTGCTGACGCTGGGCCTCGGCATCTGGATCATCAACGCCGCGCTCTTCTATTTCGTGGGCCGGATCGTCAGCGGCTTCCATGTCGCGGGCTTCGGCTCGGCGCTGCTGGGCGCGTTGATTGTGAGCCTGACCAGCATGATCCTGAACAGCCTGATGCGTCCGCCGCCCAAGCCGCCAACGGGCGGGCCGGCCCCGGCCAAGCGCGAGGACGTGATCGACATTTGAGGCTGCCGGCGCAATACGCCTAGTTTCAATTTGACGGGCCGGGTGCAGGGAGAGACTTTCCCCGCCTATGTCAGACGCAAACTACGACCTGGTGATCATTGGCGGCGGCCCGGCGGGCTACGTGGCGGCGATCCGCGCCGGCCAGCTTGGCAAGAAGGTGGCCGTGATCGAAATGGAGCGCGCCGGCGGCACCTGCCTCAACTGGGGCTGCATCCCGACCAAGGCGCTGCTCAAGAGCGCGGAGCTTTTCCGCACCTTCCAGAAGGCCGACAGCTATGGGCTGAGCGTGACGGGTGCGTCGTTTGATTTCGCCAAGGTCGTGGAGCGCTCGCGCGGCGTGGCCGCGCAGATGGCCAAGGGCGTCGAGTTCCTCTTCAAGAAGAACAAGGTGGACTACTTCGTCGGCAAGGGGTCGGTCGTGATGCCCGGCATGGTCGAGGTCACCGCCGGCGAGCATAAGGGCAAATTTTTCAAGACCGCGAACATCCTGCTTTGCACCGGCCAGAAGCCGCGCCCGCTGCCGGGCCTGCCGGTCGACGGCACGCGCGTGATGACCTCCCGCGAGGCGCTGGCGGCCAAGACCGCCCCGAAGACGCTCGCGATCATCGGCGCCGGCGCCATCGGCGTGGAATTCGCCTATTTCTTCAACGCCTTCGGCACCAAGGTGACGCTGGTCGAGATGCTGCCGCAGATCCTGCCCGTCGAGGACGAGGAAGTCGCGAAGGTGCTCGAGCGGAGCTTCACGAAGCAGGGCATCGCCATCCACACCGGCACCAAGAGCGAGAACATCCGCGTCGGCGACAAGAGCGTGAAGCTCGACCTCGTGAAGGACGGCGCCAAGACCGAGCTCGAGGTCGACAGCGTGCTGGTGGCCATCGGCATCACATCGGCGCTCGACGGCCTCACTTCGCCGAAGGTGAAGCTCGAGCTCGACCGTGGCTTCGTGAAGGTGGACGCCAACTACCAGACCAGCACGCCCGGCATCTACGCCGCCGGCGACATCCAGGGCCCGCCGTGGCTCGCGCACGTCGCCTCCTTCCGCGCCGTTCAGGCGGTCGAGGGCATGTTCGGCGTGTCCAAGCCGAAGCAGGTCGGCATCTTCCCGGGTTGCACCTACTGCCAGCCGCAGGTCGCCAGCACGGGCCTGACCGAGAAGCAGGCCAAGGAGAAGAAACTCGACTACAAGGTCGGCAAGTTCCCATTCACCGCCGTCGGCAAGGCCGTCGCGGCGGGCGACACCGAGGGCTTCGTCAAGGTCATCGCCGATGCGAAGACCGGCGAAATTTACGGCGTGCACATCATCGGGAGCGAGGCCACCGAGCTGATCGCCGAATACGTCATGGCGATCAACCAGGAGATCACGGTCGACGAGATCCACAACGCGATCCATGCGCATCCGACGCTGTCGGGGGCGCTGGGCGAGGCGGCGCTCGCGGCCCTCGGCCACGCGATCCACATTTGAAGGCCCCAAGCCTTCAAATGTGAGCTGCAAGCGACAAGCTGTCAGCTTTAAGCTTCCGAACCACGAAGGCCGGCGATTCCCCGGCCGTTTTTGCTTAAGCGATTTTTTTTGCCGCGGCCTGGGCCTTGAGGCAGAGCTCCGCGGCCTTGAAGGCGTGGGCCTGCGTCATGGCCTTCTCGGTGCGGTGGAGGCAGTCGAGGATCAGTTCGCCGAAGAAACGAAAGCCCACCTTGCCCTCGACGGGGATGTGCTGTTCGCCGTTTTGGTCGACAAGGTAGACGTGCCCGCCGGTCTTCTCCCGGCCGATGTCGACGTACTTGCGAAGTTCGATGTAACCCTTCTCGCCGAGGATGAACATGCGGCCGTCGCCCCAGGTGCTGAGGCCGGGGGGCGTGAACCAGTCCACGCGGATGTAGTTTGTCGCGCCGTTGTTGCCGAGCAGGTTGGCCTCGCCGAAGTCATCGAGGCCGGGATGGTCGGGATGCGCGTAATTGGCCACGGCCGCGTGCATGATGGTGGCGTCGGTGGCGCCGGTATAGGCGAGAAACTGTTCGAACTGATGCGAGCCAATGTCGCAGAGAATGCCACCGTAACTGTCGCGATCGTAGAACCAGTCCGGCCGGCCCTTGCCCTCGCGATGCGGCCCGAGCCCGAGCACCTGGAGCACACGGCCGATGGCGCCCTGCTGGATGAGATCCAGCGCGAACATCGCGGACTCCACATGGAGGCGTTCGCTGTAGTAAACCATGTATTTCTTCCCGGTGGCCGCGGCGACTTTCCTGGCCTCGTCGAGCTGGGCCAGGGTCGTGAAGGGCGGCTTGTCGGTGAAGTAATCCTTGCCGGCCTGCATCACCTGGCAGCCGATCGGGCCGCGGCGGTTGGGAATGGCGGCGGTGGCGACGAGCTTCACCTCCGGGTCCGCGAGGATCTCGTCGAAGGAGGCGGCGACCTTGGTGCCGGGATATTTCTCGAGGAACGAGGCGACCTTTTTGGGATCCGGATCAAAAACCCACTTGAGCGTGGCGCCCGCCTCGGTGAGGCCGTTGCACTGGCCGTTGATGTGGCCGTGGTCGAGATAGGCGGCGGCGAAGACGAACTCGCCGGGTTTCACCACCGGGTTGGGCTTGCCCTTCGGGGCGTAGGTCGAACCGTCGGCTTTTTGGGTCGTCATGGGCGCGGGGGTTTGGGCGGAGGCGGAGGCGGCGACCGTGGCGGCGCCGGCGACGGCAATCGTCTGGATAAACTGGCGGCGTGGCAAGTGGGACATGGCGGGAAGGGGTTGCGGGGGTTGCCTTTCACTGGATTCCCGGCGCGGAATTTTGCGAGGCCGTTTTCAGTCCACCGTTCAGCAGGGGCGCGGGAGCGCAGCGGGAATGGCGGCTTATTCAGGGAGCGGGCGATCCTTGGTCTCCGGCAGGAACGGCAGCACGGCAATGCCGGCGAGCAGCAGCAGGCTGACCCACACGCCCGCGGTGCGGAATCCCTCGATGTTCCCGCCCAGGCTCGCCGTGATGCGACTGATCGTGAACGGGGCCGTGGCGGCGATGATGCGTCCGCCATTGTAGCAGAAGCTCGTGCCCGTGCTGCGCAGGCTCGTGGGGAAAAGCTCCGGCAGGTAGATCGCATAGACGGAAAAGACCGACAGCTGGCCAAAGCCCATCAGCGGCAGCATCCAGTACATCTGGCCGATCTCGCGGAGCCATTTGAAGACCAGCACGGTGCTGAGAAAGGAGCAGAGCAGGGCGACGGCGGCGGCCGGACGCCGGCCCCAGCGTTGGGCGACCCACGCGAGCGTCATCATGCCGGCAAAGCCGCCCAGGTTCTGCAGCAGAAGGCCGGCGGAGCGCCAGAAAGCCTGGCGGCTGGCGAGTTCGCCGGGCGCGAGGGTGGTCCCGACCAAGCCCTGGCTGATGATGGAGCCGACGATCTTCGGGTGGAAGTTGCCGAGACCCCAGAGGCCGATAATGCCGGCGCTGCACAGCACGAGACCCAGCCAGGCGTTGCGGGCCCAGCGCCGGTCGGTCAGCAATGCATGGTACGAGCCGAACCGCACTCCGGCGAGTTTCCCCGCCCTGCGCGCCTCGACCCATTTGGCGGGTTCGGGCAGGCGTTTCAGCATGAACACGCACAGGAAGGCCGGCAGCGCGCCGGTCAGGAAGATCGCCTGCCAGGGCTTGAGGCCAAACGGCAACAACTGCCGCGCGGCGAGGGCACCGATGGCCATGCCAATGAGGCCGGCGCAAACATTGCCCAGGGTGGAAAACGACTGGAAGAGCCCGAGCGCCGGCGCGCGGGTGCGATCCGGAATCGCATCGGCGATGAGGGCGACCGCCAGGCCGAAAACCCCGCCCACGCCGGCGCCGGTGAGGAAACGGAAAAGGCAGAAGCCAAAAAAGCTGGTCGAGAACGCGCCGAGGCCGGTGAAGACCGAGTAGACGAGCACCGTGATGGTCAGGATGCGCGCGCGCCCGAACCGGTCGCCCATCGCGCCGAAGATCAGTCCGCCCACCGCCCAGCCGAGGAGGAACACCGACGTGGTGTAAGGAGCGTAGATGGTGGCGCGGACCTTGTCGCCGAGCAGGTCATCCATCGCCGCGTCGCGCGCGAGGTTGAAGAACTGTGAGTCGAGGCAGTCGAAAAACCAGGAGGCCGACGCGACGGCAAAGACAAACCAGTGTTCGCGGGTCAGCGCGCGCCACCAGGATTGGACAGGCGCGGCGGTCATCATGTGACGCGGACGGGCCGGCCGGACTTCGCCGATTCGTAGATGGCGTGGACGAGGGCCACGGCTTTCCGGCCCTCGGCACCATCGATGGCCGGTGCGCGGTTTTCGCGGACGGCGGCGACGAGATCGGCGATCTGGCGCAGATGACCGGCCAGCGAAATGCCGCCGGGCACGCCAGCCCCGGAGCCCAGCGCATTGTCGCGCGGAGCGTTGCGGACGGCCTCGTCGCCGGGCTCGGCGTTCATGAAATCCCATCTGGCGATGTGGTCGTCCTCGAGACAGATCGAGCCGTGTTCACCACAAAGCTCGATGCGCCGCGACCAGCCGGGCCAGGCCGCCGTGGTCGCCTCGATGGTCCCCAGGGCGCCCCCGGGAAATTTCAATGTGGCGACGGCCGTGTCGTCGGCCTCGATGCCGGTGTGGACGCGGCGGGTGATGTGGCCGGACACTTCGAGGGGCAGCCCGGCGAACCATTGCAACAGGTCGACGCCGTGGATCGCCTGGTTGATGAGCGCGCCGCCGCCGTCGAGGCGCCAAGTGCCCTTCCACGGGGTCTGGTAGTATTCCGTGGTGCGATGCCATTTCACGTAGACGCTGGCTAGCACGACGCGCCCGAGGCGGCCGGCATCGAGCGCGGCCTTCACCTTCTGCGCGCCCTCGCCAAAGCGACCTTGGAAAATGGCGGCGACTTTCACGCCGTGTTTTTTCGCCGCCGAAACGATTTCATCCGCGCGGGCCGGCGTGGTTTCCAAGGGTTTTTCGACGATGACGTGCCGGCCGGCGCGGATGGCCGTGAGCGCCGGGTCGAGATGGGCGCCGCTCGGCGTAGTGACATTGATCACCTGCACATCATCGCGCGCGACCATCGCCTCGACCGTGGACGTCAGCACCGGGATCCCGTGTTTCGCGGCGAAAGCCGGGCCTTTGTCCGGCGAGCGACTGACGACACCGACCAGTTTGGCACCCGGTGTTTGTGCGATGGCTTGGGCATGATAACCGGCAATCATGCCGGTGCCGACAATGGCAAAACCAAGAGGAGCGGAAGACATCGGGGTTGGTCGGATATAGCCGCCATCATTGCTCCGTCAAATGCCACTACGGCCGTTGATGTCTGCAGGGCCCAGGTCCAATAAACCTCGCGGCTCGCGTGCGGCCAAATGCTATGAAGGTAAGACCAAAGGCTCCGCAGCATTTGGAAGCCCCTGACTTTTTGCCCTTCCGGCGCCACTTTAGCAGATTTCATAAATAGGCAAAAAATCCGCGCATAGTTTGCATTAACGAGATACCTTCATTTAATCTTCCCCCAGTTAAGTTTAGAGAGGCCATGGCCGGGCCAGCCATGATCGAAGAGACCCTACCTTCGTGTCATATGAAAATCCTTCACCTTGAAGACAACGCCATGGATGCGGAGATTACGCATGCCCTCTTCCTGGAGGTCTGGCCGGAATGCGAAGTGAGCGTGGTGGACAATCGTGAAGATTTTTTGAAGCAGCTGGCCTGTAATCACGACATCATCCTGTCGGATTTCAGCATGGCCAATTTCAACGGCTTGGAAGCGCTGGAGTTGGCGCGCGTGAAAGTTCCGGATGTGCCGTTCATTTTTCTCTCCGGCACCATCGGCGAGGAAAGGGCGCTCGAGGCGCTGCGCGCCGGGGCGAGCGACTACCTGATCAAGGATCGGCCGAAGCGCCTCATCCCCGCGATGGAGCGCGCGCTCAACGATGCGAAGCTGGAGCGGGAGCGCCGTGAGGCGGCCGACCAGATGCTGCGGGTGCAGCGCTTGGAAAACATCGGCATGCTCGCGGCCGGCATCGCCCACGATTTCAACAACGTGCTCGCCCCCGTGCTCATGGGCGTGTCCCTTTTCCGCAACCGGCTCACCAGTGAAAGCGACCAGCGGATCCTGAACGCGATCGAGAACAGCGCGGCGCGCGGTGCCGGCCTGATCAAGCAGATCCTCGGCTTCGCGCAGGGCGTGACGGGCGAGACGCAGTTGCTCCAACCCAAGCACATGTTGCGCGAGCTGGTGGACATGATGCGCCAGACCTTTCCGAAGAATGTCCGGATCGACGACGTGATCGAGAACGGCCTGTGGCCGATCAAGGCCAATCCCACCCAGCTGCACCAGGTGCTCCTCAATCTCTGCGTCAATGCCCGCGATGCGATGCCGAAGGGCGGCACGATCACGATCCGCGCCTCCAACCGGCAGGTCGACGAAATGAGCGCCGCCTCGCTGCCCGGCGCCACCGCCGGACCCTACCTTTACATGGCCGTGGAGGATTCCGGCAGTGGCATTCCGCAGGACATCGTCGAGCGCATCTGGGATCCCTTCTTCACCACCAAGGGCGCGGGGCGGGGCACCGGCCTCGGCTTGTCCACCGTGCGGGGCATCGTGGAGAACCACCAGGGTGTCATCACCCTCACGACCCAGCTCGGGCGCGGCACCACCTTCGAGGTCTTGCTGCCGGCCGATCCGCAGAGCGAGGCCGCGGCGACGCCCGGCCGGCCGGTCGAAATCCCGCGCGGCAACGGCGAGCTGGTGGTCATCGCCGACGACGATCCCAATGTCCGTGACATCACCAGCGCGACCCTGACCGACCACGGCTACCGGGTGCTGGCCGCGGCCGATGGCACCGAGGCGCTCGCGCTGATCGCCCCGCGCATCCTGGAGGTCAAGGCCGTGATCACCGATCTCGACATGCCCAATCTCGACGGCTCGGCCCTGATCAAGGTGGTCGCTTCGCTTAATCCCGCGATCCGTATCATGCTCGTCAGCGCCTCCGCCGCGGCCGATGACCCGCGCCGCGTCGCCCCGCCCGGCGGCGCTTTTGTGCCGAAGCCGTTCAGTGCCGAGACCCTGCTCGGGACCATGCACGAGCTGCTGCACCTGACGCCGGGTGCGAAGGCGAACTAACCGGAGAAGGATTGGGCTGGCTGTGCCGGCCGCGGCCACGCGGATTGCCGGCGCATGCAAAACGCCGTTCGTGTCCCTGGCCCATGGAGGGGAGCCTTCGCCCGCGCATTGCTTGGCGAAGGCTGGCCGTGGCATGAGAAGCCACTGGCCTTACGATGGGAGTCGAGCGCCCGGCTTCGCCAAGGCTGCGCCGGCCATGCTCCGTGCTCGTCGCGCTCGGCGGAGCATGGTGCGAATGCCGGGAGTCGAACCCGGATCAATGGCTTCGGAGGCCACTACACTATCCATTGTGCTACATTCGCAAAACAACGACGGCCCAGCATTCCGCCGGGCCGTCGGTTTTCAAGATGTTTGTGCGGTGGTTCAGTGCGCCACCTGCACGACCTTGGTCATCGGCTGGCCGATTTCCCTGAGCAGCTCCTGGAACCATGGCTGCTGGACGTCGAACGCCTTGCCGCCCTTGATGCGGGGAAACTCGATCGCGCGGAGCTCGTTGCCCCGCTCCTCGTCGTGGCCGATGAGGCCGGTGACGCCGGCCTTGGCGCACTCGACCGCCTTGAGCACGCAGGTGTCGATGAGCTTGAAGTCCTCGGCGTTGGCCGGCGCGGAGCGGGCGAAATAGCCGCTCTTCTGCACGAGGGTCTTCTCGGCGCCGATGAGCTTGGCGAACTGCTCGGCGAACCACTTGCCCGGGTTGATCGTGTCGAGGCGGATGTGGCCGAATGCGTCGCGGTCGATGGTGGCGCCGCGCGCGGTCATCTCGGCGATGATGCTGTCGAGGCCGGCGCCCTCGCTGATGAAGAGGTTTACGTTGCCCTGCCGGTCCATGAGCGCCTTCAGGCGCCTGGCCTCGCCCTCGATGTCGAGGGCCATCTCGGGCAGGTAGACCGCGTGGACGGAGTAGCGCTCCTTGGTGACGCCGAGGCCGGGCACCCAGGCCTGCGTTGCGAGGCTCTGCTGGTACTCCTTCGCGGTGGCGGCGGTGAGCCAGCCGCAGTTGCGGCCCATGACCTCGTGCACGATGAGCATGCGGGCGCTGGCGCCGAGCTCGGTGACGACGTTGGAGAAGAACTTCGCGCCCTGTTCGGCGGCCGTGACGGCGCCGAGGCTCTGGCGAATCGGGATGATGTCGTTGTCGATCGTTTTCGGGAGGCCGATCACCTTGAGCGAATAATTGTTCTTCTCGAGATAGGCGGCGAGGTCGGCGGCCGTGGTGTTGGTGTCGTCGCCGCCGATGGTGTGGAGGATGTCGATGCCGTCCTTCTGGAGCTGCCGGGCGGCGACATCGAGCGGCGTCTGGCCTTCCTTGATCAGGCCGCGCTTGAGGGCATCCTTGACGTTGGTGAGCTTCACGCGGCTGTTGCCAATCACGCTCCCGCCGTACTGGCGGAGGATGGCGGCCTGGGCGCGGATCTCGGGCGTGACCGTGTAGCTCTGGCCGAGCAGGAGGCCCTTGTACCCGGACTTGTAGCAGATGATCTCCCAGTCGGGGCATTGCGACGTGTAGTGCAGGATCAGCTGGCCGGTGGCGGCGCTGAGGCAGGGGGCGTGACCGCCGGCGGTGAGGATGGCGACTTTCTTCTTGGTGCTCATGGAGGGCTGAAATTCAGCGCGAACCGTGCCAGCGGGCGGCGGCCGAATCAATCCCGGCCCGGCGCCCGGCGTGTCTTATTTTTTGGCCGCCTGCATCTGGCGGTGGACGAAGAACCAGTAGATCACGCCGAGGACGGCGAGGATGCCGGCGCCCCAGAGCGTGAGGGAGTGGAGCTCGCCGCGCATGAGGGATTCGTCCTGGCCGGCCTTGACGCCGAGCCAGCACAGCACGCCGCACCAGAGGCCCGAACCCACGATGGTCCACAGGGAGAACTTCCAATAATTCATCTGCACGATGCCGGCGGGAATGCCGATCAGGTGGCGCACCACCGGCAGCAGGCGGGAGGCGAAGATGCCGAAATTGCCGTAGGCCGCGGCCCAGCGCTCGGCCTTTTCCACCTTCTCCGGCGACACGAGGAAGTATCTGCCGAACTTCAGGATCAGCGGCCGGCCGGCCCAGCGGGAAATCCAGTACATCGACGTGGCGCCGAGCCACGAACCGAGCGCGCCCGCGATAATGATGCCGGCGAGGCTCAGGTTGCCCTTGGTGTAGGCGAGGTGCGCGGCGGGCGGGATGATGAGCTCGCTCGGCAGCGGCAGGAACGTGCTCTCGATGAACATGAGCAGCACGATGAGCAGGTAACCGCCCGACTCGAGCGAGCGCAGGTACCAATCGATGAGTTCCTTGAAGAGGTCGTGCATGGGGTAACAAAAAGGGCAGGTCGACGTGCGAGCCTGCCCGGGGAGTGGGTTGGCGGACGTTTAAACGTCGGCTTTGGTCTTGCGGAGACCCTGGACGCGGTCGCCCGCCTTCCACTGGCCGCGCTTCTTCAGGAGCGCGACGCGCTCGAAACGCTTGAGGACGTTGCGCTTGATGACCACGCCGCCGCCGGCGGCCTTGAGGCTGGGATGTTGGGACATAAAGGGTGGCTGATTAAGGTGATTTTGTCGGTTGGAAGGGGCGGGGTGTAGAGTTCGCCATAGCCCATGACAAGTACTTTTCACCCACGCTCTCGGCGCTGACCTCGATCCACTGCGGGATGGCGTAGGGATGATGGTGGTGAACCCACGCGCTCAGCTGGGAGGCATTGGCCGGCAAATACTTGAACCAGATCCGGAATTCCTCGGCCTGCCCGGGTTTCCCTTCCCAGCGGTAGTGGGAAGTGATGGGCCCGTCGACCTGCGCGCACGCCGCCAGATGCGCCGCCACGGCACCTGCCGCCAGCCGGTCGGCGTCCTCGCGTTTGGCAGTGGTGGTCCAGGCCACGAACATGGCCGGAATATCGCTTCCCGCGGGCCTTCCCGCCAGTCGAAAACCGGGTGAGAAATAGCCCTTGACGGTCGGGGCCCCAGACTTCCTTTTATCCCCTCCCATTTCCAGACCATGAGAGACGAATACATCCGCGAAGCCCAAAAGATCATCAACGATCCGAATGTCCTGATCAACGTCGTGTCCCGCCGCGTCAAACAGCTGCGCCGCGGCGCCCGCCCGCTCGTGGAGTCGCTCGAGAAGCTGAGCGCCGAGGACATCGCCCTGCGCGAGATCGTCGAGGGCAAGATCAGCTACGAGCTGCACACGGCCTGAGCCGGAAACCTTCCGGCCAATTCCCATTCCCGTGAAGCGAGGCTCCGGCCTCGCTTCTTTGTTTGCCGCCCGCGCCATCCGGCGCATCAATCTCCCCGACCATGGCCGCCCAGCCGAAAGACTCCGCCCGCTACACCGAGCTTCGGAACCCGAAGGCGCTGCGGGATTTCTTCATCCACGACAAGTTCGAGGCGGGGGTGAAGCTGCTGGGCACCGAGGTGAAGTCCATCCGCCTCGGCAAGGCCCAGCTGGCCGACGCCTTCGCGCGCATCGACAAGGACGAGGTCTGGCTCTACGGCGCCTACATCGAGGAGTATTCGCATGGCGGGATGTCCCAGCATTCGCCCCGGCGCCCCCGCAAGCTGCTGCTGCATGCGAATGAAATCCGCAAGCTGGCCCAGGCCACCGAGACCGGCGGCCGCGTGATCGTGGCCCTGCGCATGTACTTCAAGGAGGCGCTCGTAAAGGTTGAGATTGCCACCGCGTCCGGCAAAAAGCAGTTCGACAAGCGCGCCGACCTCAAGAAACGCGAACAAAACCTCGAGGCCCGCCGCGCCCTGCACACCCGCAAATGAAGAACCCGCTTTCCCGCCGCCAGCTTTCGTCCGTCACGGTCCGCGTGCCCGGCAGCACCTCCAATTGCGGCGCCGGCTTCGATTCGCTCGGCCTCGCGCTCAGCCTCTACACCGAGATCACGCTCACGCGCGGCGACTGGCGCGGCTCGCGCCCCGCCGCGGCGAGCGACACCCACGGCCTCGACATGGCTGACGAGGCCGCGGCGCTGTTCTTCGTGCGCACCGGCGTCGAGGAAACCGGGTTCACCCTGGCGATCCGCGGCGACGTGCCGATGTCGCGCGGCCTGGGCTCCAGCGTGACGCTGCGAGCCGGCGTGGTCGCGGCGCTCAATGAGCTCACCGGGGCGAAACTTTCCAAGGACGCCCTGTGCTCGCTGGTGACCCAGCTCGAGGGCCACCCCGACAATGCCACGCCCGCCGTCATCGGCGGCTTCTGCGTGGCGCGGTGCGACGCGCACACCGGCGAGCTGCTCGGCGTGCTGCGCAAGCCGATCGGCCGCGAGCTCTGTTTCGTCGTCGTGTCCCCCGACCAGGAGCTCGAGACGAAGAAGGCGCGCGGCATCCTCCCGAAGGAGCTGCCCTATTTCGACGCGGTAAAGAGCGTAAACAGCGCGACCTATGTCGTCGCCGCGTTCCTTTCCGGCGAGTACGACCGCCTGCGCCACGCGGTGAAGGATTTCCTGCACGAACCCTACCGGCTGCCGTTGATCCCGGGCGCCAAGCCCGCGATCGAGGCCGGCGTGGCGGCGGGCGCGCTGACCGGCTGGCTAAGCGGCAGCGGTTCGAGCGTGCTCTGCGTCTCGCGCCCGAAGGAGGCAAACCGCGTCGGCAAGGCGATGGCGGCGGCGTTCGCCGCGCACAAGCTGCCCTCGACCATCCACGTGCTGCGCGCCGACAACGACGGGCTAGGCGTGGTTAAACGGGTTCGTTGAGGGCAGGACCTTCGGCGGGTTTGCGTCCGGCCAGTACTTCACGACCTCGTTGGCGAGCACCGTCCACTTGAAGGGCTTGCGGACGACCGCCTTCAGCGAGGGCACCGCGGCGAGTTCGCGCGGCGTGAAGGACATGTTGTAGGCCGTGATCATGACCGCCGGGATGGCCGGGTTGATCTTCTGGACCTCGGCGACGAACTGCAGGCCGTTGATGTCCGGCATCTGGTAGTCGGTGATGATCATGCCGACGTTGAGCCCCGGCATCGCGCGCAGGGCGTCGGCGGGCTTGGTGAAACCGTGCACCGGGCAGGCGAGGTGGTCGCTCAACAGCTGCTGCAACAGGTCGATGTAGGAAAATTCGTCGTCCACCAGGACGACGATCTTGCCTCCATTCTTTGACGGGGAAATTGACATGCTTGGTTTGGGATCTGCCGGGCCCGGGCGGCACGAGTCTTCTAGGGGAATCCGGCTTGCGGTAAAGCGGATTAACTCATCCAACGTGCAGGTCATGCTTCACGTGGTGCTCTTCCAGCCGCAGATCCCGCAAAACACCGGCAACATCGGCCGGATGTGTGCGGTGACGCGCAGCCGGCTGCATTTGGTCCACCCGCTGGGTTTTGAGGTAACCGATAAAAACCTGAAGCGCGCCGGCATGGATTACTGGTTCTCGCTCGACGTCCACCACCACGCCGACTGGGCGGCCTTCAAGGCCAGCGCGGCTGCGCCCAGGCGCCTGTGGCTGTTCACCACGCACGCGACGAGGAACTTCTGGGACGTACGCTACGCGGACAGCGACGGCCTGGTCTTCGGCAACGAGGAGGCCGGCGCGCCGGACTGGCTGCACGCCGAACTGGCGGACCCGCAACGCGTGAAAATTCCGCACGCGAACGGCGAGTTGCGCTCGCTGAACCTTTCCACGGCGGCCGGCATCGGCACCTACGAGGCGCTGCGGCAGGTGGGATTATCGGCTTAACGAAATATTCCCGGCATCGTCATCCTGAGCCGGGCGGGCATCCAAGGTGGTCGCCGCCGTCCTGGCGGCGTCAGTCGTCGGTGTGGGAACCGACGCCACCCGCTCGGATCCTTCGCACGGCTCAGGATGACTGAGAGGTAAGGCGGGGATGCGGGACTGCCAGTCCCGTCTCCAGAAAATAACCGGATCGCCGTCAT
>CAYZSN010000307.1:0-2584 GCA_964481095.1 uncultured Oleiharenicola sp. | reverse complement strand
CGGAGGTTCCGCTCACGAATTTCTTCCGCGACGAGATCCTCGAGGAAAACGCGCTGCCGGTGCGCCGCTGTGCGTACACGCCGTGTTTCCGGCGGGAGGCGGGCAGCTACGGCAAGGACGTGCGCGGGCTGAACCGCGTGCACCAGTTCGACAAGGTCGAGCTGCTCAAGTGGGTCCACCCGTCGGCGAGCTATGACGAGCTCGAGCTGCTCCGCGCCGACGCCGAGCGCCTGCTGCAGAAGCTGGAGCTGCCGTACCGCGTGCTGCTGATGTGCGGCGGCGACCTCGGCTTCGCGCAGGCGAAGAAATACGACCTCGAGGTGTGGGCCGCCGGCCAGAAGCGCTGGCTCGAGGTGTCGAGCTGCTCGAACTTCGAGGCCTTCCAGGCGCGCCGCGCGCAGATCCGCTTCCGCAACAAGGAAACCGGCAAGCCCGAGCTCGTCCACACGCTCAACGGTTCCGGGCTGGCGGTGCCGCGCGTCCTCGCCGCGCTGCTCGAGAACAACCTGCAGGCCGACGGCCGTGTGAAGATCCCGGCGGCGCTCGTGCCTTACTTCGGCAAGGAATACCTGGCGTTCAAGTAACGCCGCCGCGGGCCTTCCTCGCCGGCACCGAATGACCCGCCGCAAACAGTCCAGGCCCGACTGGCCCGCCGTGGCGGCGGCGTTTGCGGCGCAATTTTCGCACGAGGCGATGCACCCGGCGGCGATGCTGCGGGCGCGGGCCGAGTATCTGCGCGAGACGCGGCGGGGCGGGCGCCCCTCGCGCTGGGCGGTGGCGTTTTCGGGCGGCGCGGACTCGCTGGCACTGCTGCTGATCTTCTGGGCGGAGGGCCCGGGCCGCTGGGAGCGGGATTTCGTGGTGCTGCACTTCAACCACCGGCTGCGCGGCCGGGCAGCGGACGCGGACGAAAAGTTCTGCCGGGAGGTTTGTGCGGCGTTGAAAGTGAAGCTCGTCGTGGGGCGTTGGAAAGCCGCGCCCAGGAGAGGCACCAGCGAGGCGACGGCCCGCACGGCACGGTTGGAATTCTTCCGACGCGAAATGAGCCGGCGGAAGCTCCGCCTGCTCTGGCTCGGGCACCAGCAGGACGACATCGCGGAATCGATGCTGATGCGCCTCGCGCGCGGAAGCGGTGCCGGCGGCCTCGCCGCGCCGCGTCCCGTCCAGGTGCTGGCCGACGGGCGCCTGCACCTGCGGCCGATGCTGACGCTCAAGAAGGCCGCCCTCGTGGCGGCGTTGGAAAAGGCCGGGGCGACCTGGCGCGAGGACGCGAGCAACGCTTCCGGCGATTTCTTCCGCAACCGCATCCGGCACACGGTCATTCCCGCCTGGCAGAAGGCCGCCGGCCGCGACGCGCTGGCCGGGGCGGCGCTCAGCCGTGATCTGCTTGAGGAGGACGACGTGGCATTGGAGGCCTGGGCCGACCGGCTGGGCCTGTTCAAGCAGAGCAGGCTGGATGTGGCCGCCGCCAGGGACGTGCCCCGGGCCGTGCTGCGCCGTGTACTCCATCGCTGGCTGCTGGCCGTGCGCCCGGATACCGATCTTTCGCGCCAGGGATTTGCCCTCCTGCTGGGGGCGGTGGAGCGGGGGAAGGACACGCGTTTCAGCCTCGGCCAGGGGTTTGCGGTCATCCGGCGCGGCCGGCTGACCTTTGCGCGGAAGTGAGGCGGCGGTTCCATCTTTGGGATGGAAAATAGCTAATAAGTTCAACCCCCGTCCGATTGACTTATAGGGCGGAACCTTCACCTTGCTGCCTAATCCAACTCCCTATGTCCGATAACGAAGACAACAAGAAGCGCCGTCCGCTCAAAAGCCTCCCGCCTGATGGTTTTCCGCTGAAAACCGGCCTGATTTGGGTGGCCATCATCGGGGCGATTGTCGCGCTTTTCCTCCTTAATCCCGCCAAGGCGCCACAGCCGGCGACGCTGAACATCCACCAGGTCCTCGAACTGGCCGACGGGGGCAAGCTCGCCAACATCACCAGCCGCAGCGATTCCACGGGCGGACGCGACTGGTCCGTCCTGACGGGTGAGACGACGGAGCCGATCCTGCAGAATTCGGCCGGCGTCATGACCAAGTCCTTCACGGCGGCCGGCCGCCTGACCGACAGCAACGTCGAACGGCTCCAGAAATCCAAGGTGTTCAGCGAGAAGATGGCCACGACGGCGATGACCAACCTGCTGCTGAACGTGCTGCCCATCATCATCGTCATCGGCCTGCTCTACTTCCTCTTTGTCCGCCAGCTCAAGAGCGCCGGCAAGGGCGCCCTCAGCTTCGGCAAGAGCCGCGCCAAGATGCTCACCCGCGACAAGGATCGCGTGACCTTCGCCGATGTCGCCGGCTGCGACGAGGCCAAGGAGGAGGTCGGCGAGGTGGTCGACTTCCTGAAGGACCCGAAGAAATTCCAGAAGATCGGCGGCCGCATCCCGAAGGGCATCCTGATGGTCGGCCCCCCGGGCACCGGCAAGACGCTCCTCGCCAAGGCCATCGCCGGCGAGGCCGACGTGCCGTTCTTCTCCATCAGCGGCTCGGATTTCGTGGAGATGTTCGTCGGCGTCGGCGCCAGCCGCGTGCGCGACATGTT
>CAYZSN010000306.1:0-21373 GCA_964481095.1 uncultured Oleiharenicola sp. | reverse complement strand
ATCTGCAGCAGGAGCTGCAGCGCATCGGGGTGCGCCTTCTCGATTTCGTCGAAGAGGATGACGGAGTATGGCCGGCGGCGGACGGCCTCGGTGAGCTGGCCGCCCTCCTCGTAGCCCACGTAGCCCGGGGGCGAGCCGATGAGGCGCGAGACGGCGAACTTCTCCATGTACTCGCTCATGTCGATCTGGATGAGCGCGTCCTGGTTGCCGAACATCTGCGCGGCAAGCTGCTTCGCGAGCTCGGTCTTGCCGACGCCGGTCGGGCCCATGAACATGAACGAGCCGATCGGGCGGCGCGGATCCTTGAGGTCGGCGCGCGACCGGCGCAGGGCGCGGGCGATCGCGATGGTCGCCGGATCCTGGCCGACGATGGCACGCTGCAGCTCGTTCTCGAGCGAGAGGAGGCGCTCGCTCTCCTTCTTCTCGAGGCGGTTGAGCGGGATGCCGGTCCACTCGGCGACGACGCGGACCATCTGCTCCTCGTCGACGGTGATGCGGTTTTCGTCGCGGGTCTTCTTCCAGGTCTCGAGCTGCTCGTCCTGCTTCGCGCGGAGCTGCTTCTCCTGGTCGCGGAACTTGGCGGCCTCCTCAAAGTGCTGCGCGGCGATGGCCTGCTCCTTCCGGGTGCAGACCTCCTCGATCTCCTTGCCGAGCGCCTCGATCTCGGGCGGGCGGTTGAGCGTCGTGATGCGGGCGCGCGAGCCGGCCTCGTCCATCACGTCGATGGCCTTGTCGGGCAGGAAACGGCCGGTGATGTAGCGGTCGGAAAGCTTGGCCGCGGCCTCGAGGGCCTTGTCGGTGAAGACGGCCTTGTGGTGCTCCTCGTACTTGCCGCGGATGCCCTTGAGGATCTGGATCGTGTCCTCGACCGAGGGGGCCTCGACCTTGACGTTCTGGAAGCGGCGGTCGAGCGCGCTGTCCTTCTCGATGTACTTGCGGTACTCGTTGAGGGTGGTCGCGCCGATGCACTGCAGTTCGCCGCGGGACAGGGCGGGCTTGAAGATGTTGGAGGCGTCCATCGCGCCCTCGGCGGCGCCGGCGCCGACGATGGTGTGGAGCTCGTCGATGAAGATGATGACGTTCCGGGCGCGCTTGATCTCGTCCATCACGGCCTTGATGCGCTCCTCGAACTGGCCGCGGTACTTGGTGCCGGCGACCATGAGGGCGAGGTCGAGGGTGATGACCTTCTTCTCGGCGAGGATCTCGGGCACGTTGCCCTTGGCGATCTCCTGGGCGAGGCCCTCGACGATGGCGGTCTTGCCCACGCCGGCCTCGCCCACGAGGACCGGGTTGTTCTTGGTGCGGCGGCAAAGGATCTGGATGACGCGGCTGATCTCGTTCTTGCGGCCCACGACGGGGTCCATCTCGCCCTTGCGGGCGAGCTCGGTGAGGTCGCGGCCGAACGCCTTGAGGGCGGGCGTCTTCACTTCCTTCTTGTCGTCGGAATTGCCGCGCGGGGCGACTTCCTCGCCCCCGCCGCTGCCGGCGCCTTCCCCGCCCTGGCCGGACGAGAACTGCGGGTCGAGCTCGCGGAGGATTTCGTTGCGGGTGCGCTCGATGTCGACCTCGAGGGTCTTCAGCACGCGCGCGGCCACGCCCTCGCCCTCGCGGAGGAGGCCGAGGAGGATGTGCTCGGTGCCGACGTAGGAGTGGTTGAGGGCCTTGGCTTCCTTGCCGGCGAGCGCGAGGACCTTCTTCACGCGCGGCGTGTAGGGAATGCTGCCGACGGGCGTCTTGGATTCCTGGCCGATGCCGACCTGCTTCTCGACCTCGGCGCGGACGGTCTCGAGGTCGAGGCCCATCTTCTGGAGGACGCTCACGGCCACGCCCTGCCCCAACTTGATCAGGCCGAGCAGGAGGTGCTCGGTGCCGACGTAGTTGTGGTGAAACCGGTCGGCTTCCTTTCTGGCGAGCGCCAGGACCTGCTGGGCCCGCGGCGTGAAATTGTTCATGGGTTCCATGTCGTGTTTGTTGGTTTTAAAACGGTTACTTTGTGGTCGGAGTAAAGTCGGGCGCGGCCATTTTGGCAAATTCAGACCGCAGGCGGGCGGCCCGCAGGACGTCGCGCTGGGTGGGGTCGAAGGCGCCCTTGGCCGCGTGCTGCACGTGGCCCGGCTGGCACTCGATGAAGAGGCGGTCGACCACGGCGCGCTGCGCGTCGGGGAAAACCGCGAGGTCGATGCCGAGGCGGATCAGCGAGAGGAGGTTCATCGCCTCGCCGGAGTTGAGCAGGTAGCCGTTCTGCAGGATGCCGAAGGCGCGGCCGATCTTGTCGGAGAGCTTGTTCGGGTCCGTCTCGAGGAGCTTCTGGCGGGCGTTGAGCTCCTGGTCGATGATCGTGTTCAGCACGCCGTGCAGGTGCTTGATGATCCCCTCCTCGCTTTCGCCGAGGGTCGTCTGGTTGGAAATCTGGAAGATGCTGCCACTGGCGTCGGAGCCCTCGCCGAAGAGGCCCCGCACGGCCATGCCGAGCTGGTTGACGGCGCGCACGACCTTTTCCATCTGGCCCGAGATGACGAGCGCCGGCAGGTGCATCATCGCCGAGGCGCGGATGCCGGTGCCGAGGTTGGTCGGGCACGCCGAGAGGTAGCCGAGGCGCGGCGAGAAGGCGAAGTCGATGTTCTCCTCGAGGTCGGTGTCGAGGGTGTTGATGGTGTTCCAGACCTTCTTGAACTGGAAGCCGGCGCGCAGGACCTGGATGCGGAGGTGGTCCTCCTCGTTCACCATCACGACGCAGGACTGGTCCTTGCTGATCACGATGCCCGAGCCGGACTTCGCGGCGCACAGCTCGCGGCTGATCAGGTGGCGCTCCACCAAAATCTGCTTCTGCAGGTCGTCGAGCGTCTCCACCGGGATCGCGAGGCCGCGCTTCATCTGCGGCAGCGCGGCGACCGCCTGCATGCACTGGTCGCGGATCTCGCGCTTCTGCGCCTCCTTCGCCCAGCCGGGAAACGGCTGGCCGGCGAGGTTCCGCGCGAGGCGGATGCGCGTCATGAGCACGACCGCGCTCTTGCTGGCGGCGGTGTCCGTCAGCTCGGAATGCGAATCGATGAGCTCGTTGATCTTCATTTCAGGAGGAGGACGGCTTCCGGGCGGTGGACTGGCGGACCTGCGTGATCTCGTCGCGGTAGCGCGCGGCATCCTCGTAGCGTTCGGACTTGATCGCCTGGTCGAGCTCGGTCTCGAGCTGCGTCAGGCGCTCGTAGAGGGATTTTTTCTCGGCGATGTTGTGCGGGACCTTGCCGGTGTGCGTGCTGCCCTTGTGCATCGTGTCCAGCATCGGTTCGAGCATCTTGTTGAAATGGTCGTAGCACTCCGGGCATCCGAAGCGGCCGGTCTTCTTGAAATCCTGCTGCGTGAACCCGCACGACGTGCACTTCGCGTCGCCGGACGGCTCCGGGTTGAGCGACGCCTTGAGGAGCAGGTCCGCGAGCGAGAACCCGCTGGGGTCGGTCACACCCTTGGCCTGCGCGCACGCCTCGCAGAGGTCCACCTTGTGTATCTTGTTGTTGACTATCTGGGTTAGGTGGACGGTCGCGGGCTTCGAACAGAGGTCGCACTTGAGGGAATTGGCCATGTAATGTGTTGAAAAAGAAAATATCGGGCGAGGTCTGAAACGCAAACGCACCCGCCGCTCTTCTGCAAAATCTATGCCGGGAGGCGAGCGGCGAGGCAAGCGCGTAGGCAAGGACAGCCCGAGCAAAGCCGGGTGCCTTCAACCCGCATACGTTGGGAGGAATCCCGATGCCGCGATCCGGAAAGGCGCGTCGGTGGACGCGCCGCAAATTTTTCGCCGCCACGGGAGAAGCCCGGCGTCGTTTAAAATCCGTAAGCGCGGGCGGTGATCGCTCCGCGGAGAATGCTCTTGAACTTCCGCAGGCGCAGCCGGAGCTTATCCCGCGTGGGCCGCCACTAAATTCAAGCCATGGAACCCCGCCAGCGCCCCTCCGTCCGTCGCGACGGCTTCACCCTCATCGAGCTGCTCACGGTCATCGCCATCATCGGCATCCTCGCGGCCCTGATTTTCCCCACGGTCGGCAAGGTGCGCGAAACCGCCCAGCGCACGGTCGACGCCAACAACCTCCGCGAGATCGTCAAGGCCGCGAGCATCTACGCCGCCGACAACAACGACCGCCTGCCCGATCCCACCGCGATCGCGGCCCAGTACCCGGGCCTTGGCAGCGGCCCCTACGCCTGGGCCGGCATCCTCGCCCAGCGCGGCATCGTCACCGACCCCACCTTCTACTTCGCCAAGAACGACCCGTACTTCAACGGCTCGTACCCGGCCGCCATCGTCGACCCGGCCAATCGCACCACGCTGTCGCCGGAATTTGCCGGGCGTACCCTCAGCTTCGAACTGGTGGGCGGGCTGCGGATGGGCGACGCGCCGTCGACCCCGGTCGCCTTCACCCGCGGCCTGCAGGCCAGCGGCCAGTGGGACCCCGTCAGCGGCACCTACAAGGACACCGGCGGCCACATCGCCTTCCTCGGCGGCAACGTCCAGTTCTACCCCAACGTCAGCGAAGCCGACAACCGCCTGACGCTCAGCAACGGCGCGAAGGGCTCTTCCATCCGCCAAGCCATCCCCGTCAATGCCCGCATCTATGCCACCCCGCCCGCCGGCGGACAGACGGTGGGTTCGCTCGCGGGCACCCCGGGCCAGGCGCCCTAATGGGCCCTTATGGCGGGCCGGGCGGGCTCTTATGTCACCGCCGCCCGCGGGCCTTTTTACTTCCCCCGGGGTCGGGTCATCCTAGGCTCCCCGCGCCTCCATGGCTCCCGTCAATCCCATCTACGTCATCGGTCACCGGAATCCCGACGCCGACTCGATTTGCTCGGCCATCGCCTACGCCGCCTTCAAGGAAGCGCGGGGCGAATCCGGCTACGTCGCCGCGCGTTGCGGCAATTCCAACGCCCGCATCGACGCCATCCTCGAGCGCTTCAACACGCCGCTGCCCGTCTACCTGAGCGACGTTTACCCGCGCGTCCGCGACCTGATGATGGGGCCGCCCAAGGCCGTGAAGGAGGATGCCACCTGCGCCGAGGCCCTCAACCTCCTCGACAGCCACGGCATCACGTACCTGCCGGTGGTGTCCGACAAGAACCGCGCCGTGGGGTACCTCACCCTCGCCCAGCTCGGCCACTTCTTCATCCCGCGCCTCGACGAGCCCCGCGCCCTGCGCCAGGTGCGCTCCAGCCTCGCGCGCATCGCCCGCTCGCTGCGCGGCTCGGTGTTGCACACGGTGGACGAAAACCGGATCGAGGATCTCTACGTGCGCATCGGCGCCATGGACGTCGGCACCTTCTGGAAAATCTCCGAAAAGGAGCAGATCCCGCCCGGGCAGTCGCTCATCATCGTCGGCGACCGCCGCGAAATCCAGGAACGCTCGATCGAACTCGGCATCCGCGCCCTCATCATCAGCGGCAGCCTGCCGGTCGATCCCGCCGTGGTCGCCCTCGCCCGAAAGCGCGGCGTCAGCATCATCTCCAGCCCGCACGACACCGCCACGACCGCGTGGTTCGTCCGCACCGCCTCGACCGTCGAGAAGCTCGTCGACCGCAACTTCCCGTCGCTCAACGCCGAGGCGCGCGTCGCCGACATCCGCCGCAAGTTCGCCCAATACGCGCCGCACGCCATGATGGTCACCGGCGAGGACAACCAGCTGCAGGGCGTCCTGACGAAGTCCGACCTGCTCAAGCCCGTGCCCACGCGCCTCGTGCTCGTGGACCACAACGAGCTCACCCAGGCCGTGCCCGGCGCCGACGAGGTCATCATCACCGAGATCCTCGACCACCACCGCCTCGGGCCCCTGGCCACGCCCCAGCCGATCCTGTTCATCAACGAGCCCGTCGGCTCCACCTGCACGATCATCGCCGACCTGTTCCGCCGCCACGGCCTCAAGCCCGCCCCCGACCTGGCCGGCATCATGATGTCGGGCCTGATCTCCGACACGCTGCTGCTCCAGAGCCCGACCTCGACCACCAAGGACGCCGACATCCTCAACTGGCTGCAGGCCCATGCGGGCATCAAGGCCGATGACCTCGCGCACCTGATCTTCAGCTCGGGCTCCGTCATCCTCGCCAGCCCGCCCGACAAGGTCGTGCGCTCCGACTTCAAGGTCTACGAGGAGGAGGGCGTGCGCTTCGCAGTCTCGCAGGTCGAGGAACTCGGCTTCGACAACTTCTGGCAGCACGCCAAGGAACTGGCCGAGGCGCTCGCCGAGATCCGCGGCGCCGAGAAGCTGGCCTTCGTCGCGCTGCTGGTCACCGACATCAACACCCAGAATTCGCTCATGCTGGTCAAGGGCGACCCCGAGTTCATCCGCCGCATTTCGTATTCCCATGTCGAACAGGACGAGATCTTCGACCTGCCCGGCGTCGTCAGCCGCAAGAAGCAGCTCATTCCCTACCTCACCGACCTCCTGCGCGGGATGGCGAGCGAGGGCGTGACCCCTGCCAACCGGGGCCGCACGGCCGTCCCGTTTCCGCAGTAAAAACCAGTGTTGCGCGGCCCCGACGCGCCGCGCAACTTGCCTGCTTCCCATGCCCGAGCCGACCGAGACCCCCGCGCCCGCCCCCAGCGACTTCATCCGCGACATCGTCAACGCGCATGTCGCCGAGAAGCGCTACGCAAGGATCGTCACCCGGTTCCCGCCCGAGCCCAACGGCTACCTGCACCTCGGACATGTGCGCTCCATCTGCCTGAATTTCGGCATTGCCCGCGAACACAATGGCATCTGCAACCTGCGCTTCGATGACACCAACCCGGCCAAGGAGGATGTCGAGTATGTTGAATCGATCACCGCTGACATCCGGTGGCTCATCGCCGGCTGGGCCGACCATTGCCTCGGCTTCAAACCCAAGGGGGGCCATCCGGTGGCCCAAACCGTGAATGGGAAACCAGACTATTATCTGGCTTCCGTTGATCCCTCAACCCTCAGCTCCCAGCTCTCAACGGGCTCGGCGGCCGCGGAACCCTTTTTCGCCTCCGATTATTTCGACCAGCTCTACGCGTACGCCGTCGAGCTCATCAAGCGCGGCAAGGCCTATGTTTGCGACCTGACGCCGAAGGAAACCGATGAATACCGCGGCGCCCCCGACCGGCCCGGCAAGGACAGCCCCTGGCGCAACCGCAGCGTCGCGGAGAACCTCGACCTGTTCCAGCGGATGAAGGCCGGCGAATTTCCCGACGGCGCGCGCTCGCTGCGCAGCAAGATCGACATGGCGTCGCCCAACCTGTGGCTGCGCGACCCGCTGCTTTATCGCATCCGCCACGTGCCGCATTACCATGCCGGCGACAAGTGGTGTCTCTATCCGCTGTACGACTACGCGCACTGCCTGAGCGACTACCTCGAGGGGGTCACGCACAGCCTTTGTTCGCTTGAGTTCGTCCCGCACCGGCCGCTTTACGACTGGATCCTGGAAAACCTGGGACTGCCCCGCCCGCTCCCGCACCAGTACGAATTTTCCAAGCTCCTGCCCACCTACACCCTGCTCAGCAAACGCAACATCCTCCGGCTGGTGCAGGAAAAGTTCGTGACGGGCTGGGACGATCCGCGGCTGCCCACCCTGGGTGGCCTGCGACGCCGCGGCGTTCCTGCCGCCGCCCTGCGGCGTTTCGCCGCCGAAACCGGCATCACCACCTACAACGGCGTCACCGACATCGCCCTTTTCGAACATGGGCTGCGGGATGAGCTCAATCACGTCGCCGCGCGCCGGCTTGCCGTGCTCCGGCCGGTCAAGGTGGTCCTGACCAACATCCCGGCGGGCGAGACGATCGCGTGCGAGGCCACCAACAACCCGCAGGACGAGAACCCGACGACGCGCAGGATCGCGCTGACCCGCGAGGTGTTCATCGAGGCCGACGATTTCGCCGAGGTGCCGCCGCCGAAATATTTCCGCCTGAAGCCCGGCGGCGAGGTGCGCCTCAAGTACGCCTGCATCATCAAGCTCGACGAGATCGCCAAGGATGCGTCCGGCGCCATCACCGAGCTCCGCTGCACGGCGCAGCTCGACACCCGCCACGGCCAGCCCAACGCCGACAAGAAGGTCAAGGGCACCATCCACTGGGTCAGCGCGTCGGATTGCATCACCGCCGAGGTCCGCCTCTACGACCGGCTGTTCAACGTGGCCGAGCCGGGCGCCGAGGAGGATTTCCTGAAGGTCGTGAACCCGAGGTCGCTCGAGATCGTCACGGCGAAACTCGAGGCCTCGCTGGCGGGCGCCACGCCGGCCGACCGTTTCCAGTTCGAGCGGCTGGGCTACTTCACGCTCGATGCGAAGGACAGCGCCCCCGGCAAGCCGGTCTTCAACCGCACCATCTCCCTGAAGGATACCTGGGCGAAATAGGCGGAGGTGGTCGTCGATTTCCATATCGACGACGGGCAAGCCGCCGAAAACAACGCACCTTCCGCCCCTGTCATCCTGAGCCGTGCGAAGGACCCAAGTGGGGGGCGGATGCCCTCATCCAATCCTTGGATCCTTCGCCCGGCTCTGGATGACCGCAGAGGAGGAATTGACCTACCTAAAAAACAGAAGGCCCACGCGCAAAGCGACGTGGGCCGTCAGGAAGCCGCAACGGCATCAGTTCTGATTCGTCTGCTTCTTCTGATGTTTCTTGTGCGCGTGGTGGGCGTGCTTCTTGCCGCCCTTCTTGTGCTTGGCCGGCTGCGCCGTCTGGGCGCTGTCCGGGGCCGCCGGGGCGGCCGTTTCCGTGGGAGAGGTCTGGGCAAAGGCCGAGGTCGTGATCAGGCCGAGAATGAGATAACCGAGGGTACCGATTTTTTTCATGGCGAAGGATAAGACGCGGGCGGTGGGCGCCGGTTACAAGGTAGGGCAGGTCTGTGACCTGCCTACCCTCCCGGCCCGGGGCCCTAGATCGACGTCATAAACCGCGCCAGGCGCGTCTTGGTCCGGTCCTTGCCCAGCAGGCGGAAAATCGCGGTGATACTCGGGCCGGCGTTGGTGCCGGTGACGGCGAGGCGCGCCACGGCCTGGTAATCGCCGAAACCAAGGCCCTTCCCGGTGGCGAGCGCCTTGATCCCGGCCTCGACGGTGGCGTCGGTGGCGAAGTCCATCTCCGGCACGGCGGCGATCAGCTCCGCCAGGCGCGCCTTCGCGTCGCCCTTGGCCATGACCTTCTCCTTCACCTTGGCGTCGATGAGGAAATCGTCGCCGAAGAAATAGCCCGTGTAGGCGCCGAGTTCGTCGACCGACTTGATCTTGGGCTGAGCGAGGAGCATCACCTCCCGGAAATAGGCTTCATCGGCCATCACGACCGCGCCATTGGGCTGCCGGGAGAAATAGTCCTTCGCCAGCGCGACGAACCGGTCCGCCGGCTGCTCCAGCAGGTAGGTCATGTTCATGTTCGCCAGTTTTTTCCCGTCGAACTTGGCGTTGCTCTGGTTCACGCCCGGCAGGTCGAACAGCCGGATGATCTCGGCGATCGGCATCTTCTCGCGGTCGTCGCCCGGGTTCCAGCCGAGCAGCGCGAGGTAGTTCACCAGCGCCTCGGGCAGGAAAAATCGCTGCTGGTATTCCTCGATGAGCGCGCCCTTGTCGCGCTTCGACATCTTGCCCTGCCCCATCTCGGGCGATTTCAGGATGAGCGGGATGTGCGCGAAGACCGGCGCGGTGGCGCCGAAGCCCTCGTAGAGGCGCACGTGCTTGCTGGTGTTGGACAGGTGGTCCTCGCCGCGGATGATGTGCGAGACCTTCATTTCGATGTCGTCCACGACGTTGACGAAATGGAACACCGGGTTGCCGTCGGAGCGGAAGATCACGAAGTCCTCGTCCTCCTGTCGCTCCACCTTGCCGCGGATCTTGTCATCGATGACGACCGGGGCGGTCTTCACCTTCTCGACCTCCTTCTTCCGGTGGTCGTCGAACACCGTGTAGCGCTCGCCGAGCAGCTTGAACCACACGGCGCCGTCCTTGTCGTAGGCCCGGCCGGCATCACGCAGTTTCTGGAGATATTTTTTATAGATGTCGGCCCGCTGGCTCTGGCGGTAAGGGCCGTGGCTGCCGCGTTCGCCGACGCCGTTCGGATTCGGGCCCTCGTCCCAACCCAGGCCCAGCCAGGTCAGGCTGTCGTAGATCAGCTGCAGGAACGCCTCGCTGTTGCGCGCCTGGTCGGTGTCCTCGATCCGCAGGATGAACGTGCCGCCCGTGTGCCGCGCATAGAGCCAGTTGAACAGGGCCGTGCGGGCGCTGCCGATGTGGAAGAAGCCGGTGGGACTGGGGGCGAAGCGGACGCGAACCTGGGACATGCGGGAATAAAGGAGATAGACTTCGCCTGTCATTGCGAGGAGCGAAGCGCCGAAGCAATCCATCTGCTGGATCGCCACGCCCGGCTTCGCCGGACTCGCGATGACAACGCCGGAAAGGCGTTGTAGTGGGAGCGAGGGGCCAGCAAGAAGAAAGCCGTGGACCCTGTCAAAGCCTCTCCCGCCCTGCCGCTCGACCCTGCGGATTTTTCCCCGCGGTTTGCGCACGCGGCCCGGGCGGCCGGCTTCACGGAGGAAAAATTCGGCGGGATCAACGGCCACCCGCTCCTCGCCTACACGAAGGCGGCGCAGGCCCCGCAGCCGCGGGTTTATCTTTCCGCCGGCATCCATGGGGACGAACCCGCGCCGCCGTGGGCGCTCCTGCGCCTGGTCCAGGCAGGCTTTTTCGACGAACACTGCGCGTGGTTCATCTGCCCGCTGCTCAACCCGACGGGTTTCGCGCAGCGCACTCGCGAGAATTTCGCCCAAGTGGACCTGAACCGCGACTACAAGTCGCTCCATTCCCCCGAGGTCTGCGCGCACGTCGAGTGGCTGAAACGCCAGCCGCGGTTCGACCTCGTCATCTGCGTGCACGAGGACTGGGAGGCCACGGGGTTCTATCTCTATGAGCTTAACCTCGCCCGCCATGCCACGCTCGCCCCGGCGATGCTCGCCGCGGCGCGGCGGCACAGCCCGATCGACGCCGCCACCGTGATCGACGGGCGCGAAATTGCCGAGCCGGGCATCATCCGGCCGGTCAGCGATCCCGCGGTGCGCGACACCTGGCCCGAGGCGCTCTACCTCGCGTACCAGCACTGCTCGCTCGTCTACACGATCGAAACGGCCTCCGCCCAGCCGCTCGAGCAGCGCATCACGACGCAGATGGCGGTGTTAACAGCTACAATCAACACGTTCCTGAAAACGTAGCGGGGCCTCGTCGGTCGTAGCTCAAAGAGCGGAGGCTGATGGCAGCTTTTCTGCGATAAACGCGTCGATCAGGGCCTGCGCTTCGGCCGGCGGCAGTTTCATCTCCCGCTCGGCAAAACGCGCGAGGTCGGCCGGCCACGGCGCCCGCAGCAGGTAATCCATGCGGGCCGGACGCAGGTCGATCGCCGCGCAATGCAGCGCTTGCCGGGTCAGCGGCAGCAGGGCCGAATGCCGCTCCGTCCAGCCCTTCTGCGCGAACTCGAGATAGAGCGTCGGGTCGGGTCCGTAGAGTTTATCCCCCAGTACCCGGTGGCCGATGAACTCCGCATGGGCCCGGATCTGGTGCTTGCGGCCCGTCAGCAGTTCCACCCCGGCGAGGGTCACGCCGCCCCGCACAGCCAGGGGGTGGAAGATCGTCGTGGCGGCCTGCGCGCCTTCCGTCCCGGGTGGAACCACCCGCTGCTTCACCGTCACATTGGCGGCTGGATCCGGACCGAGCCATTGGTCGACTGTGACCGAACCGGTCAGCTCGCCGGCGAGCAACGTCACGTAGGCCTTGCCGATCAGGCGCTTGCCCATGGCCTTTTGCAGGCGGCTGCCGGTGGCCTCGTCCTTGCCCAGGACAATCACTCCCGAGGTCTCGCGATCGAGCCGATAAACCAAGCGGATGGTCTCCAACCCCAGCCCCTCCCGCACCGCCCCCGCGAGGCTCGACCAAGGCCCGTTCTTGGACGGGTGGACGACGAGCCAGCCCGGCTTGTTGAGCACGAGCAGTTTCGCGTCATCCAGCAAAACCCAGCCCGGCAGGTCGGCGGGATTGACGAGCGGGGCCTCGGCGGGAGGCAGGGGGTCGGCGGCATGGGTCATGCTGTGTTCCGTTCAATATTTTTTCCGGGTTATGTTGCCGAGAAGAATTGCAAAGCGGGGGCACTGGGCTACCACTCTGGGCAGTCGAATGACTGACGCGTTTCCAGTGTCGCGCAGGCCGGTCTGCAGGACGGCCAACCGGGCAGGAACCAATTTAGAAACCGGCGAACTCCTCGCCCGCGTTTCCTGATCGAGAGTCCAAAACAGAAGACAACCCATGAACCCATCCAATCGTTCCCACGAAGTCATTGTGACCGGTATCCACCTCGACCTCACGCCGTCCCTGAAAAATTACGTGCAGGAAAAGATGGAGCGACTGTTTCGTCACGAGGCCCACATCGTGCGGATCCGGGTCGAGCTTGAGTGCGACCGCAAGCACGACCACGAGCACAAATTCGTCGCCAAGGCCCAGGTGGAGATCCGCGGGCCCAACATCAACTGCTGCGCCGAGTCCGAGGAAATGCACAAGTCCGTCGACCTGCTGATCGACAAGGTCGACCACGTCCTCCACAAGCGCCACGGGCAGCACAAGGAGAAGCGCAACCACCCGCGGTCGATCGAATTTGCCGGCGTCGAGCTGCCGAAGGCGATCTAGCCCTCCGGGCATTGTCCAGCGTTCATTTTTCGCTGTTCCTTTGTCATCTCGAACCAGCCCGCCTTTCGGCGGGCTTTTTTATTCAGGCGCCTTGCTTCCGGACCGCCGGTGTATTTCGTGGTTTCACTGTTCTCCGTCTTCTGTCCTCCGCGTTCTCCTTTCTGCTTTCCCCTGCTCCCTGCTCCCTGCTTCCTCTAACCCCCACCCCATGATCCTCCGCCCCCTGCTCCGCCTCGTCCTGCCGCTCGCCCTGCTTGCTCCCGCCGCTTTCGCGGCCGAAACCGAGGAGGGTTTCACCGCCCTCACCGACGGCAAGTCCTTCGCCGGCTGGAAAGCCGCCACCGAAAATCCCGACACGTGGAAACTCGAGGACGGCGCCTTCGTCTCGCGCGGCTCACGCTGCCACCTTTTCTACGTCGGGGACGACAAGCCGTTCAAGAACTTCGACCTGAAGGTCGAGGTGATGACCGACCCCGGCGCGAATGGGGGGATTTATTTCCACACGAAGTACCAGGAAACCGGCTGGCCGCGCGGCGGCTTCGAATGCCAGGTCAACAACACGCAGTCAGACTGGAAGAAGACCGGCAGCGTCTACGGCATCGCCAATATCGGCGTGGCCGTGCCTACGGACAACAAATGGTGGACCCAGGAGATCATCGTGCAGGGCAAGACCGTGACCGTGCTGATCGACGGGAAAAAAGTCGTGGAATATGACGAGCCCGAGGGGGTCAAACCCGGCAAGGATTTCGACCGGGTCCTCGGCAGCGGCACGTTCGCGCTGCAGGCCCACGACCCGAAGAGCATCGTCCGCTACCGCAACATCAGGGTGAAGCGCCTGCCGGATTGAGTTCTCCGGGCAACAAAAACGCCCGGCCTTGCGGGCCGGGCGTTAAAGTGGCGCACCCGTAGGGAGTCGAACCCCAAACCTTCTGATCCGTAGTCAGATGCTCTATCCAATTGAGCTACGGGTGCGCGAAGGAGGGGTGAATAAGCGACCTTGGGCGAACGACAGCAAGCAGAATTTTGTCCGCCGCGTGCTCAACAGTAAGCACACGTTCCAGCTCGGAAAAACGGCCCGCAGCCAGCCCAATGACAGGCCTCCCGGCCTCCCCTCGCGCCCATGAAATACCCCGCCCTGATTCCCGTCCTCCTCGGCTTCGCCGCGCTTCTTCCCGCCCAGACCCCGCCGCCGGCCGCTCCCGCCGCACCGGCCGCGTCCGCCGTGCCGGACTGGGCGCTGCCGGGCTCCGCCACGCACAAGCAGGTGGCGCCGCCGCCCGACTTCCACCGGCCCAGCCGGAACTTCGCGACACCCATCGGCCTCTTCGAAGGCCAGTCCGACATCGGCAGCGCCGTGGTGCCGGGCAGCGCCAGCTACGATCCGGCCACGAAGCAGTACATCATCAACTCCGCCGGCTACAACGTGTGGTACACACGCGATGAGTTCCGCTTCCTGTGGAAGAAAATGTCCGGCGATGTCTCCCTCGCCGCCGACATCGCCTATCCCGACGCCAGCGGCTACGGCGACCGCAAGGCCGTGCTCGTGATCCGGCAGGATCTCGAGGATGACGCCCCGGAAGCCCTCGTCGCGCTCCACGGCGCCGGCATGGTCCACCTGGCGCAGCGCCCGGAAAAGGGCGCGCGGGTGAAGGACATGGAGTACCGCATGGGCGGGCGCGGCCGGCCCGGCGGCGCCAATCCCGACAGCCTGGTGCCCGTGATCGCCAGGCGCATCGGCATCGAGAAGCAGGGCGACTCGTTTACGCTGTGGGTGAGCCTCGAAGGCGAGCCGATGCACCAGTTCGGTCCGCCCATGAAGCTGCATCTCGACGGCCC
Source organism: uncultured Oleiharenicola sp. (assembly GCA_964481095.1). GTDB lineage: Bacteria > Verrucomicrobiota > Verrucomicrobiia > Opitutales > Opitutaceae > Lacunisphaera. The sequence continues at coordinate 6,883 of CAYZSN010000306.1, read as the reverse complement.
GTTCTACGCCGGCATCGGCTTCTGCTCGCACTTGCCCGCGACCTCCGACACCGCCGTGCTCTCCAACGTCGTGCTTGAAAACGAAGCGGGGCGCGTCCGCTGACGATCATCACCCTGGACTACCCGCACCGGCCCTTGGGCTCGGTCCGGATCGGCGCGCGCAACGGCCGCGATGGAACGCAAAGGTTCAGGCAATCTAGCTTGAACAGGGCTGCACAAGCCTTGGCATTCGTGACTGACATAGCTTGGGCGGTCGCATCCCTACTTCAGTTCTGGTCGGCGCATCACGGATTGACGGAGTGCACAGCACGGAGATGGTCAACCCCGCAGGGTTGGCCTCGAGGCCTTCGGCCGAGAGGGTGAATCTCACGGGTGCCCTTGGGGCGGTGTGATTCACAAATCGGCCGTGGGTTTTCTTCCGGTGGACCAAGGATCCGCCGTCGCCGGGCCCATGGCGGACAAGCAAGCGGAACATCTGGCGGGCACTTGTCGTCCGTAGGCTTGGTGAAGGATGAAGGCGTTGGGGACGGAGCGCGGCAGCGCGGAGATGGTCGGCCTGAAAAGGCCGGCCCCGAAGCCGTAGGCGAAGTGGGTGAACGAGCCGGGCACCCTTCGGGTGGCGCAGTGAGCAATTCAGTCAGACGTAGGCGAAACTTCCTTCGATCCGTGAAGGTTCAATAGCCGAGACGCTGCTCAACGCGTTTCATTCATCTTTGGCACGCTGGCCTTCACCGCGCTTTGGTTGGCTTGCGGGTTCACTTTTTTTGTCCCCCCGACGCTGACAAGGATGTCACTCAATTCGATTTTAGGACTGGCCAGCTGTTCTGAAATCACATCAATCTGCCCGACAACAAGTACGATGGGGCCGCATTGTACACTTTCCCTCAGGTTTTCTCGACCGTGACATTACGAAAGTTTCTCACCTTGGCTGCTGCCTTCCCGGCATTGCTGCTGGCCCAGCCCCAGCCGCCGTTGACCTCCCCCGTGGCCCGACCGCCTTCAGGCGCCGCCGGCGAGGACACCGTCGGGCCAATCATTCTGCGGGACGACAGCATCGATCAGGTGCTGGTATTGCTCGAGCGCTGGACGGGTAAAACCATCCTCCGTCCCCAAGCCCTCCCCGCGACCACCCTTACCCTCACGCTCAAGGGCAGTGTGACCAGCGAGGAGGCGGTGCGGGCGCTGGAAACCCTGCTGAATCTGAATGGAATCTCGATCACACCCCTCGACGACAAGTTTCTCAAGGTCACGCCGCTCGCCAACGCCAAATCGGAAGCGCCCCAGTTGATCGACGGTTCCACGCTCGGCCTGCCGGCCAGCGGTCGCACGGTCAGCAAGATGTTTCAGCTGACCTTTCTGCGGGTCAACGAGGTCATCCCGCAAATCGCGCCCCTGCTCAACCCGGCGGCGGGCAGCCCGCCCGTGATCTTTGAAAAGGCCAATGCCGCCTTCATCACCGACTCCCTCACCAACCTCCAGCGGGTCGAAACCCTCCTCGTCCGTTTGGATCAGCCGATCCTGGCCGGCCTGCAGCCCAAGTTCTATTCCCTGCATTTCGCCAAGGCCAGCGACGTCGTGAACAAGATGCGCACCATCCTGTCCGGCCCGCTGCAGAACCAGATCGGTTCTGCGACCACCTACAACCCCGACGACCGCACCAACCAGATCGTCCTCGTTTCCGATCCCCGCCAGCATTCCTTCTTTGACGAACTAATCGCCAAACTCGACGTCAAATCCGATCCGAACACCCGAAACGACGTCATCTATCTCAAACATGGCGCCGCCAAGGATGTCGCCACCATCCTGACGCAGCTTGTCACCGGCCAGAACAACGCCGCCAAGGGCACCGGCGCGGACTCCGCCCGGCCCCTGACCACCGGCCCCACCTCCCCGCCCCCGTCAGGGGGGGCGCCGCCCGCGGCCCCGCCCGTCCCCGCCGCCTCGACGGTGGTGGCCAGCCTGGCTTCCTCCCTGGAATCCTCGAACCAGTTCAGTTCGCTCCTGACCATCCTGCCCGAGGAACGCAGCAATTCCATCGTCGTCTCGGGCACGGTGGACGACATCCGTCTCATCAATGATCTCGTGGCCAAGCTCGACGTCCTGCTCGCCCAGGTCCGCATCGAGGTCGTGATCGCCGAGGTGACATTGAGCGACAACGCCACCTCCGGCATCAGCGAACTCGGGCTCACCGTCCAGAGCGACAAGCTGGTGGGCTTCAATGCCGCGACGGCCGGCCTGAGCATCACCGACGGCACCGTCACCTACCCGGGCGTCGTCGGCTCCAATGCCTATGACCTGGCCGGCGTCATCAGGCTCTCCACCACCCCGCGCAAGACCAACGCCACCATCCTGTCCCAGCCGACCATCATCACCACCCACAATAAGGAGGGGAAGATCTTCGTCGGCGAAACCCGTCCCGTCATCAGCAGCTACCTCAACGACACCGCCAGCACCGGCACGCTGGGCGGCTACCGCAGCACGGTCGGCCAGCAGAAGATCGGCATCGACCTGACCGTCAAGCCGCTCATCGGCACCGATGGCTCGGTCCAGCTCGAGATCAAGCAGGATGTGCAGGATGTCCTGGGCGAAATCACCATCGACGGCAACCCGCAGCCGCGCATCGGCGAGCGCTCCACCGAGTCGTTTGTCAGCGTCAGGAGCGGCGAAATCATCGTCCTCGGCGGCCTGCAGCGCACCTCAAAGACCCGCAACACCAACCGGCTCGGTCCCATCCCGATCATCGGTGATCTGCTCGGCAGCCGCAGCCGCGAGGACACGCGCACCGACCTCATCTTCTTCCTCCGCCCGACCGTGTTGACGAACACCCTCGCGGACAACATGGCCGATCTTCAGCGGATCGAACAGCTGCCGAAGAAGCCGCGCGAGCAGATCAAGCAGGCCATCGCCCCCGCCGCAGCCAAGCCCTGACCATGTCCGTTCCGGTCGTGTCATTGCCCGCCTTCCTGCGCGACTGGCCCGACGTCGCGGAGCGCCAGCAGCTGCTGGAAGTCCCCCGCGAGGAACGGCCCGCCCTTTTCGGGCGCCTCAAGGACCTGCCCGGGGCCGAGGCGCTGGCCCAGCTCGCCCGGCTGGCCGGACTGGACGTGGTCGCCGAGCCCGGACCCGACCGCGACGCCGTGCCGCTGCTGCCGTCGCGCCTCGTGCACGAATACCAGGTCGTGCCGATCCATGCCCCGGCGGCGGCCGACGCGGGCCTCTTTCATCTTGCGACCGTCTGGCCGCCCGATGCCGACATGGTGGACTGGATCTCCACCCTGGCCCCGCGCCCGTTGCGCTGGCATCTCGCCTCCGCGGATCGCGTCCGGCAGCTCATTGTCGAGAACTACGGCGTCGGCTCCGGCAGCCTGGACGAATCCGCCGCCGGGGCGGCCGCCCCCGAGTTGCCGACCGACGCCAACGAGGCCGATGCCGACGCCGCCGTGGTGCGCTTCGTCAGCGACGTGATTTCACAGGCGGTCGAGGATGGCGCCACCGACATCCATTTCGAACCGCAGGAGGGCCGGCTGCGCATCCGCTACCGGGTGGATGGCCTGCTCGTCGCGGTGCCCGTGCCCGACATCCTGCTGCGATTTCAGGATGCGATCATCTCGCGGCTCAAGATCATGGCGCGGCTCAACATTTCCGAGCGGCGCCTCCCGCAGGACGGCCGCATCGCGTTCAAGGCCGGCGGCGACACGCTCGACATCCGCGTCTCGACCATCCCCACCATCTACGCGGAGAGCGTCAGCCTGCGCCTCCTGAACCAGAAGCGCGAGGCCTTCACCATGGAGCGCCTCGGCATGGATGCCTCGGAACAGGAGCAGATCAACCGCGTGCTGGCCTACCCGCACGGCATCATCCTCGTCACCGGCCCCACCGGTTCCGGCAAATCGACCTCGCTCAACGCGTTTTTGCGCCAGATCAACTCCGAGGACCTGCGCATCGTCACCGTCGAGGACCCGATCGAATACGAGGTGCCGGACGTGAACCAGATGCAGGTGCGGCCGGAGATCGGCCTGACCTTCGCCAACGCCCTGCGCCACGTCCTGCGCCAGGATCCCGACGTCATCATGGTCGGCGAAATCCGCGATCGCGAGACCGCCGACATCGCCATCCGCGCCTCGCTCACCGGCCACCTCGTGCTGTCCACGCTGCACACCAACGACGCGCCCGGCGCCATCACTCGCCTCATCGACATGGGCATCGAGCCGTTCCTCGTCACCTCGGCCATCGAGCTCGTCATCGCGCAGCGCCTCGTGCGCCGGCTCTGCCCGCACTGCGCCCGGCCCGAGCCGGTCGCGTCCAAGAAACTCCAGGACACGCTCGCCATCCTCGGCCTGCCGCCCACCGAGGCGGATGGCGTGATGGCCCTGCAGCATCCCGTCGGCTGCGACCGGTGCCGCGGCACCGGCTACCGCGGCCGCATCGGCCTCTTCGAGATCCTCAAGCCCGGCGACGAGCTCCACGACCTGATCGTCAAGCGCGAGTCGAGCCGCGTGCTCGACAAATGCGCCCGCGAGCAGGGCATGCGCACGCTGCAGCAGTCCGGCTGGGCGCGCGTGAAGTCCGGCCACACCACCCTCGACGAGGTGCTCCGCGTCATCACCGCCATCGAGAAATGACCTGCTCCTCACTTAACATCCAATAAGCGCCCACCATCTGGCTCTCAGCTCTCAGCCCGTCCTCCGTCCTCTGTAATCTGCCCTTCGCTTCTTCCGTTCTCCCTTCTCCCTTCCGCATGCCCCGCTTCGCCTACACCGCCCGCGACGCCACCGGCCGGACCGTGCGCGATGCGTTCGAGGCGCCCGCCCGTCGCGACGCCATGCGCATCCTGGCGGCGCGCGGCCTGCAGGTGGTCGAGCTCACCGACAGTTCGGCGCCGGCGGCGCGCCCGTCCGCCGCTTCGTCGGCGCGCGCGCCCGCCCGGCTCTCGTCCGCCGAGCGGCTGCCGTTTCTCAAGGCGTTGTCCGATCTCATCACCAGCGGCATGCCGGCCGGCGAGTCCGTCCGTTTGCTCAGCGTGCGCATCAAGGCGCCGCGCCTGCGCGCGCTGTGCACCGGGCTGTGGGAAAAGCTCGGCGAGGGCCTGCCGCTTTCCCAGGCGCTGGCCGCGTTCCCGGCGGTGTTCGACGCGCAGACCGTCAATCTCATCGCCGCGGGCGAGGCCACCGGCAACCTGAAGGAGGTGCTGGCCCGCCTGATCCAGCATTTCACCGAACAAAAGGAGCTGCGCGACCAGGTCGTCGCCGCCCTGGTCTATCCCCTGGTCGTGTTTGTTGGCGCCATCGGCGTCATCCTGTTCTTCATCTTCTTCCTGATGCCGCGCATCCAGGGCCTGCTGCAGGCGCTCGGCGGCAAGCTCCCCCTGCCCACCCGCCTCCTCGTCGGGTTCTCCGATTTCCTGATCCACTACGGCCTGCTGGGATTGAGCGCCGCGGTGCTCGGCGGCCTCGCCCTCTGGCGCTGGCGCCGCACGGAAAAGGGCCGCGTCAAGTCGGACGGCTGGTTGCTGCGCCTGCCCCTGGGCGGCGCGTTCCTCGTGAGTTCAACCGTGCACAATTTCAGCCAGACTCTCGCCGTGCTGCTCGAGAACGGCGTCACCACCGCCGAGGCGCTGCGCATGACCGAGCGCACCATCACGCACCGCACGCTGCATCGGGCCTTCGTCCAGGCGACCGACCGGGTGCTGGAGGGCGAGAAGCTTTCCACCGCCCTCGCCCGCACCGGCTGTTTTCCGGACCTCGTGCTCGACCGCCTCGCGGTGGGCGAGAGCACCGGCAACCTCGCACCCAGCCTGCGGGACATCGCGCGCACATTCCAGCAGCAGCTCCGCCAGCAGCTCATGATTTTCCGCGCGGTGCTTTCCTACGGCGTGCTGTTCTGCGCGTTCGGCTTCGTGACGCTCGTCGCGGTCGCCATCGTGCTCGCCGTCTTCCAGGTCAGCGCCAGCTTCAAGTTCTGAGCGTCGCTCCGACGCATTACCGCGTCATGCCGCGTAAAAGTTTGGCTTTGCCAGTGGAAAGCGGGCACATTTCCGGAGTCATGCGACCGCTTTGCCTCACCTATTTCCGACGCTCTCTCTTGCGGGTTGCAGCGGTCATCGTGACGCTGAGGGTGGTCTCGCTTTGCGCCGCCTCCCTTGGTTGGGAGACAAAGTTGGTGGAGCTGACCGCGAAACGGGGCGACAGGGAGGCGATCGCCTCTTTCCCGTTCAAAAACATGGGGAAGACGACCATCGCCATCCGGGACCTCCAGACGAGTTGCGAATGCACGGTGGCTGAACTGGCCAAGCGCACCTACGCCCCCGGCGAGTCGGGCACGATCAAGGCCGTCTTCACCGTGGGCGACCGCATGGGCAGGCAGGAGCGAACGGTCACCGTTACCATGGACGACCCCTACGCGCCGGTGGCCGTGCTCACCATGCGGGTAGAGATTCCCGAACTGCTCGCCTACTCCGCCCGCCTGCTGCACTGGTCGGTCGGAGGCGATACCGGGGAAAAGTTCGTCGAGGTCAGCGCGACCGGCGGCAACCGGATCGCCGCGATCGAAGTGAAGGAAGCCACCCCCAAGCTGGCGGAGGCCCGGGTGGAGGTGGTGGAAAACGGCCGGAAATACCGGCTGTTCATCCAACCTGTCCAGCTGAAGGGGCCGGCGACCATCCCGATCACCTTTGTGGCCCGTTTCGAGGGCGGCGGGCAACACTCCTTCACGTTCTACGCACTCGTGCGCTGAGTTCCGGGCGGCGACTGCTGTCGGGCGCTGGGCGCTGGCGCGCAGCACGGCTTGGGCCTTGTGGCACTGGCCTTGCTGGAAAATTCGCCGGCAGCGGTGCTTGTGGAAAACCGCGGATCGGACTCAATCAAGGATCCATAGCTTGGGCGGT
>CAYZSN010000305.1:0-19284 GCA_964481095.1 uncultured Oleiharenicola sp. | reverse complement strand
AAGCCGGCCAGGAGACCGGCCCTCCATTATAGAAACAGCCGCCTGAAATTCCGCTCCACCTGCGCGGCCAGGTCGTCGAGGGAGAGCCCGCGCAGTTTGGCGAGGACTTCGTAGGTGACCGCAAGGTTGGCCGGGTGGTTGACCTCGGCGCCATCGGCGGCCGCCGGCAGCGGGAAGCGGTTGAGGTCGCCCGGCGGCGCCTTGGTCGGCGCGTCGGTTTCCACCAGCAGGCGGTCGGCCGGGATCTGCTTGAAATTCTCCAATCGGGCGGGCTGGCGCGGGCCGGTCATCTCGATGTTGAACGAGAAATATGCGCCGAGGTCGGCGAACGCCTTGATCATCTCGGCCGGACCGCCGTAGCCGTGGAGCAGGAAGCCGCGGGCCGCGCGCGGGGACTTTTGGAGGACCTCGAGGACGGCGCCGAACGCCTGCACCGAATGAATGGAAGCCGCGCGATTGAGCTCCGCGGCGAGGGCGAGCTGGGCGGAGAAGACCTCGACCTGCTCGGCCAGGGGCGCGACCCGGATGCCCGCGATGCGCGGGTCGTCGGGCCGCACGCCGTCGAGGATCCAGCGGTCGAGCCCGATCTCGCCAATGCCCGCGGTGGGGTCGACCACCAGCACGGCGCGCAGGCGCGCCAGCCAGCCTTCCGTCCGGTCGCCGGCATCCCACGGGTGGATGCCGTGGCTCGGCACCACCCAGGCGAATTCGCGGGCCAGGGCGGCGACCACCGGCCACTCGCTTTCGTTGGTGGCGTTGACCACCGCGCGCCGCAGCCCGATGGCCGACAGGTCCCGCAGGATCGCGGCGCGGTGGGGCGTCAGCGGGTCGAAGTGGAAATGCTGGTGGGCGTCGTAGAGGGGAGGCACGGGGAGCAACCCTAGTCAGGCGGCGATCCGGCTCAAGTCGGAGTCCAAAGTGGCCGTTAGGAGGGAAACCACGGAAGGAACCACGTCCATGACGGACAACCTGATCATCGACATACCTGAACTCCGCCTGCCGCGCGACATGGCCTGGCGGGTCAAATTCATCGAGGCCGTCGAGCTGCACGCCCGCCGCCTCGGCATCACGGGGCGTTTCCAGGTGCCGCGTTTCTTCGGCTACTATTTCACCGGACCGCACGCCGTGGTCGTGGCCGGGCTGTGGACGGTGCTGGTGGACGATGCCGCGCTGCTGCGCCGCCTGCGCGCCACCGTGGAAAAAATCACGGACCACCGCTTCAACATCGCCAGCCGGGAGGAGGGCGGCGAGCCGGAGTTCATGCTCGTGAACGACAGCCATGACGGCTCGTGCTGGCTGTGGGATTATGCGCATGGGCGGAGGTTCCTCGAGGCCGACGAGCCGGTCGCCGGGCCGCTGGATTCCCGGGGCTTGTCCGACGATGAGGCCGATCGCGGGCCGAGACTTTTGGAGCCGTAGCAGGCCGGATGATTGCCAAGGGTGGGGGGCGCAGGGCGACGGGGGGAAACTCAAGCCGCCCTGCGTTCGTTGGGCGCCGCCGGCACGACGCAACGCGGGCAGCCGGGGCAGTTGCGGCCGCAGGGCTTGGGCGCGCGGCGGAATTCCTCCAGCCATTCCGGGCCGGGACCCTGGCCGCGGACGGCGGTGTCGTGGCGGTGCGTGACGCCGGTGCGCAGCGCGATGAGCGCCTCGAGGCGGGGCCAGAACTGCACCCGTTCGAGCAGCGGGTTCACGTAATTGGTGACCGGGCAGTAGAAGGTGTTCTTCGGGTCGGCGTGGTGCAGCCCGTGGTGGCGCGGGGTCTGGAGGATGCGCCAATCCTGGAGCTTCGAGATGAACCAGCCGTTCTCGGCGCGGGTGCGGTGCGCCATCTTGTGGATTTCGTTGGCGTTGATGCTCACCGCCACGAACAGGAAGAGCTGCCACGACAACAGGCCGAGGGGCCAGGCGACCGCGACCAGCACGAGGCTGGCGAGGACGAGCTCGGCCGAGCTTCGCCACCACGACAGGCGGGTGAAGTAGCGTGGCAGGTGGTGGTGCACGATGTTGGGCACGATGATGCGGGGCCCGATCACCGGGGTGGCCTCGGTGAAATAGGCGTCTTCCGCCCAGTGGACGACGCCGGCCACGAAATCGGCTAGGCCGACGACCACGACGATTTGCACGGCGATCAGGAGGAGGTGGAGGAGCAGGTTCATGGGAGGGTTGGGTTGGATTGGGCCGGGCTGGCCGGTGCGCCCTGAGAATATCCGAACCCCGGCCAGGCCGTGAGTTGATAAGTCTGATGCGGGGCATCGCTTTTTTTGATGCGGGTCCGCCGGGTGCGTCCGGCGGAGTAATTGGCAATTAGTAATTGGTATTTGGGAGTTCCTCGGGTTCACGATTGAAGGTCTGCGTCGAGGTCGGTCCTAATTACCAAATACCAACTACCAATTACTCGGGTATAGGCGCGCCTCAGCCGTGAAAACGCATTTGCTCCCCGGACCGATCCCCGGCTGTCTTAACGCGCTTTCATGAACGTCCACTACCTCGAGCTGTTCTATTACGTGGCCAGGCATGGCGGCATCAGCGCCGCGGTGCGCAAGATCCCCTATGGCATCCAGCAGCCGGCCGTGAGCGGCCAGGTGGGCCGGCTCGAAAAGGAACTGGGCGTGCGGCTGTTCGAGCGCAGCCCGTTCCGGCTGACGACGGCCGGCCAGCGCCTCTATGACCACATCCAGCCGTTCTTCGAGGGCCTCGGCGCCGTGGCGGCGGAGCTGCAGGAGACCGGCGGGCCGGAGCTGCGGATCGGCGGGGCCGAGATCGTGCTGCGCGACCACCTGCCCGGCGTGATGCAGCGCCTGCGCGCGAAATACCCGAAGCTGAAGTTCAGCCTGCGCACGCTCGGCGACCAGTCGGAAGCCGAGGTCTGGCTGCGCAGCGGCCACGCCGACCTGGTGCTGGCGCCCGTTTACGCGCGACCACCGGCAGGCCTGAAACAGACGCGCTTCGCCAGCGTGCCGCTCGTGCTGCAGGTGCATCCCAAGTCCGGCATAAAATCTGCGGAGGAACTCTGGACCCGGAAAAAAATCACCGAGCCGCTGATCTGCCTGCCGGCCAGCACGGGGATCACGCAGGGATTCTTCGCCACGCTGAAGGAGCGCGGTGTCACCTGGCGCAATAGCATCGAGGCGACCTCGCTTGACCTCGTGAGCCGCTACGTCGCCAACGGCGACGGCATCGGCCTGAACGTGACCGTCAATCCCAAGGCGAAGCCGCGCGAAGTCCGCGTGCTGCCGCTGGCGGGCTTTGCGCCCGTGACCATGGGCGCGCTCTGGCGCGGGGAACCTACGCCGCTCGTGCAGGCCGCGATCGACGGCGTGCGCGATTACGCGAAAGCCACCTGGCCGGATTGGGTGTGCGAGCAATAGGCCGGCGATTTTATGTTTCCCCGGCATACGAGTCCCGGCGCGGTCGCCCGCTCTTCCCTGGGGACAACCTGCCTGTTTTTGCTCGGTGGATTGGCGGTAATTTTTTCCTGCTCCTGCCGAAGCGCGGCGATTCCGGACAAGAATACAGCCGGGCAGGCTCAGGCGAAGTCTGGCGCCGGGCCAACTGCCCCGGCCTTCAAGATGCTGAAATATGAAATGGACTGTAACGCGATGATCAGGGGGCAGGAGGGGCGGCTTCCGGCTGATCGCGATCCATGGGCGCAGATCCCGTTGCCGCCTGGCACCGTGGCAACGGTGTATGGGGAAATTGTAGACCGCCACGACGGCTATTTCGAGATGTTCACCCAGCGGTTTGTGGACGCTTCCTTTCACGGCCTCGAATTTCCGTCTCCGCCCAAGAACCTTATCAAGGCAGCCCAAGTGAATTTTCGCCGGGTTGATTTTGAATCCTATTGGAGTGGAACCGCCCTTGCCGGGACCAGGTTGCGCGCCGGCACGACAGGGGAAAAGTTCCCGGACACCTTCGGGCTGGCTCCCGTCAGTGCGGTGCAGGACGAAATTTCGCCCCGGGATTCCTTCGAGGCGTTTGCGCGAAGCACGCTCGCCGGCGGTGGACCTTATGTTTTTTGCCTGCGCCAGGAACCGTCCGGTCGCATGGAAACCTGGTTTGGCGATATCATTGCCATTGTCGAACCGGTGGCGGTTTTCCGGACGGATACGCCCAACCCGGTGCTCTGGCTCACGCCGGAAAATTTTATCAGTTATCGCGAATACGGGGTTGAGGGAGAGGGGGACAAGGTGGTTTCGGAGATCACGCGAAACGGCCCCGGCTATCGCTGGCGCGTCAGGGAAAAAGAAGGATCATTGCCATTGGGTGCGGCGCCGGTGGAGCGCCTGCTTTACGCACTTAACACGGTCGAATGGAGCAAAGAGTCCGAGCCGCTGCCCGCGGATGCCACTTTGTATTCCCGAAGGATTATCGAATACCGGGAAGGGGATGCCATCCGGCTGCTCGCATGGACGAGTTATCTGAACCAATATCGGGGAATCTTGCCGGTGCATATCGGCGGGCGCAGCAGAGGCCTCATTGAACATCCCAGCCTTGGTCGCATGGAGGGCGAGTATCCCCTGTTAATCTGGGGCATCCTCAATGCACTTTCCGAGGGGACAGCCAAATAGCCTGGCGTGACCGCCGGTGTACCCGGCTGCGGGAGAATCAATTCACAAACATCGCCTCGCTCGTCTGGAAGAGCGCCTGGGCGAGCTTGGTCCACGCGTCGAGCTGGCCGCCGTATTCGATATTGGCGCCGATCGGGCGGTTGTCCGCCGCGCCGAGTTTCTTGGCGAGCGCGGCCTGTTGGGCGCGGCGTTCCTCACGGCGCTTCTCGATCGCGGCCTTGCGGGCGGGACTGTCGGAAGGCGCCTCGAGGGACGTGCCCGCCGGATTGGCCCGCACGTAATCGAGTCCGAGCGCGATTTCCTCGTCGCTGGGCGGGCGCTGGAAGATCGCCATGTAGAGGAGGGAGACACGGTCCTCGTCGCGCTCGAAGCGGGTGAAGTCGGGCCGGTGCGTGAGCTTGCGCGCCGTCTCGATCACGAGCGGGCTGTTCATCAGGAACAGGGCCTGTTGCGGGACCGTCGTCGTGAAGCGTTTGCCGGAAGGCGTGTCAGGATTCGGGAAATCGAATTGCGTGAGCAGTTCCGGCGGGTTGCGCCGGTCGATGAGGAAGTAAAGCGCGCGCCGCTTGGCGAAGCCCTCGCTGGCGGGGGTGACGGGGCGGCCGCCGATGGCCGGGTCGAGCGTGCCGGCGATGGCGAGGAGCGAGTCGTAGATCTCCTCGAATTCCATGCGCCGCACGCCGTAGTGCCAGAGCAGCTTGTTGTCGGGATCCGCGGCGAGGCCGGCGGCGTTCGGCTGGCTATCCTGCTGGTAGGTGCTGCTGAGCAGGATCGTGCGCTGCAATTTTTTGATGGACCAGCCCTCCTCGATGAACTTCGTGGCGAGCCAGTCGAGCAGCTCGGGGTGCACGGGCGTGCCGCCCATGTGGCCGAGGTCGTCGGGGGAGCTGACGAAACCCGCGCCGAAATGCTGCTGCCAGAGGCGGTTCACGAGCACGCGCGCGGTCAGCGGGTTCTTCGGGTCGGCGATCGCCTGCGCCAGCTCGAGGCGGCCCGAGCCCTTCTTCCACACCGCGCGCTTCTTCGGGTCGGGCGACAACACCTCGAGGAAGCGCCGCGGCACGATCTCGCCCTCGTTCTGCACCTCGCCGCGCAGGAGCACCGGGTAATCCTTGGGATTGGCGACGTCGGTGACGACGTGCGCGCGCGGCGGCGCGCCGGGATGGTTCATCTCGAGGCCGCCGATCTCGCGCTGGAGGATGGCCTCGCCGCGGATGAGCTCGCGGCGCTTGTCGGCGCTGCGTGCCTTGGAGCGGCGGAATTCGATGAATTGCTGCTGCAGCTCGGCGCTCTTGGCCGTGAGTTCCTTGGCCTTGGCCATGTAGTCCTGGAGGTCCGGCGTAAGCGGCAGTTTCGTGAACAGCGTCGGCTCGGAGAAGATGCTCTTCGGTTCGTCGGTGTTGGCGAAGACGCCGTAAAGCGAATAGTAGTCCTTGGTCGGAATCGGGTCGAATTTGTGGTCGTGGCAGCGCGCGCAGGAAACGGTGAGGCCGAGGAACGCCTTGGACGTGACATCGATCCGGTCGTCGATGATGTCGTTGCGCCGGCCGTCATGCTGGTTGCCGAGCCGCAGGAAGCCGAGCGCGGCGAGGATGTGCTGGTCGTTCGGGTCGGGCTGGCCCGCGAGGTGAGCCTTGGTTTTCGCGGCCTCGACGAGCCGGTCCGCCGCAAGCTGCTCGACGATGAACTGGTTGAACGGCTTGTCGGTGTTGAAGGCCTCGATCAGGTAATCGCGGTAGGTCCAGGCATCGGGGAAGCGCGGGTCGTCGCGCTTCGGCGCGTCGCCCTTGGTGTCGGAATAGCGGGCGACATCCATCCAGTAGCGCGCCCAGCGCTCGCCGTAGTGCGGCGAGGCGAGCAGGCGGTCGACGACCTTGGCGAAGGCGTCGGGCGAATCGTCGGCCACAAAGCGCTGCACCTCGGTCTCCGTGGGCGGCAGGCCGGTGAGATCGAACGTGACGCGGCGGATCAGCGTGCGCTTGTCGGCGCGCGGGCTCGGGGCCAGCCCGGCGGAGTCGAGGTCCTTCAGGATGAACTGGTCGACGGGCGACTGCGCCCAGTCCGCATGCGCGGTGGCGGCGGGCACGGCCGGATTCCTCACCGGTTTGAACGACCAGTGGTCCTTGCTCGTGGCGCCGTAGCCGCCATCCGCCACCGCCGCGGCAACGCGCGGGTCGGGCGCGCCGCGCCGCACCCATTCCGTGAGGGCGGCGATCTGCTGGTCGCTGAGTTTGCCGCCATGGTCGTCGGGCGGCATCTTCAAGTCGGCGTCGGTGTAGCGGATCGCCTGGATCAGCAGGCTGTCGTCGGGCTTGCCGGGCACGATGGCGGCGCCGGAGCTGCCGCCGTGCAGCACGCCGTCGCGCGAGTCGAGGACGAGGCCGGCCTTGATCTTCTTCGCCGCATGGCTGTGGCACTCGTAGCAGTTCTCGCTCAGCAGCGGCCGGATCCTGGTCTCGAAGAACTGGAGGTCGTCCGCCTTGAGTGGCGTTTCGGCCGCGCGGGCGAACGACAGGACTAAAAGAGCAACGACCCCCACCGCCGTCATCCTGAGCCCGCGTCCGCGGGAGAAGGATCCAAGTGTGGGGCGCAACGTGCGCTTTCGCTTGGATCCTACGCCCAGCTCAGGATGACGGGAAAGGAAGTCAGATGACTTCATTTCATTCATGCCAGGAGCGGCTTCACGACATTGCCGGCCACGTCGGTCAGGCGGAAATCGCGTCCGTTGTACCGGTAGGTGAGCTTGGTGTGGTCGAAGCCGAGCGTCTGCAGGATCGTGGCGTGGAGGTCGTGGACGTGCACCTTGTCCTTCACCGCGGCGGCGCCGAACTCGTCGGTGGCGCCGTAGACCTGCCCGCCCTTGACGCCGCCGCCGGCCAGGACGACCGAGAAGGCCTTGGCATTGTGGTCGCGGCCGGGATTGTCGCCGCCATTGCGGTCCTTGGTCGGCTTGCGGCCGAACTCGCCGCCCCAGATCACGAGCGTGGAGTCGAGCAGGCCGCGCTGCTTCAGGTCGGTGAACAGTGCCGCGAGCGGCTGGTCGATCTCGCCGGCCTTCTCCGTGAGGCGCTCCTCGAGGTCCTGGTGGTGGTCCCAGCCGTCGTGCCAGACCTGCACGAAGCGGACGCCGCGCTCGACGAGACGGCGTGCGATCAGCAGCTGCTTGCCCTGCGCGGTGTTGCCGTAGGCGGCGCGGGTGTCGGCGGATTCCTTGTTGATGTCAAAGGCGTCGGTGGCCTCGGTCTGCATGCGGAACGCGATCTCGGCGTTCTCGACGCGCGATTCCAGCGCGGCGTCGTGCTGGATGTTCTGGGCGTGGAGCGAGTTGAGCTTCTGGTCGAAGTCGAGCTGGCGGCGCTGCTCGGCGGGCGAGAGGTACGCGTTGTGGATGTTCTGGATCATCTGCTGCACGCTTTGCGCCGAGGTGTTGACGCTCGTGCCCTGGTAGACGCCGGGCAGGAACGCGGAGCCGTACGTGCCGGCGCCGCCGACGGGCAGGCGGTTGCCGCGCAACGAAATGAAGCCCGGCAGGTTCTGGTTCTCCGTGCCGAGGCCGTAGACGACCCACGAGCCGAGGCTCGGTTTCGTCACGCGGATCGAGCCGGTGTTCATGAACATCGTCGCGACGTCGTGCGCCGGGATGTCGGTGTACATCGAGCGGATGACGGCGAGGTCGTCGGCGTGCGCGGCGGTCCTGGCGAAGAGGTCGCTGACCTCGAGGCCGGACTTGCCGTATTGCTGGAACTTGAAGGGCGAGGCCATCGCCACGCCGCCGTCATTGCCGATGGCGCGGTTGTCCATGCGCCGCAGCGCGGGCTTGGGATCCCACGTGTCGATGTGCGACGGTGCGCCCTGCGCGAAGATGTGGATGACCGCCCTGGCCTTGCCGGGAAAGTGCGGGAGCTTGGGCGTCAGCGAGCCGACCAGCGGGCTCCCGGCGGGATGCGTGCCGGCCGCAAGGCCGGGTGGGTCGAACAGCGTGGCGAGCCCGAGGGCGCCGAGGCCCAGGCCGACCCGGCCGAGGAACTGCCGGCGCGTCAGGAAATAATCCTCGAGGTCGGTGGAAATGCCGAGGCACGGATGATGGCCGTGGTGATGGTGGCAATTTTCCTCGCGGGGCATGGGAGCGGAGACGGCCGGGCTTTGGGCTGGTTTCGGGGGCGTTGCGTTCCGGGATTTTTGGCGCCGATTTTACGGGACCGCGGGGTGGCCGAGGTGACTCGCGGCGAAGGCGCGGATCGCCGCCCGCACGCTTTCCAGGCCGTTGAGCCGGGTGGGCGAGAGATTGCGCGCGAGGTTCAGCTGCGTGAACAATACCGGCTCCGTCGCGAGGACGTCGGCGGGCGTGGCGTCACTGTAGAGGTCGCAGAGCAGGACGATCAAACCGCGCACGAGCGGCGAATCGGCGTCGCACCGGAACCAACAGCGGCCGTCGCGCAGTTCGCCCGCGACCCAGGCGAGCGAGACGCAGCCCTTGATCCGGTGCGCCTCGGTGCGCTCGGTCTCGGGCAGGGGCGGGCGGTTGCGCGCCCGGTCCACCACGACGGCCAGCCGCTCCTGCGGATCGTCGATCACGGCGAGGTCTGCGATCATCTGCTGCTGCCGGGCGGCAACGCTCGGGGCGGCGCTCATTTGGCGGGCTTCAGGGCCGCGGCCGTCGGCATCGGCGGGAGTTTGGCGGGGACCGAGGCGGCGGGCAGGGCGGTGCCCATCAAGGCCAGCGGGGCGCCCGGCGCGCGCACCATCATTTCGACCGTGACCTTGTGGACGTGCTCCGACCGCAGGGCCTTCGTGCCGCCGGCCTTGAAATCGAGCACCCAGATGTTCGCCCCCGCCGCGCCCTCGGCCGTTTCCTCGGCGGAAACGCCGACATTGATCTCCAACGTGACCTTCTGGATGTACAGCAGGCCTTCGTTGCCGGATTTCTGATGGCGACTGGCGGCTTCAACCAGTTCGGAACGGACCTGTTGGATAAGTTCCGGGATGCGCAGGCGGCGAACAGGGTCAGCAGGGGTCTTCATGGGAGGGATGCCGGCATTTTCCACTCTCCCGTCCCATTGTCGAATCGACAATCGCCGCCTCTTGCCGCCTCAATCAGGCATGGTCAATCCCCTCTGGCTCTGGCGCGGGTTCAAGGGCAACAGCGTAACGTTCGCGACGCTCTTCGCCTCGGTGCTCGTCGGGACGTCGATTGCCGGCGGGTTCCACCGCCTGCTCGCGGCCTTCGGGGTGCACTGGCTCTACGTCATCCTGATCCCGATCTTTCTGTTTTCGTGGCTGGCCGGCAGGGAGCCGCAGTGGATCCCTGACGAGAAGAAGCGCAAGCTCTGGGCGCGCAGCCTGATTCTCGGGTCCATCGTGCTGGCGATCCTCATCGCCTGGCTGAAGAAATAGGCGGCCCTCGCTGTTGGCCTCAGGCGGCCATCCCCAGCTGCGGCACCGGCCTTCGCCAAGGCTGTGGCTGGCGAGACATCGCGAGGGAAAGCAAGTCCTGCTGACGGATTTCTCTGGAAGAAATCAAGCTGCGGCGCCCAGTTGCGGCATGGGCACCTCGAGCGTAGCGGTGAGCGCGCGGTAGAGTTCGCCTTCCTCGGGCGTGATTGTGCCGTCGTTGCTGATCACGTGGGCGACCGCGATGAGCAGGCGTTTTTTGATCGGCAGCGAACTGACCGCCAGCTTGTCGAGCGCGGCGTCGACCTGTTCGAGGCCCGCGGCGGCGGCGTCCAGCAGCGCCACCTGGCCGGCGAGCACCGGCAGCTGCGTCATGCCGGCGGCAAACGCCGCGGCGCTGTCCTGCGGGGTGAGATGCGCGAAGGCGGAGAGGATCACGGCGATTTCTTCGCGCACGGCGTCGAACGAATCGAATTGCATCCGCTGCGCCGGCGCATCGCCGAGCTTGAGCTGGCTCAGCAGCATTTTTTGCAGCGCATACTCGAAGGGCGTCACGCGCCCGTCGGCGTGCACGAGCTCGTCGAGGGTGGTGGCGAAGCGGTCGCGCGCGGCGGCGTCGAGCGAGCGCAGCGCGGGCAGGGCGAGCTGCAGCAGCGGCAGGCGCGCGGCCGGATCCAGCAGGCTCAGGGCGGAACGCAGGGCGGCGAGTTCGGTGGCGGCTTCGGTGCCGGCATGCTGGGCGACAAGCGCCTGTTGCTGGTCGCGCGCGGCGCGGTCGCCGTTGAGCAACAGGCCGTAGACGATGACCTGCGCCGAGGCCGCGTCGCGCACGCCTTCGCGCAGGCGCGCGGGAATCGATTCGAGCAGGGCCTGCGCCTGCCGGAAGTGCGCCTCCGTCAGCGCGCCGATGTCGGCGACCACGCGGGCCGGCTGGAAGGGGACGCGGGTCGGCGCGACCGGCGGCGGCAGGTCGGGCTGGGCCGCGTGGACGCGCCGCGCGGTTTCGTCGGCCGTGAAGCGCGTGCCGCCGCCGAAGCCGGCGGTGGCGAAGCTTTCGCGGGCGATGTCGACCACCTCGGGCGGTTCGTAGAGCTTGCCGTCCCATTTCGGGTCGATCGCGCGGATGCGCTCGGCCAGGGGCGGGTGCGTGGACCACAGGCCCGTGAGGCCGGACTCGAACGCCTGGGCGAAGAAGAAGTGGCTGATTTCGCCGGCGTGGTTGTTGACGATGGTGCCGCCGAGCGCGTAGCCGCCGATCTTCTGCAGCGCGCCGCTGATGCCGCCGGGATTGCGCGTGAACTGCACCGCCGAGGCGTCGGCGAGGAATTCGCGCTGGCGCGAAACCGCGGCCTGGATGATGCGGCCGAAGAAGTAACCCACGTAGCCGACGATGAAGAGGGCCACGCCAATCGCGATAGCTATGACGATGCCGCCGCCCTTGTTCCGCCCGCTGAGGCGCACGCGGCCCTGCAGCAGCCCGCGCAGGATGCCGCGGCCGATGAGGCCGATGACGAGGATGCCGAAGATGATGGCCATGAGGCGGACGTTGAGCCGCATGTCGCCGTTGAGGATGTGGCTGAATTCGTGGCCGATGACGCCCTGCAGTTCGTCGCGCGTCAGCTTGTCGAGCGCGCCGCGCGTGACGGTCACGGCGGCGTCGTTGGTGGTGAGGCCGGCGGCGAAGGCGTTCAGGCCCGGCTCCTCGTCGAGCACGTAGACCGCCGGCATGGGAATGCCGGAGGCGATGGCCATCTCCTCGACGACGTTGAGCAGCTTGCGCTCCCGCAGGTCGGTGGTCTTGGGATCGACCGGCCGGCCGCCGACGAGTTCGGCCACCGCGGAGCCGCCGTCACGCAACTGCGACCACTTGAAGAGCGAGGCGCCGCCGACGACCGCGAGGGTGCCGCCGGCGATCGCGAGGAAAACCTGCGGATTCCACCACGTGAAGGGGGCCGGCTCGCGGTACTCGTAACGATATGGGCGGCGCGTGCTGTATCTGTCCTGCGAATTGACCAGGAAAAGCGTCACGACGTAGCCGCTCAGGATGGTGCCCGCGACCGCCAGGGCGAACAGCGCCACCAGCCACTTTGTGCGGCGCTTGGCGCGTTCCTGGGCTTCGAAGAAATCCATGGGGCAAAGTCGAAGGTCGACCGGCGAAAGTCGAAAGCCCGGCCTTCGCCGCTGGACCTCCGGCCTTCGGCTAGCTGAACTTCACCTTCGGCGCCTCGCGCTCGGCGGTGTTCTCCACCTGGAAGAGCTGGGCCTCGCCGAAGTTGAACAGGCCCGCGATGGTGTTGGTCGGAAAACTTTCGCGCGTCGTGTTGTAGCTCGTGACGGCGTCGTTGTAGGCCTGGCGGGCGAAGGAGATCTTGTTCTCCGTCGAGGTGAGCTCCTCGGTGAGCTGCATCATGTTCTGGTTGGCCTTGAGGTCGGGGTACTGCTCCGAGACGACCAGCAGGCGCGAGAGCGCGCCGCCCAGGCCGGACTCGGCGGTGAGCAGGCCCTTCATCGCGGCGGCGTCCGCGGGATTCGCGGCCGCGGCCTTCGACGCGGCGTAGGCGGTGTTGCGCGCGGCGATGACGGCCTCGAGGGTTTCGCGCTCGTGCTTGAGGTAGCCCTTGGCGGTCTCGACGAGGTTGGGGATGAGGTCGTAGCGGCGCTTCAGCTGCACGTCGATCTGCGCGAAGGCATTCTTGAAGCGGTTGCGCAGGGTGACGAGGCCGTTGTAGGCGCCGATGAGCCAGAAACCGGCCAGCAGGGCGATACCGGCGACGACGAGGAGGAGAACAAGGGCGATGTTCATGGAGGGGAAGGGTTGAACCGAACGGCCTTTTGTGTGTCGGAAGCGGGTAAGCGGCGCGAGAATTTTCATGTTACACCACCCCGGGCAATTTGGATCAGGCGGCGCTTGCCACCCACGAACGCGAACTGCACGATGCGGCGGTCAATGAAGATGCCAGTGCGTCCCCTCCTGCTTCTGCTCGGCCTGGCTGTGGCGCGGCTGGGCGCGCAGGTCGCGAGCCCGAGCCCGCTGACCTCCGACGGTGCGGCGGAACTCACCGTCCCCGGCACGTGGATCGTCAAGGAGCAGCGCGCCGACGGCGCGTTGCAAAATGGTTTCCCGGCGACCGCGGCGGGCATCTACCGGGAAATCCTCCTGGACCGCAGCGTGCCGGCCGACACCCGGCAGCGCGTCACGCTTGCGCTCGTCACCGCCCTGCTGGATGGCGGCGAGCTCGCCGCGGCGGAGCAGGTGTTGCAGGCTTATGACGGCCCGCGGACCAGCGCCTACCAATTGCGCACCGGGCTGCTCGCCATCAACAACCGGCGCGTCGCCCAGGCCCGCGCGGCCTTGAATGCCGGCAAGGTGGAGGAGCTGTCCGACGTGGACAAGGGCTGGTGGTATTTTCTCCAGGCCAGCGTGACGGATGCCGAGGGCGTGATCGTCCAGGCCAATGCGCTCTACGAGCAGGCGGCGCGGGCCGCCGTGTCCGAACTCCAGCGCGCGCGCTTCCTCCTCGGCCAGGAGCAATCGCGCCTGCGGGCGGGGCAGGTGAGCGAGACGCAGCTGGCGACGCTGCGCGGCAACATGGAGCGGTTCCAGGGCACGCGCACCGGCTACACCGCGGTGCGCACCTACGCGGCCGCGCTGGCCGGCCTCGGCCGGTCGGTCGAGGCGCAGGCGGTGCTGCAGCGCCAGCTTTCGGTGCTGCCCGCCTCGGAGCGCGACGCCGCCGACCAGCTCGGCCTCATGCTCGGCCTGATCGCCGGCGAAGGCAGCGTGGCCGGCCGCCAGGCTTTCCGCCAGTTGCTGCGCGACGCCCAGCGGCCCGAGACGCAGCGCGTCGCACTCCAGCTGCTCGTGCGGGGCGCGAAGACCCCGGCCGAGCGTGAACAACTGCGCCGCGACCTGAGCGAACTCATCGGCGCGCCGACCCAGCACCCGATCATCGAGGACCTCCTGCTCGCGCGTGCGCAGACGGCGCTCACGGACAAGGCCTATGCGCCGGCGGAGGAGGATGCGCGCGTGCTGCTCGAACGTTATCCCGGCTCGCCGCTGCGCGCCTCCGCGCTCGGCGTGCGGCTGGCCGTGGCGTGGGATCTCAAGCGCTACCGCACGGCGGCCGATGTGATCGCGCAGCTGCGCGGGGTGATCCCGCCCGGCCGCGAGCACGCGGAGCTCGGCGTGCTGCTGGCCGAGGCTTTTTTCCGCGCGGAGGATTACCGCAACGCCGCCGACGCCTACGAGGCGGCGCTGCACGAGGCGCCGCTGGCGGCGAAGGCGGGCGTCCTGATCTTCCAGCGCGTGCTGTCCGACATCCGCGCCGACCGCCTCGAGGCCGCGGCGAAGCAGCTGGACGAGGCGGCAACCGACGCCGGGTTCGACGCGGAAAGCCGCTGGCAGGCGGAATGGAATCTCGTCCGGGAAATGCAGAAGCGCGGGCAGACGCAGGCGGCCTACGGCCGCGTGGAGAAGCTGCTCGCCGCCGGATCCGCGGGCGTGCCCGGCGAACTGCGCATCCGGCTCATGTGGCTGCGCGCGAAACTCTCGCTCGACAACGGGCAGTCCGCGGCGGCCCTGCAGCAAACCGACGAGCTCCTGGCATCGCTCGGCCCGCCGGGCCAGCTCGACGCTGCATTGCGGACCAACGTGACCGCGAACGCCCAGTTGCTGAAGGCCCAGGCGCTCCTCGCCCTCGAGCGCGAACCGGAGGGTTTCGCGGTGCTCGAGAAGTTGCGCGCCGACTTCCACGCCTCGGAGGCGGCCCGCTATTCCTACCTGGTGCAGGCGGACAACCTCACGCGCCGCGGCGACCTCGCGGGCGCGCAACGCGTGCTGATCAATTTCGTGGACACGGCGGAGTACCGCCGGAGCGAATACGCCCCGCTCGCGCTCTACCAGGCGGCGCAGCTCCTCGACCGCCAGGGCCTCGACCGGCAGCTGCGCGAGGGCTACAACCTGCTGGAGCGGCTGGTGCGCGAATACCCGCAGGACGACCTCGTGTTCTACGCGCGCCTGAAGCAGGGCGACCTGATGCGGAAGCTGAACGAATTCGGCACCGCGCGGCAGCTCTACGAGGACCTGATCTACAACTCGAGCCAGCACCCGGACATCCTGCTCGCGCAGCTGGCGCTCGCGAACAGCCTGTTCGCCCAGGGCGCGAACAGCGTGGCGAACTACGAGAGCGCCGCGGCGATCTTCGAGCGGTTGCGCGACCTGCCCTCGGCGCCCGTGGACCTGCGCGCGGAGGCCGGTTTCATGTGGGGCTACGCGCTGGCCAAGCGCGCGCAGCCGGCGAAGGCGCAGGCGGTGTTCTGGTCGGTGGTGCAGGGTTTTCTCCTCGATGCGACGCAGGCCGCCAAGCTCGGCGCCAAGGGCCGGTACTGGCTGTCGCGCTCGCTGCTCGAACTCGGGCAGATCCACGAGGACGCCGGCCGCTACGACGAGGCGCAGCGCGCCTACCAGCTGATCATCGACAACAAGCTGGGCGGCGCGACGCAGGCGCAGGCCAAGCTCGCGCGTTTCCGGCCGGCGGCCGCCCCCGCGCCATGAGCTTTGGCATTTACGCCCCAACGCCCCCTCGCATGATGCGCGCTCACGCATGACGGCTTTCAGCTACAGTGTCTTCGCGAAGGGCGGCCCGGTGATGTGGCTGCTGGTCGTCCTCGGCCTCGTGGCCGTGGTGATTTTCATCGAGCGCACGCTGTTCCTGCACCGCGCGCAGATCCGCTCGACGGAATTTCTCAACGGCATCAAGAACCTGCTGCAGAAGGACCGCCTGATGGAGGCGCTCACGCTATGCGAGGAAACGCCGGGCCCGGTGGCGAAACTGGTGAAGGCCGGGTTGCGGCACGCCGGCGACGACGAGGCGGCCATGCGCTTCGCCGTGCAGGAGGCGGCGCTCGCGGAACTGCCCGTGCTCGAGCGGCGGATCAGCGCGCTGGCCGCGGTGGCGCAGATCGCTCCGCTGTTCGGCCTGCTCGGCACCCTGCTGGGCATGATCAAGACCTTCTGGCTTTTCAACCAGGGCGGCAACTACGCCACGCCGGTGGTGCTGGCCGGCGGCATGTGGGAGGCGCTGCTTACGGCGGCCGCCGGCCTGCTCGTCGCGATTCCCGCGCACCTCGCGCGGCATTTCCTCACCGGCCGCGTGCGCTCGCTCGTGCAGGACATGGAGTGGGTCGGCAACGAACTGATGCGCTACCTGCTGCGCGAGCACCGCGGCAACGGAGGCGGCAAATGATCACGCGTCCGCTGGAATTGCAGTCGCGCCTGAGCCCGTCGCCGCGCGACCTGGATTTTTTCGCCTGGGTGAGCGTGGGCGTGATTGCCCTGTTCTTCGGCCTGCTCGGTTCGAAGTTCGTGCTCGCGCCGGGCCTGTTGATTGGCAGCGGCGCCGACGGCTTCCAATTGCCGGCGTCGACGGGCCTGCAGTACACCGGCACGGCCTCGGTGGTCGTGAGCTACCGGCAGGATGACGTGATTTTGTTCGAGGGCTCCATCGTCAAGCTGCCCGAACTGCGGCAGCGGCTCGCGGCCTACGCCAGGAAACATCCCGGCGAGGTGCTGCTGCTGCTCGCGGACAAGCACGTGTCGGCGCAGGCCGTGACGGAGTTGTCCGTCATGGCCCAGTCCGTGGGGTTCGCCTATGTATTGCTGGCGGGGGAGAACCCGGCGCCCGAGGATTCGCCGAAATAAGCGAGGGTTGGATGCGCATCGGCAAAATCGAAGTGAAACGACGCGTGTGGATCGCGTTATTGTGCGCGGTGGCCGTCAGCGGCCTCTGGTGGCAGTGGACGCGGAGCGCGCCCGTGATCGCGCCGGTCGCCGCGGCGCCCATGCAACCGCAGGTGCGCTTGACCGGAGTGGGCGCGGGCACGATTGGCTCCGGCCTCCGCGAAGACGTGGAACTGATGGATCCGACGCCGCTGTTTTTCCCGACGAAATGGAATTACGGCCAGCGGCCCTTGCAGGAGGGTTCGCTCAAGCAGCCCGGCCAGGTCTTCAGCAGTTTCGAGCCGAAGCTGCCATTGAGCGATCGCGGGGTGGGACTGTACGGGATCGAAGCGGCACCGGCGCCGGAGAAGCTGTCCGACGTCCTGACCCAAGGAAATGAAGCTCCCTTTGCCGGGATGGGACAGGTTGACCTGCAAAAATCCACTTTGCCGATCCGTTCCGGATATCTCGAAGTCAGCGACCTTAAAAATGGTAATGTCATTATATCGCAGCCACTTGTAGGATTCGACGTGCCGCGCCGGGATTTCCCTCCGATGGAGTTTTTGGTGCTGATCGGGCCGGCTGGACTGATCGGAGATCCATTTCTAACGAGTGGTTCGGCCGGCGAGGAGATGGATGCTTTCTTCCGCAGTTACCTCGTAAAATCGTACCGGCTGGGCGAGCGTTTGCGTCCAGGTCGCTATCGTGTATTGGTAGGCGCCTAGGATTTTTGGGGAATTCCCAAAGATTCTGGTTGACGGGCCTTTTTAGGAACCATTCCCTCGTCGTTCTCTTTGTTTTTTGCCAGTGATTTGGTCTGCCCAGATAGCTCAGTTGGCAGAGCACGTTCTTGGTAAGGACGAGGTCGCCGGTTCGAATCCGGTTCTGGGCTCCAGGCTACCAACCGTCGGCGATCTCCGACGTTAATCAAAGATCAACAACTTCAACCGCAACCACATACTCCAAGCTCCAAATGGCTAAAGGAACATTCGAACGCAAGAAGCCGCACGTCAACGTCGGCACGATTGGTCACGTCGATCACGGCAAGACCACCCTCACCACCTCGATCCTGGCATGACAGGCCCGCAAGGGTCTGGCGGAGGTCAAGTCCTACGCCGATATCGCCAAGGGCGGCACCGTCCGCGACGCCTCCAAGATCGTCACGATCTCGGTCGCGCACGTGGAGTATGAGTCGGACAAGCGCCACTACGCGCACGTCGACTGCCCCGGCCACGCCGACTTCGTCAAGAACATGATCACCGGCGCCGCCCAGATGGACGGCGGCATCCTCGTGGTCTCCGCCGCCGACGGCCCGATGCCGCAGACGCGCGAGCACATCCTTCTCGCCCGCCAGGTCGGCGTGCCGAAGCTCGTGGTGTTCCTGAACAAGGTCGACCTCATCGACGACAAGGACCTCCTCGAGCTCGTCGAAGAGGAAATCCGCGATCTCCTCACCAAGTACCAGTTCGACGGCAAGAACGCCAAGATCATCCGCGGTTCCGCCACGGCCGCCCTCGAGGGCAAGCCCGAGGGCGAGGCGGCGATCCAGGCGCTCATGGAGGCTCTCGACAGCGAGATCCCCGAGCCGGCGCGCGAACTCGACAAGCCCTTCCTGATGTCCGTCGAGGACGTCTTCTCGATCACCGGCCGCGGCACCGTCGCGACGGGCCGCATCGAGCGCGGCATCTGCAAGCTCAACGACACCGTCGAGATCGTCGGCCTGCGCGACACGACCACGACCGTCGTCACGGGCATCGAGATGTTCCGCAAGCTCCTCGACCAGGGCCAGGCGGGCGACAACGTCGGCATCCTGCTCCGCGGCATTGAAAAAGAAGGCATCGAGCGCGGCCAGGTCATCGCCGCCCCGAAGTCCATCAAGCCGCACAAGAAGGCCAAGGCCGAGATCTACGTCCTCTCGAAGGACGAGGGTGGCCGCCACACGCCGTTCTTCAACGGCTACCGCCCGCAGTTCTACTTCCGCACAACGGACGTGACGGGCGTCGTCAACCTGCCGAAGGGCGTCGAGATGATCATGCCGGGCGACAACATCGCCGTCGACATCGAGCTCATCGTTCCCATCGCCATGGAGAAGACCCAGAAGTTCGCCATCCGTGAAGGCGGCCGCACCATCGGTGCCGGTCGTGTCACCGAGATCGTCGAATAAGCGTCCTTAACCATCTTCCGACCGACGCTGCCGGGGCTCCTTTTTGGGGTCCCGGCTGTGTCGTCTAAAAGAAATAACCACAGGGGTGTAGCTCAATTGGTAGAGTAGCGGTCTCCAAAACCGTTGGTTGGGGGTTCGATTCCCTCCGCCCCTGCCACCTTCGCCCGACAAAAATCCCATGGCCAATCCCTTCCGCTCCGCCCGGCTTTTCTTCAGCGAGCTCATTGGCGAGCTGCAGAAAGCCAGCTGGCCGACCCGCACCGAGCTCAAGGATTCGACGATCGTCGTGATCGTCGCGTGCCTCCTGCTCGGCCTGTTCACCAGCATCAGCGACTTCGCCCTCTACATCGTGGTCGACGCCGTGACCGAATTCATCGCCCGCTAACCCGCTCCGCCCGTTGTCGACCCAGACTTCCAGCACCCAGTGGTTCGCCCTGCAC
>CAYZSN010000304.1:0-17716 GCA_964481095.1 uncultured Oleiharenicola sp. | reverse complement strand
GCGGCGAGATGGCGGGCGACGCTCTCTACGCGCCGCTGCTGCTCGGCCTCGGCGTGGACGAGCTGAGCATGACGCCCACGCTCGTGCCCTCGGTGCGCTACCTCGTCCGCGCAATGAAGATGTCCGACGCCCGCGCGCTGGCCGCCGAGGCGCTGAAGCAGAACGACGCGAAGAAGACCTACGCCCTCGTCGAGGCCTTCTACAACGAACGCGTGAAAGCGGAATAGGGAATGGCCCCCGCCACGCCGGGATAGCAGTTGCGCCGGAGCCGATTGTCAGCTCCTTGGCTGCACCATGGCGACTTCCTCCCTTGATTCGCCCGTTTTCGATGTGACGGTGCGCGTGGGATGCAGCCTGGCCTACGAGGTGAGCGGATCGGCGATGTTGCTGCTGAATGTGCGACCCCGGCCGAACCGGAACCATGAGATCGTCTTTGAGGCGCTGGCGCTGGGCGACAACCTGCCTGGCGATGAATTCCCCGACAGCCACGGCAACCTGATCTCCCGCGTCAGGCTCGCGCCCGGGGCGAATTACTTCCGGCACGACGCCATCGTCCGCATTTCGTCCCGCCCGGACAACCACGACCTGACGAATCGCGAGCCGGAGCTGCCGGCCGATTTGCCGCCGGACATCCTGCGCTACACGCTGCCGAGCCGTTACTGCGATTCGGACAAGCTGACCAATTTCGCGTGGGAGAAGTTCGGCCAGATCCAGCCCGGCTGGCCCCGCGTCCAGGCGATCAGCCACTGGCTGCACCATAACCTCGAGTACCGCTACATGTCGGGGCAGCCCGACCTGTCCGCCTGGGATGTCCTGCAGCGCGGCTATGGCGTGTGCCGGGATTTCGCGCATCTCGCCGTGGCGTTGAACCGGGCTTTCAGCGTGCCGGCGCGCTACGTCACGGGCCACCTGCCGGACATCGGGTTCCCCGATCCCGACAACCACATGGATTTTCACGCCTACGCCGAGGTGTACCTCGGCGGGGAATGGCACACGACCGACGCGCGCTTCCACGTGCCGCGCATCGGCCGCATCAAGGTCTCGTGCGGGCAGGACGCGGTGGATGGGGCGTTCTCCACGATCTACGGCGGGGCCAAGCTGAGCTATTTTCAGGTGTGGGCCTACCAGGTGGAGCGCGGCAAGGTGGGCGTCGGCGATCCGCTGGATTTCAGCAGGCGGTTGGATAACCAGTGGCAGGTCAGGACCGATCCCGCGGCGTAAGGCAGCAGCCGGTCCGGTCCGTTACTTTCCCGCCTTCACGCCCGACGCGAGCAGCGTCTCAAAGTGCGGTTCCTTCTCCTCGCGGGCAACGGTGCTGATATCGACCTTCTGGAAACCGGCCTTTTTAAGAAAACCGGCGAGCGTGCTTTCCTTGAAGCCGAGCCAGAGGTCGCCGTAAAGCTCGTGGGCCTTTTCGAAACCATGCTCCTTCAGGTCAAGCACGAGCAGCTGGCCGCCGGGCTTGAGGATGCGGAAGGCCTCGTCGACCGCGGTCTGCGGGCGACTGGCGTGGTGCAGGGCCTGCGAAAGGATCGCGAGGTCGACGGATTTGTCGGGCAGCGGCACCTGCTCGATGTCGCCCAGCTTGTAGGCGAGGTTGTCGAGGCCGTTCTTCTTCGCGAGTTCAGTGCCGACCTCGACCATTTTGGGTGAATTGTCGATGCACCATACGCGCTCGGCGCGCCGGGCGAGGAGCTGGGAGACGAGGCCCTCGCCGGCGCCGAGATCGGCGATCGTGATCGCGGGCACGAGCCGCAGCGCGAGGTGGCCGAGGGCCTCCCACGAGCGGCCGGGGCAGTAATTTTTTCCAAGCTTGCCGGCGATGAGGTTGAAGTACTGCTCCGAATGCTGGCGGCGCTTCAGGAGCGTGCGATCGAGGCTTTCGCGGTCCTCACCGGACTCGGGCAGGTCGGCGACGGAATCGCAGGCGGCTTGGAGCAGCGTAAGCTGTTTCGGACTGAGGCCGGCTCGCAGCGAATAAAAGGCCTTCTTGCCGTCGCGCCGGTCGGTGACGAAGCCCGCCTGGCGGAGCAAGGCCAGCTGGGAGGAAATGCGCGACTGGCCCATGCCGAGGATCTCCTGCAACTCGGCGACGGAAAGCTCCTCCTTGAGCAGCAGGGCGAGCAGCCGCAGCCGCGTGGAGTCGGAGAGAACCTTCAGGCTGTCCCAGGAGTCGGTCATGACGGCTTCGACCTATGGGGAGAAAGCGCGGCTATGACAAGAGCTTCGCGAACAGCATCGGGCCGAGGGTCCACAGCCCGAGGGCGATGATGAACGTGCCGGCGATGCGGTTCACCACGCGCATGCGGCCGTCGGTGAGGTGGGCGCGCACCAGCCCGGCGATGAAGCTCAGGGTCAGCCACCACGCGGCCGAACCCAGGAACACGCCCGCAACGAGGGCGAGGCCGGCGGACACGGTGTGCGTGCGGCCGCCGAGGCCCAGCGCCACGAACGCCGCGACAAAGGCGAGGATCGTGGCCGGGTTGGCCAGCGTGAGCATGAAGATGGAGCCCCACGCGTGCACCAGCCCCGGCTCCGTGTCGCCGGCGGCCGCCTTCGTGCCGGGATCGGTGCGGGCGATCCTGAAGCCGAGGCCGACCAGGAAGAGGCCGCCCGCGAGTTGCAGCCAGAGCTGCAGGCCGAGCAGGAAGGACATGATCGCGCCGAGCCCGAACGCCGCGACGAGGCCGTAGACGGTGTCGGCCGACGCCACGCCCAGCCCCGACACGAAGCCGTGCAGCCGCCCGCGGGCGAGCGTGCGCTGGATGCACAGCAGGCCGATCGGGCCGACGGGGGCGGCGATCGAGAAACCGAGGACGAGTCCTTTGAAAAACACGGGCGGGGACGGGGCAAAAAAAACCCGCAAACGGCCAGTTCGCGGGTGGAAGTGATGACCGGGAATGTGATTTAATCAGCCTTTGTTCGCATCGGCGAAACGCGTGATGCCGGCGATCTGGTATTCCTGGTTGGCGCCGGCGATCTTGAGCTTCACGTGCTCGCCGATTTTCTTGCCCATGAGGGCCTGGCCGAGCGGGGTCTTGTAGGCGATGCGGTGGGTGTCGGGATCGCTGTCCCACGCGCCGAGGACCGAGTAGCGCACGGCCTTGCCGCTGGCGACGTCGCGGAGGTCCACGACCGTGCCGACGGAAACCTGGTCGGTGGTGGCCTCGGTGAAGTCGGTGATGCGGGCGCGGGCGAGGTCGCGCTCGAGCTGGGCCTTCTGGCCCATGAGCACGGACTGGTCCTGCTTCGCCATCTTGAACTCGGAGTTCTCCTTGAGGTCGCCGTGCTCGCGGGCGACGGAGATCGCCTTGGAGTTCTCGGGGATGCGCTTGGAGACGATCTCCTCGTACTCGACGCGCTTCTTCTCGTAGCTGTCGCGCGAGACGAGCAGCTGCTCGTCCTTGGTCTCGGATTCGCCGGAGACGAGGGACTGGAGCGAGGGGAAGAGCTTGATGAAGCGGGCGAGCAGCGACTTCTTGGTCAGTTCCTCGAAGCCCTGGTTCAGCAGGAGGCTGTTGCCGAGGTCGCGGGCCGTCTCGGTGTCGGCGGTCGCGAGCAGGTCGGAGATCAGGTCGGCGTCGTCGCTCAGCGCCTCGGCCAGCGGGATGCGGCGGGTGCCGGCGGACTGCAACGCCTCGTAGTCGATGGCGAAGAAGATGGCGCCGAGGAGGCGGGGCGTGATCAGGTTGTGGAGCAGCTTGGAGAACTTCTTCGAGTGGCGGTTCTTGATCACCCAGAGGAGCACCGGGGCGCGGAGGTTCTGCTCCGACTTCCAGCGGCTGAGCACGGCGGCGAGCTCCTCCGCCTGGCCGTTCTCCATGAGGAAATTGATGCACTCGGTGGTGAACTTGCCCTGCGAGGTCTTGAGGAGGGCGAACAGGATCTCGCGCCACTCGAGGGGTTGGGTTTCATTGATCAGGTCGAGATAGCGCGTCTTGAATTGGACCGGGATCTTCTCGGCGATGGCGGAGAGGCCGCGGACCTCCTTGATGAGGTCGGCCTGCGACGGCGAGGAGCTGGGCACCTCGTGGCCGAGGATGCGGGCGAGCTCGTCGCGCACGAACGCGCCGTAGAGGCGCTCGGAGGCATCGAGCTGGTTGCTGTCGCGCACGGCCTCGGTGATGCCATTGAGCACGGTGCCGAGGGACTGCTTGGACTCCTCCTTGATCGAAGCGGCGAGGAGATCCTCGGCGAGCGAGATGCGGCGGCGGGCGGAGCGGGTGTTGGAGAACTCCTCCATGATCTCGGACTCGGCGGACACGGGCTCGTCGCGGACGACGTAGGCCTCGGTCTTCTTGGCCGGGACGCCGACGCGCGGGTCCTTGATCAGCTGCTTTTTGACGTTGGAGAACCAGCGCTTGAACTTCTCCTCGCCGACGACCTGGGTGAGGACGATCTCGAGCTCGATGGCGCTGGCGGCCTGGTGCGGGTAGGCGGAAAGGGTGTCGATCACGAGCTGGACCGGGTCGTCCTCGATGAGCTGCTTGATCTTGGCCGGCTCGGTTTCCTTGCGGGCGAGGATGTGTTTGGCCGGGAGGACGTCCATGCTGCCGACGCAGAACACGGGGTCCATGCGGTGGGCCTTCTTGTCCTTGAAGTCGATGATGAGCTTCTGGTCGGCCTCGTCGTAATCCTTGATCTGGCCGAAACCCCAGCTCCGGTGGACCACGTAAGCGCCGGGTTCCATCGCCTCCAGCTTGGCTTTGGACGCCTTGAGGGCGGGGTGCTTGCTGATGATCGCGGAGATGGCTTCAGAATTCATAATTGCGTATCGAGTCGGTGAACCGATTAGTTGAGGCGACAATGACCCGCGATGTCAAACAGGGTTTGGAAAAAGACCCAAACCCACCCAAACCCACGCTGAGCGGGTGGGTAGCCGCCGCCGGGCTGGTCGAAAGGTGGCTGGCGCGGTCCGAGCGTGTGGATGCGGTCCTGGAAGGACTTGCGCCGGGGCTCACCGGGCAGGAACGCGCCCGGGCCCAGCATTTGTTTTATGGCGTGGTCCGCTGGGCCAGCCGCCTCGAGGCGGCGCTGGCGGGGCTGATGGTGCGTCCGCCGCGTACGAAGGTGAAAGCGGTGCTGATGATCGCGGGGTTTGAACTTTTGGAGCAGGGGGCAGGGGGCAAGGAGCAGGGAGACGGAGTCACGGCCAAGGTCATCCACCATGCGGTGGAGCGGGCCAAGGGCGTCTGCAGCCCGAAGGAAGCCGGCCTCGTCAATGCCGTCGCCCGCAAGCTCGCGGCGCGGCTGGCCGGGAAACCCGCCGACCTGGCCACCGAATTCGCCCATCCGGAATGGCTGGTGAACCGCTGGACGCGCCAGTTTGGCGTCGAAACGACCCGCCAGCTGCTCGAATGGAACCAGCAGCCGGCGCCGGTTTATGCCCGTTGGCGAGTCGATGCAGCGATACCGCCGTTTCTGGCGCCGACGAAGTGGGCCGGGTTCTACGAAGTGAAGGCCGGGCATTGGGACGAAGTCCGCCGCCTCGCCACCGTGGGCGCGCTTTACCTGCAGGATCCGTCCACGCGCCTTTGCCTCGAGCTGCTCGCGCCACAGGCCGGCGAAACCATCCTCGACGCCTGCGCCGCCCCCGGCGGCAAAAGCCTGTTCATCGCCGACACCATGAAGTCCGGCAAGGTTGTCGCCCTCGACGAACCAGCCGCACCCGGAAAGACAGACGTCCGCCTGGTGCGGCTGAAGGAAAATCTTTCCCGCGCACCGGCCGGCGTGGAGGTGGCAATGGTCGAGGCCGACCTGCTGAAGGTGGGCACGGAGTTTTATCGCAACCTCAACCTGCCTGACCGCTACGACGCCGTGCTGCTCGACGCGCCGTGTTCCAACACCGGCGTCATGCGCCACCGCATCGACGTGAAGTGGCGCCTGCAGGACGGCGATTTCGCCCGGCACCAGCAGCAGCAGGTTTCACTGCTCCATTCGGCGGCGCGGCTCGTGAAGCCGGGCGGCCGGCTCGTGTACAGCACGTGCAGCATCGACGCCGAGGAAAACGACGGCGTCCTCAAGGCCTTCTTCGAGAGCCGCGTCGGCAGCCGCTGCCAGCTGGCGCGGAGCGTGAAGGCCTACCCGTGGACGGACGGCCACGACGGGGCGGGAGCCTACCTCATCCAGATGTCCGGATGAGGGTTGAAGGCTGAAAGGTGAAAGTTGAAGGACCGCGCCCGCGGCCCCGCGACTTTCGCCTTCAACATTCAGCTTCATCAACGGGCGGCGTTCCGCGCCGCCTACGGCACCAGCTCGAAGATCTGCACCTCGTGGTCGACTTCCCTGGCCCCGGACAGGAAGGTGTAGGTGAGCTTCGGGGCGGTCTTCACGACCTCGGCGTAGCGCTCGAAGGTCCATTTCTCGACCAGCTCGCCGTTGATGCGCACGCAGAGGTCGCCCGCCTGCACCGGCACGTTGCTGTTGGGCGTGTCGGGCACGACGGCGAGCAGGCGCCAGTAATTCGGGAACCGCCGGAACGACAGGCCGGTGCTGCGGCGCCCGGGCATTTCCACCGGGCCGTCGGTGTTGCGCGTGAGCGTCACGGTGTGGCGCTGCTGGTCGAAGGTGAGCCGGAAGAAGCGCAGCAGCTCGCCGCCAAGGGAGGAAAGCTGCTCGGTGAGGTCGACCACCGGCTGCTGGACGAGCTGGGTGCCGACGGTGACGTTCTGCTCGAGGCGGCCGACGAGCTGGCGCTTGTCGCCGTCGAGGGAGGAAACGATCATGCCGACGCGCGGGCCGTGCACGAAGCGCGGGTGCAGGCCGGCGGGATTGAGCGACAGGCCGCCGTCGCTGCCGGAGTCGATCAGCACGAAGAACGACTCGTTGCCCATCTGCACGGGAATAAGCGGCGTGCTTTGCTCGCGGTTGTAGGTGATGACGCTCGTGTGCGGCGGGTACACGGGTGCCGGCGCGATGACGGGGTTGGGCGCGATCTCCAGCTGGGCCGCCGGGTAGTCGAGCGTCAGCAGGGCGTCGCGGAAGACGGGGAAGCCGATGACGCCGTCGATCGTGAGGCCGAGGTGCGCGGAGAGGTCGGAGAAATCGTAGATGCCCGCGGGCACGCGCTCGAAGTGCGCCTCGCCGAGCTGCAGGTGCTTCAGGGTGACGGCGGGCAGCTTGACCTCGACGTTCTTGGCGCCGCGGACGGGCACGGTGCGCGGCGGGGCCTTGCGGCCCTCCTTCTGCCTGAGCGCGGCGGCGGTGGCGGGCGAAACCAGCGTGACCGACGAGCCGGTGTCGATCAGGAAGCGGTAGCTCCGGCCGTCGGCCTGCACGGCCTCGACGAGGAAGAAGTTCGACAGGATGCGGGCCGGCACGCGCACCGGCTGCGGGATGACATGCGTCTCGCCGGGGGCGCGCCCGCGGCCCGTGACGCAGCCGGAGAGCAGCAGAAGACAGAGGACGGAGGACAGCAGGCAGACGGCCATCGACCGACCCGGTATCGTCCGGACTTTGCGTGCGGGAATCATTTTTGCGGTTGAGGCAGGGAACGGCCGGTCCAGAGGCCCAGGAGGGCGAGAACCGT
This sequence comes from uncultured Oleiharenicola sp., assembly GCA_964481095.1. Classification (GTDB taxonomy): domain Bacteria; phylum Verrucomicrobiota; class Verrucomicrobiia; order Opitutales; family Opitutaceae; genus Lacunisphaera. The sequence goes on along the minus strand of CAYZSN010000304.1, from coordinate 10,188 downwards.
GGCCACGACGAAAACGCTGACGGAGCCAAACAGCCAGAAAATCATGCCCGCGAGCACGGGGGTGATGGCCCGCGAGAGCGAGCCGAGGGATCGGAAAATACCGAGGACACGACCTTGGTCCGCCGCCGCGCTGTAGAGTGAAATCAAGCCCGTGGTGGCGGGGTTGACCAAGCCGGATCCCAGCGCCAGCACGGCCAAGCCCAAATAGAGATAAGCGGGGCGCGGAGCCAAGCCCACGATCAACAGTCCGACAGCGGCCGACGCGAGACCGGCGCGGAGCACAAACACTTCCGGCCGGCTGCGGAGCAGCTTGCGCACCACATAGCCCTGGGTGATGACCGCGCACATGCCGAGAAAAGCCAGCAGGTAACCGTTCTGGCGCGCAGTGTAGCCGAAGCGCTGCGCCGCGAGGAAGGTGAGTGACGTTTCCATTGCGACGAACGCGATCGAGAACACAAAGGCCACGAGGTTGACGCGCCTCACGGCGGCATCTTCCAAACCCAGGATGGCCAGCAGGGGATTGCGCAAACGCGGCTCGCGCGATTCCGCGCGCGCCTCCGCGGTGAGCGTCTCCTTGAAGCGTGCCGTGACCCAAACCAGGTTCACCAAACACAAGCCAAAGGCAATCAGCGCTGGCACGGAAAACGGATTGATGCCGTAACGCGCGAGCGAAGGATGCGACTCAAGCAGGTTGAAATGGGCGGTGAAAGCACCCAGTCCGGGCCCCGTGATAAGGCCGAGACCGAAAGCTGCACCGACGAGGCCCATGGCTTTGGAGCGTTCCTGCCGGGTGGTGACGTCCGCCACCGCAGCAGTCGCGACAGAAAGATTGCCGCTGAAAGCGCCGCTGACGATGCGCGCGAGCAGGAACATCCAGAACGAACCGCTCACCCCCCACAACAGGTAGCCGAATGCGGTGCCGGCAATGGTGAAGACCAGGACGCGTCGGCGGCCGATGCGGTCGCTGATGGCGCCCCAGAACGGAGCGAAGACAAATTGCAGAATCGAAAACAGCGAGCTGATCACCCCGCCGAGCAACACGGCCGCGAAGTTCTGGTCCTTGCCCAACGCATGCGCGATGGCGTCGGTTTGCATCACCAGCCAGCCGAGCATCCCGGAGTGGCCGTCGACTTGAAGGTAATGCGTGAGCAGGTCCGGACCAAGTGGGAAAATGATCGAGAAGCCGATCAGGTCGATGTAGAGCGTCAGGAAAATGACGCCCAAGGACAAAGGCTTGGCGGGGACGGGCGGGTTGGCGGTGGTCACGAAGGCCGACACGTTGAGCGAAAGCGGGATCGTCGCAAAGGCTGATTCGGCCCGGGGAAGATTTTCACAAGAACGAGGGAACCGGTCAGGCGGCCGGTCCGGGCAGCGTGGTCCGCACCTTCTTCGGCAGCTTGGCGACCACGAGGTCGTAGCTGTGCCGGATGTGGGAGTGCAGCTTCGATTCGGACATCACCGCGAGGTCCGCCACGCGCACCCAGTGGCGCTTGGCGCAGTACGGCGCCTGCGTGATGCCGTCGATGTCGGTGAGCCCGTCGAATTCGTTCGGGGTGCACTTGAAGACGACCGCCTCGATGGTCTGGCCGTCGAGGCCGATGATCAGGAACATCTTGCCGGCGACCTTGTAGACCAGGCACTCGCCCCACTGCCTGACCCAGGTCGTCTGCGGCAGCGAGAGGGCGAACGACTTGAGGCGGTCGAGGCGCATCTTCAGCGGGATAGGCTTTAAGGTTTAAGGTGTAAGCAAACCCGGCCCAAGCAGTTGAATGGGCTGAGTCCTCGGCTTAAAACTTACCGCGCTTAAGCCTTACAACTTATACGGCAGCGGGAATCGCGACGTCAGCGCGACGACCTTCTGCTTGGTGGCGGCGATGACCGCGGCCTCGTCGGGCCGGCCAATGGCGGAGAGCACGCCGTCGATCAGGCCGGCGATCTCGCCCATCTCGGCTTCCTTCAGGCCGCGGGTCGTCATGGCTGGCGAACCCAGGCGGATGCCCGAGGCCTGGAACGGCGAGCGCGTCTCGAACGGCACGGTGTTCTTGTTGCAGGTGATGTTGGCCTTATCGAGCGTTTCCTGCGCGACCTTGCCGGTGAGCTCCGGGAACCTGCCGCGGAGGTCGACGAGCATGAGGTGGTTGTCGGTGCCGCCCGAGTTGATCTTGTAGCCGCGCGCCACCAGGGCGGCGGCGAGGGCCTGGGAATTTTTGATCACCTGGCCGCTGTACGCCTTGAACTCGGGCTTGAGGCACTCGCCGAAGCACACGGCCTTGGCGGCGATCACGTGCATGAGCGGGCCGCCCTGGCCGCCGGGAAACACCGCGGAGTCGATGGCCTTCGCGTGCGCCGCCTTGCACATGGTGAGGCCGCCGCGCGGGCCGCGCAGCGTCTTGTGCGTGGTGGTCGTGACAAAATCGGCGTGCGGGAAAGGCGACGGGTGGTGTCCGGTGACGACGAGGCCGGCGATGTGCGCGATGTCGGCGAAGAGCAGCGCGTTCACCGAGCGGGCGATCTCGCCCATGCGGGCGAAGTCGATGATGCGCGAGTAGGCGGAGGCGCCGACCGTGATCATCCTGGGCTGCTCGCGCTGCGCGACGGCGGCGAGCTCGTCGTAGTCGATCAGGCCGTTGTCCTCGCGGACGCCGTACTGGCAGAAGTTGTAGAGCTTGCCGGAGAAATTGGCCGGGTTGCCGTGCGTGAGGTGCCCGCCGTGGCTGAGGTTCATGCCGAGGATCTTGTCGCCCGGCGACAGCACGGCGGTGTAGACGGCGAAGTTGGCCTGCGAACCGGAGTGCGGCTGGACGTTGGCGTGCTCGGCGCCGAAGAGCTTCTTCGCGCGCTCGATCGCCAGCGTCTCGACCTTGTCGACCTGTTCGCAACCACCGTACCAGCGCTTGCCGGGGTAACCCTCGGCGTACTTGTTCGTGAGCACCGAGCCCATGGCCTCGATGACGGCCGGGTAGGTGAAGTTTTCGGACGCAATCAGCTCGATGTGGCTTTGCTGGCGGGCCAGCTCGCCGGTGACGACGGCGTAGACATCGGGATCGAGCTGGGCGAGGGGGGTGGCGTTCAAAGACATTGCGGAATGCGGAGGGAGGATTGCGGAAGGAAAGACCACTCCAAGCCAGCCGCCCGGTCCGCATTCCGCAATCCGAAATCCGCGCTTACCGTGTCACGCTGGAAACGGCACCATTTGTCATTGCGAGGAGTCCGGCCGGGCGACGAAGCAATCCATCCAGCTGGATCGCCACGCCCGGCTGCGCCGGGCTCGCGATGACAGACAAACAGGACGGGTCACGCCTTCGCCGTGAGCTTCTTGAGCTGCTCCAGGATGCTCGGGATGGCCTCGACCATTTCGTCGCGCACGGACTCGTAAAGGCGCAGCGGCCCGCCGTACGGGTCGCCGATCTCGTGCGCGGCGGGGTCCGGCAGGAATTCCCGGAACAGGTAGAGGTTTTCCGGCGCCGGCCGGGCGCGCGAACGGATGATGGCGCGGTGCGACTCGGTCATGCCGAAGACCGCCAGCGCGCCGTTGAGCATCTCCTGGTTCAGCCCCGTGCTCTTGAGGTGGCTGATGTCGATGCCGACCTTGCGGAGGGCGACGACGGAATTCTCGGAAATCGGTTCGCCCGTGTGGGCGGCCACGCCGGCGGAAATCACCTTCAGGCTGCGCAGCGGTTCCGGCTGCGCCGACAGGGCGTGGGTGAGCAATCCCTGCGCCATCGGGCTGCGGCAGATGTTGCCGGTGCAGACGACGAGGATGTGGCCGGGAGAAGGCATTTTCAGAGGACAGTGGACGGAGGACAGTGGACAGCCAACGCTGGACGGACGATGACCAGCGGCGCGGGGACGTCAACTTGGCGCGGGCATCGGCAATGTCCTAATTTGATCTGTCATCGCGAGAGGCGCGGAGCGCCTCGTGGCGACCAGCTAGATGGACACCACCCGGGTATCAGCAGTTTTCTGGCGCGGCGGTCATAGAGCGCCGCGCCAAGGTCAGGCACCCCGCTTCAAGGCGAGCAGCGCGCGGTGGAGATGCGTGGCACGCTGGAGGACCCGGTCGACCAGCTTGGCGGGAGCGGCCGCCTTGTCCTCGGCCGGCGGCTCGGGCGGGTGGGCGTCGTGGTTGCCGTTCTTGAATTCGTGCACGAGCGAGGCCTCGTCGAAGCGCTCCTTCTCCACCTTGCCGGAGATCAGGTCGGCCAGCGGGGTGCCGGCATCGAGGGCATCGTAGGCACGGCGGTCGTCCGCAGCGGATTGGGCGACCACGACCGTGGGCTCGGGATGGGAGCCCTTGATGCCGAGCAGCGTCACGTGCGAGGCGGCGAGACGTTCGGACAGCGACTTCGGGGTGGCCGGACTGATGAGCACGTAGATCGTGGGCTTGCGCGGCTGAGTGTTGAACTCGAGCAGCACGTCCGCCGCGCCGGGCTCGTCGGCCGTGTAGCGCAGGTCGAGCACAAGGGGGGCCGGCTGCAACAGCGCGGCCCGGAGGTCGATGGCTGACTGCGGGAGCGAGGCGATGCGGAAATAAGTCAGGCCTTGGTCGAGGGGAACGGGTTCCGCGGCAAAGCTGAGAGCTGAGAGCTGGGAGCTGAGAGACAGCAGGACGAAAAGGCGGCGGAAGGAAGGCATGCTATTTTTTGTTCAACTGACGCGCGCCGATGTCGCGGCGGTAGTACTTGGACACGCACTGGATTTGTTCGCAAGCGGCGTAAGCGCGGTCGGCGGCTTCGCGCAGGGTCGGGGCCAGCACGGTGACTCCGAGCACGCGGCCGCCGTTCGTCACGATCTGGCCGGCGATGTTCTTCGCCGTGCCGGCGTGGATGATCGAAGCACCAGGGGGCAGGGAGGAGGGGGGAGGGAACAGGATAGGATCACCTTTGGGATAGGCGTCCGGGTAGCCCTTCGCGGCGATGACGACGCAGATCGCGGCATCGGGCCGGACCTCGAGCTTCGTGCCGCGCAGTTCGCCGCGCGCGGCGGCCCAGAGCAGCGCGAGCACGTCGTTCCTGATGCGCGGCAGCACCACCTGCGTCTCGGGATCGCCGAAGCGGGCGTTGTACTCGATCACGCTCGGGCCGGAGGCCGTGAGCATGATGCCGATGAACAGCGTGCCGCGGAAATCGATGCCCTCGGCGGCGATGGCGTTGACCGACGGCTTCACGATCTCCCCGTCGATGCGCGCCAGCAGTTCCGGCGTGACGACTTCGGCCGGCGAATACGTGCCCATGCCGCCGGTGTTCGGGCCGGTGTCGCCATCGCCGATCCGCTTATGGTCCTGCGAGACCGGCAGGATGACGTAGTCGCGGCCCGACACGACGACGAGAATGGAGGTCTCGTCGCCGAACATGCAGTCCTCCACCAGGATTTTTGATTTTTGATTTTCGATTTTGGATTGGCCCGGAAAGGCGAGGAGCGTGCGAACGGCGGCTTCGGCCTCGGCATGGGTGGCGGCGACAATGACGCCCTTGCCCGCAGCCAGTCCGTCAGCTTTCACGACGATGGGTGCGGGCCGCGCACGGATGTAGGCGATGGCATCCTTCTCGTTTTCAAAGAAGGCCGCGGCCGCGGTGGGAATGCCATACTTGAGCAGGATTTCCTTGGTGTAGATCTAGGAGGACTCGAGGGGCGAACCCACATCCTTCGGGCCGGAGGCGGGGGTGCCGGCCTTCGTGAGGGCGTCGACGAGCCCGAGCGACAGCGGCACCTCCGGCCCGACGACGACGAACTCCACCTTTTCCTTCTGCGCCAGCGCGACCAGCCCGGCGATGTTGTCCACGGCGACCGGAAAGCAGGCGATTTCGGCCGCGATGCCGGCGTTGCCCGGCGCGCAGAGCAGGCGCGATTTGGCCGGCGAGAGCGCGAGCGCCTTCACGAGCGCATGCTCGCGTCCGCCGGAGCCGACAATCAATACGGAAGAAGGGAGAGCCATGGACGGGTCTAGGGTCTAGGTTTTCGGCTCCGGGGAGGAAGCCTTTTGTTTCAGCCCCGGCCCCTATGACCCGCAACCCGGACCCGATGCATCACAGCACCTTCAGGGTCTTGCGGTAGAAGGCGATGACCTCGGCCGGGTCGTCGGTGAAGAGGATGTAATCGTTCATCCAGGCCGGCGCGCGCTGGTCCTTGATCATCGCGCGGACCTGGCGGCGGAGGTCGCCCCAGAAGCGGGCGTTGAAGAAGACGGAGGGGACGCGCGGGCGGATGCCGAGCTTGAGGTTGCAGAGCTCGATGCCGATTTCCTCGAGCGTGCCGACGCCGCCGACGTTGAAGACGCAAAAATCGGCCGCCTCGAACCATTTTTGCCGGAAGTGGCGCGAGTTTTCCTGGAAGGTGTTGAAGAAATCGACGCCGAGCTCGGGCGGCTGGGCCTCGAGCTCGAGGAAGCAGGCGCCGGTGAGCGCGCCCTTGCTCCGCGCCGTCTCCGTGGCGAGGCGCATGACGCCGCCGCCGCCGCCGGTGAGCACGCCGAGGTTGCCGCCCATGAAGGCGGTGAGCTGGTTGACGAGGCTCGAGATGCGGTCGGTGTCGTTCTGGTCGAGCCCGACGGCGGAGCCGTAGAACGCGAGGATCGTGGCTTCCTGGAACTTGCGCGCCATCTCCTCCTTCACGAAGAAGCCGTGGTCGCGGCGGTAGGTGTGGACGTAGAGGTCCTTCGTCATCTCGTCGTACCAGTAGACCGGGATGCCGAGTGAGTGGAAGGTGTCGAGGCGCGCGTGGGCGTTGCTCGACAGGAAGTAGCCATGGGTGCGGGAAGCCTTGCGGAAGACGAGGCGCTTTGGCCGCAGGTCGCCGAGGCGCGTGACGAGCTCGGTGTGCTCGAGCAGGTCGGGGAAGTAGTCGACGACCAGCGTGTCGGCGTCCTCGTGCTTGGAATCGAGGGCCTGGATCATGGTGCGCGCGCCGAGCGGGCAGGCCTCGGCCGCGAGCATCTTCTTCAGGTCCTCGTCGTTGGCGCGCACGACCACGGTGCGGTTTTCCATCGTGGCGCTCTGGCCGCGGACCGTGACCTTGGTCTTGGGCTTGGCCTCGGCGAGTTCCACCGGCGGCGAGGTGTCGAGGCACTTGTAGAGGCCCTTGACCGTGCCGAGGAGACGCTGGCGCTTCTTGGCGAGGGTCTTGAATTCCTGGTCCTCGGCCGGCGGGGCGCGGAAGATCTCCACCGACACCATCGGGTTCACGACGGGCTGCTCGCCCGTGTTGTAGATCTCGAGCATGATGTTGGTGCCGGAGGTCTTGATCGGGTCGAGGAGGACGGCGGACGTGTGCAGGCCGAAGTTGCCCTCGCCCGGGCTGAGCACGACGAAGTGCTCGCGCAGGTACATCGAGCAGCTCGTGAGCACGCCGGAGTGCGGCGGGATGGTCAGCGGTGCGGCGTCGTGGCGCACCTGGACCTTGTCGATGAAGGAGCGGCCGGCGTAGCCCGAGACGATGTGCTCGAAGTTCACGCGGATGAGGCGCGGGTTGAGCGTGTAGTTGACCGGGTGCGGGGTGAAGAAGACGCGGCCCGAGCTGTCGATCGAGATCGTGTTGGGCAGCTTCAGGTGGTTTTCCTGGATCGCCGTCCAGACCTCGGTGGCGGTGAGCTTGGCCGCGGCGGGGGCATGGAACAGGCGGCCGACGGGCACACCGGGCCGAAGCAGCTTCTGCCAGTAGGGGGCGTTGGGGAAACTGTGGTCGTAAAGGAAGGCCTCGACCGAAAGGAGGACGCGGTTGCCGTCGAGGGTCGGCGCGCCCTGGAGAATCATCTCGATGCCAATGCGGGCCAGCGAGCTGCGCTCGGTGAAGCGGAGCGTGGCGAGGTGGGCCTTGAGAAAGTCCATTTCCGCCGGGTGGCGGGGCCAGAAAGCGAGGCTGAGGGCGACCCGGTCGGGGCTCTTGAGCTTGACCGTGAGAATCTGGCCATCCGTGCTGTGCCAGAATTGGTTTTCGTTCATGGGATTGGAGAGAGTAGGCGGGGGCCGGGAGCTGACAAGCCCGCGGTTCGGCAGTTTCCCAGGGGATTTGCCGTGTAAGGGGTTGATTTTTCGGGGGCAGGTGAGCAATTTCGCGCTCTTTGACGGCACAAACCCGCCCGGGCCGTTTCCCAACCGGGCTCCAGTTACTCATGAAATTCACCACCAAACTCAGTGCAGGCCTCGCGAGTCTCGGCCTGCTGATCGCCGCTTCCGCGCAGGATGCGGTCAAGTTCAATGTCCCGGGCGCCGCCACGCCGGCCGCTGCACCTGCGGCGCAGCCCGCCGCCCCCGGGGCGCCCGCTGCCGCCGTTGCCCCGGCCAAGAAATTCACCGAGGCCCAGGTGGCCGAGGCCTACGGCTGGTTCATGGGCGCCCAAATGGGCCTGCGCCAGCTCGAGTTCACCAAGGAGCAGGTCGAGGCCATGGGTCGCGGCATGGTGGGCATCGCCTCCGGCGCGCAGCCGCCGTTTGACGCGAAGGAAATCGGGCCCGAGGTCGAGGCATTTCTCGCGAAGAAAAACCAGGTGTTCATGGCCAAGCTGAAGGCCCAGCAGATGTCGGCCAACGCCGAGTTCTTCACCAAGCTGAAGGAAAACAAGGCCGTCATCGAGCTCCCCAGCGGCCTCCGCTACGAGGTCGTCAAGGCCGGCACCGGCGCGATCGCGAAGCCCGGCCAGGTCGTGACCATCAATTACACCGGCTCACTGATCACCGGCCAGGTGTTCGACAGCACGAGCGAGCGCGGCCAGCCGGCCGACCTCCTGCTCGCGATTCCCTCGGCCCAGAACCCGAACGGCGTCATCGCCGGCATGTTCGAGGGCCTCCAGAAGACGGGCGTCGGCGGCAAGCTCAAGCTCTACATCCCGCCGTCCCTCGCCTACGGTGACGAAGGCGTCGCCGGCGGCATCCCGCCCTCGGCCGCCCTCATCTTCGACGTCGAGATCGTCGGCGTGAAGGACGCGCCCCCGGCCCCGGCTCCGGCCAAGTAAGCCGGAGCGCATTTTCCGATCTCCTGCACGCCTCCCCGACGGGAGGCGTTTTTTTTGGCCCGGGGACACGGCGGCGGGCGAAGCGGTCTTGCGCCGGTGCGCGCCGCGGTGTTCGCTGCGCGCACGGATGGACGTCAACCTCTACCTCGTCGGCTTCATGGGCACGGGCAAAAGCACCGTGGGCCGGCAGGTCGCGCGCCAGGTCGGCTTCGATTTCCTCGACAGCGACCACGAGATCGAGCGCAAACAGGGCCGGCCCGTCGCGCAGATATTCGCCGAGGAGGGCGAGCCGGCGTTCCGGGCGATGGAGCGCGAGTTCATCGAACACGGCCACCCGCCGCAGCGCTGCGTCGTTTCCTGCGGCGGCGGCCTGGTCGTGCCGCCGGGCATGCTGGAGCTCCTGCGCAGCCGCGGCGTCGTCATCTGCATGCACGCCCCGATCGAGACGATCCTCCAGCGCACGATGCACGCCTCCCACCGGCCGCTCCTGCAGGTGGAAAATCCCGAGCAGCGCCTGCGCGAACTCTACGCCCAGCGCGAGGAACTCTACCGCCGCACCGGCACGATGGTCCTGACGGACAAGCGGCCGATGCGGGAAATTGCCGCGCACGTGCTGCGCGTCTACCGCCAGGAAGCGGCCCAGTTCGGCAAATGACCGCGCAGGCAGGGTTGCCGCTGGCCGGGACGCAGCGCGAGGCGCTTCGCACCCGCCTGCACGGCCTCGGTTTCGACGCGGTGCGCTTTGCGCGCGCCGTGCCGGCGGCGACGACCGGACTGCGCGGCTGGCTCGACGCCGGGCAACATGGCGACATGGCGTGGATGGGGCGCACCGCCGCCAAGCGGCTCGATCCGGAATTGGTGCTGGCGGGGGCGCGGACCATCATCCTGCTCGGCGTGAATTACTGGCGCGCCGGTTCCACCGGCCGGCCGGCGTGGGCGCGCTACGCGCTGAACGAGGACTACCACGATACGATTAAGGTGGGCCTCGCCGCGGCCGGCCGCGTGCTGGAGGAGGATTTGGGCGCGTCGGAGGCGGACTATCGGTATTACGTCGACACCGGCCCGGTGCTGGAGCGCGGCTGGGCGGCGCGCAGCGGGCTCGGGTTCCGCGGGAAGAACGCGATGCTGATTTCCCCGGCGCACGGCAACTGGTTGTTCCTGGCGAGCATCCTCACGCGCCACGCGATCGAGCCCGACGAACCGCTGCGGCCCGCGGCCCCGCGGCCCGGGGGCGAGGAGCC